>CAZMOX010000090.1:0-10169 GCA_964567895.1 uncultured Spirochaetales bacterium | reverse complement strand
CTATGCTAGAGGATTCGGTAACTTTTGTGACCAATGTATTGGGTTTGATGCTCACCTTATAAACAGAAAAGCTTCATAAACAACTGGTCCCGAGAAGTGCAACTTTTTCTACTTTCTCCTCAGCTTCTTGGTTGAAATCTAACCGTTTGTTGTTTCCATAGAAAAGTCAATCAGAAATTCTATATATATTTAACTGTCTATGCAAGCACCTAAAAGCCCAGGAGAAGCACAAGGAAGGCCTTGGAAGGCCTCCCTTGAAAAAAGATGATTTGAAACCCAAAATATTATATATGTGCTTATAATGGATATAATTAGTCAGAAAGTAGGGACGACTAAACAGTTACATAAAATATTTCAAAAAGAGGATCCCATTGTAGCACTCTTGGGATCCTCTATTTGGTATCATGAAAACCGATACATACTATTTGTAGTATCCAGCTCGAGTCATGATTTCGGTAACTTCATTTTCAGCTTTTGCAAGAGCATTCTCTACACTGGCTTCGCCTGCTGCGATATTATTCAATGCAAGAACAACCTTCTCAGCTACCTGTACCCATTCAGGGAAGCTAGGCTGGGTTTGAGCAGTCTCAAGGACAGTTGCAGCTACATTGTGAAGTCCGTTGTTCAGTTCATTGACTTTAGGATTTCTCAATGTTGCGAATTGTGCTGCTACAGAAGTGAGCATTTTTGGATCGCTTTTGTCTGTTACAGCTCTCAGATCCATCTTTGCACTGTTTGCCCATTTCACGAACTCCCAAGAAGCATCTTTCTCATCTGAGAATGATGTTACAGAAAGAGGCATGGACATAGCGTATGAAGATTGTTTCTCACTGGTACCAGGAACATTGCAGAAACCGATCTGGTCAACGGTTAGGTCGCTTGAGTCAGGATTCTGAAAGTTTCCGTACGCCCACCAGAAAGCATATACCATAGCTGCTTCACCAGTAGTGAAGGAAAGGTTAGCATCATACTCTGAGTAGGATACACTACCTGGAGCAGCAGTACCGTTCTCAAGGATAGGTTTCATATAATCTTTGGTAGCGGCAATACCCTTCTCGGTATTGAATGCCGGTTTGAAATCTTTATCAAACATCTCAGCACCATAAGCCCAAAGGTAGGTAAGCCATGGATAAACAACCTGTTCAGCATTCTTTCCATACTGTAGTGCTATACCATACATATCTTCATTCTCTGTTATTACTTTTGCATTCTTCTGTAATTCTTCGAATGTCTTAGGTTCATTGAGCCCATATTTTTCATAGAGGTCTTTTCGATAGAACAGTAGCATTGGATGAGTTCTTAAAGGCAACCCATAAACTTCACCATCCCATGTACATGTCTGGATGTAAGCATCTGACCATCTGGTTAAATCAATTCCGTCAGATGCGATTCTTGAGTTAAGGGGCTCAAGATAGCCACTTAATGCTGGTATCCAAGTATAATGGGAAATGTAGACATCGTAATCTGAAGTTCCTGATACTGCTTCAATGGTGAATTTCTGATAAAGATCCCCATAAGGAATGATTTCAATTTCTACCTCGATTCCAGTCATTTCAGTGAATTCAGGCAGGTACTTTTTCAACAGGTTATTCTGACCACTTGGGTGCAGTAGAGCCTGAATCTTTGCTCCTGAATACGGCATACCTGGTTTGAGATCCCATGATGTAATCTCTTCATCTGAATAATCTGATTCTACTGCTGGTGTAGGACTTTTTTCCTGCTGCCCACCTGCAAATACCATTCCCATACTAACAATCATGATAAGTGAAAGAATAATTCTAAAGCCACTCTTTTTCATGAGAGAGCCTCCTTATGATATAATATCATCCCCATACGGGGAAGATTGCTATTTAACTGCCCCAAGGGTAAGTCCTTGAGTAAAATGTTTCCGAACCAAAAATGAGAAGATGAAGATTGGGACCATGATCAGGATTCCTGCTGCAGACATCTGTTCCCAGATTACACCTCGATCTGTTACGAGACTGTTTAGTCCTACAGTCATGGTGACCGCATTATTTCTAGTTAGGATCAGTGCGAAAAGGTACTCGTTCCAAGACTGGATCAAGATAAAGATCGAAGTCGTTATGATTCCGGGCATGGCGAGCGGGATGGTGATCTTTGTGATTACCTGTAGAAACGAGCAGCCCTCAACGAATGCGGCTTCCTCAAGAGTGATGGAAAGCCCATCAACAAATCCCTTGATCATCCACGTAGCGAAAGGCAACACGAAACTGAGGTTCATCAGTACCAGTGCGATTCGGGTATCCATCAGATGCAAGGTTCTGAACAATACGAAGTAGGGTATTACGATAACTACCGGTGGTATGAACTGGGTAGAGAGCAACCAGATCATCAAAACATTCTTAACCTTGTAATGAAATCTTGATAGAGCATAGGCTGCAAGAGAGGCTACCGGGATTGCGATAATAATCGTAATAACTGCAACAATCACGCTATTGAGCAGTAGATATCCGAAATTGTTAGGGTTTGAGAATATATTGATATAGTTCTGGAATGTTGGATCAAAGAATAGGCTGGTTGAATAGGCATCCTTAGCCTGTTTGAATGCAGTAAGAGACAACCACAGGATAGGGAAGAATACGAAGAATGTTGTGACGAAAAGACCTAGACCACTGAAAAGCTTCTGGAGGATTTTTTTGAAATTACTCATGCGTCAACTCCTCCTTTCATTACAGTTTTGATATAGAATGCGGCAAAAACTACCATTAAAAGTATCAGTAAAATGGATTGTGCCGAAGCATACCCCATTTCAAAGAACTTGAAACCGTTCTTGTAGATGAAGAAGTTTATCGTTTCTGTTGCCTGCCCCGGTCCCCCATTTGTAAGGGTCAAGACTTGGTCAAAGATCTTTACTGAGAAGATAGTCTTTAAAAGGGTTACCATGAGTAGTACTGGCAGGATTAACGGTAACTTGATGAATCTGAACATCTGAACCCGATTGACTCCATCTATCTTTGCAGCGGAAAAGACATCTGGATGTATCATATCAAGTGCACCGATGAAGATCAGTGCCATGAAGGGGGCCCATCCCCAGATCTCAGTATAGGCCAGCCAGAACAGGGCTCCTGCCTTTGTTCCTAGGAAAACCGCATCCTGTAATGGAGGAATAAACCAACCGATGATTTTATCAATGACCCCGTAGTGTGGATTAAGCATAAATCTCCATGTATATCCCTTTAATGCCGGGCTTATAGCATAGGGAAAGATCAGGCATGCTTTCAGAAGAGTCCTATATATCCCTTTCGGGTAGAGCTGCAGAGCGATTGCTATGGCGATGATTATAGACAATGTCACAGATATAATTGTAAAGATGAATGTCACACCTACTGAATTCCAGAAATCAGGGTCTTGGAATGCTCTGAGATAATTGTCAAAACCAATCCAACCCTTGGGTTCTGGTGATTTTAGAAGGTTCCAGTCCTGGAAACTTACGATAAAGATATTTACGACTGGATATATGGTCATGGCGGCCAAGATAAATAAAGCCGGTGCTAGAATGAACCATTTCTTGGGTCCATGATAGATAACACTGTTCAAAACGTATTTTCTCCATTGATTGTTTTAATACTAGAATTGAATATACTAACCTCTATATAAAAAATTATAGCCCTTCTGGTTTGATATCATAATTAATCCTTTTTAAAAATATTTATATATTTTTAACATTCACACCTTGTATAAGTAGGTAGTTTATATATATATCGTCAATAAATGATTACGTATTCATTATAAATGGTGAGATATTATCTGTCAACCATTATTCAACTCTTTTGTCGTTAACGCGCACAGTAAAATGAAATGCACGCCCAAAAAGGAGAAAAAAAAGAAAGTCCCACAGATCTCTGCTAAGATGGATTCACCACAAACTCATCAAGAGGTCACCATGGGACGAACAAAGCTTATCATAGAAAATAAGAATCGGTATAGACACTTTAGCTGGGAGCAGCGCTTGGAATTACAATATTACTATACAGGAACTAACAAATATCCAAAAATCACCAGTCCAACACTCTTAGGTAAGCTTTTTGGGAAGCATGAGCATACTATCAGACGAGAAATCAAACGTGGGATGGTTAAGCATGACCTGTCAGAAATACCCTTCCAACGATGGGAATACAATGCAGAACATGCACAAATAGATGCACAGAGTAACTATTCAGCAAAAGGACCAGCGATAAAATTAGGCAGTGACTGGAAACTGGTTGATCGGATTGCCTATCTCATCAAAGAATGCCATTACAGCCCCTATGCAGTGATTATGCACTTCAACAAGCAGGGATGGCCGAGTAATACCAGAATCTGTGAGAAAACACTCTACGACTACATAGCTGCTGGAGACATTACGGGAATCAGTGAGAAAGAGTTACTGTACCAAGGAAGACGACGTAAGCCAAAGAAAGAGCCAAGACGTCACAGTCGGGTAGCCAATGCTGCCAGAAGCATCTCAAAACGACCACAGAAAGCGAATGAGCGTACTGAGTTCGGCCATTGGGAGATCTATACCGTAGTGGGTGCTCAAGGATGCGCACCGGATTGTATGCTCACCCTCACTGAACGCAAGACACGCTTAGAGGTCACCAGAAAGCTTCCTGATAGAACAGCAGCCTCAGTTGTTACAGAAGTTGACAAGCTAGAACGTCAATTAGGATCTGTGAGCTTCAGACATCTATTCAAATCAATCACCGGGGATAATGGCTCTGAGTTTTCTGATGTTACGAGATTAGAGCATTCTATACTCTGCCAGTATAAACGTACGCAACTATTTTTTGCACATCCTTATAGTTCTTTTGAACGAGGCACGAATGAAAACCATAATGGGATCATCAGACGATTCATTCCCAAGGGCAGTAATATTGGCTTGTATTCAAAACAAAATATCAGATCTATTCAGGACTGGATGAACTCTTATCCTCGTAAAATCCTCAATGGTTTGTCTCCTTTGGAGGTGTTGAGACATGAACTGGGCTCTGATTTCAAAGTCCCATATTTCCTGGAGGTTAAATTATGAAAAACAAAAACGTGCATTTCTCTTTATAGGAGACGCTCTTTTGTCGTTAATATAAAGGTCAACTGGTATAGGGCTAAAAGTTTGTGAATCTCGCCAATTCTGATAGTTACATGCCAATTACTAAAAATCATAAATCCCGGTTTTTATACTAAATATAAGTGCTTGACACTAATAGTGCCGAGGACTTATATAAAGTATGATTAAGAGCTTCAAAAATGATCAAACAAAAAGTATCTGGGAGCGTGAAAGAATAAAAGGATTTCCCAGTGATATCTTCAAAGTAGCTCGAAGAAAGCTTGGGTTTCTCGAAGATGCAGTGGGTTTGAATGATTTACGAATTCCTCCTGGGAATAGGTTAGAAACTCTTAGAGGTGATCGGGAAGGTCAGCTTAGTATTCGCATTAATGATCAATGGCAGTCTGCTTCAAATGGATAGATGGGAATGCATTTGATGTTGAAATAACGGATTACCATTAATAGGAGAATTAAGATGAGACATGAATTAATAGAGCTGTCAACTCCGGGAGAGGTTTTGAAAGAGGAGTTCCTTGATCCCATGGGTATAACTCAATATGCCTTGGCAAAGGGTATCTATGTTGATCCCCCGCGAATCGCAGCGATAATAAAAGGAAAAAGAAAGATAACAGCCGACACAGCCTTACGATTTGCTAGATTTTTTGGAACTTCAGCAGAATTTTGGATGAATATGCAAAGTCGATATGATCTTGAGACATTACAGGAAAAAAAGGCAAAAGACTTTATCAGGATTTCCCGAGTAGAAGCAGCTTCGTAATAAGTAAAAAATAAGCACTATAAACCATAACTATCCTCTTTTGAATGCATACATATAAAGGTCAACTGGTATAGCGGTTGAAATCTGTGAATTTCAGCTTATTTTGATAGATGCATACAGGAAAAAGTATTCAATATAGCATTCGATTATTTTTTACAAGTGACGGATGCATACATATAAAGGTCAACTGGTATAACGCTCGAATTCTGTGAATCTCAGCTTAATTTGATAGATATATACAGGACAAAGTGCTCAATATCGCATTCAATTATTTTTTACAAATGACGGATGCATACATATAAAGGTCAACTGGTAGTGTAGTAGATTTAGCAGTATATATACGTTCCGGGCTTTACACTTGTTTCTTCGGCCACATTTTTTGTCATGCTTTATGTTTTAACAAAAACACGACAATACTTCTGGCCGACAATCGTCATATAAACGCGGAACGTTATGCGACATGAAACTCAAATTGTGGTATAGTAGTTTCATGGGGAGATTTTAGGGCGGATTCTGATGCCGGAAGTTGCTACGAATCTTACATGGGGAGAGAAACAGAGTACGCTCTTTGTGACTGCAACATCAACGGTTTATAAACTGGAATTTTCGGATTGAGGTGAATAATTTTCATACAGTAAGCAGGCTGGGTAATGTTCCTTATGGTGCAGCATCGAGGGAAAGCTACGCAGGTGTGGATTGTAAACATGACTGAAAAGAAGATTGGATCCAACTGTCAAAATAATGAAATGTTTCGGAAATTGGATGATGCGCAATCATAATAGCAATTATAGGCCTGTTGCTTCTTCTTTTGCGGTTGCTGCCGCTGAAGAAGGCCTTTCGTATAGTAAGTACAATTTAATTCTGGATAGCTGAATGAAAAGCAATAACACGATTTCAACAAATAATAACTCATTAGCCATGTTAGTCACTATTGATATGGGTTATTTGTAAGGTGTAGATGAAGCTTAAAAACAAAGTTGCCATAGTCACAGGTGGCTCAAAAGGCATTGGGTTTGGCATTGCGGTGGAATTTGTTCGGGAGGGAGCCAAGGTGGCAATCTGTTCTCGTAATCGAGAGGATGGGGAGCGGGCTTGTGCGGAAATCAAAGCGCTTGGCGGTAATGTCATATATTTCCCCTGTGATGTAGCTGTATTGAAGCAACTGCAGGGTCTTGTTGAAAAAACAGTTGAAGAGTTCGGGCACCTTGATATCTATGTAGCAAATGCAGGTATTAATGATCCTGAAAAAACACCGTTTTTGGATATAACCCCAGAGCAATATGACCGTATTATGGATGTTAATTTGCGAGGAGTTTTTTTTGGTGTTCAATTTGCAGCCAGGCAGATGGTGAAGCAGGGAGGAGGAGGTTCAATAATAAATGTATCTTCTGTAAATGCATATCTGGCCCTTAACAGCCAGATGGTCTACACAACTTCCAAAGGAGGTATTCAGCAACTGACCAAAGTTCAAGCCGTTGCCCTGGCTGAATACGGGATAAAGGTGAATGCGATGGCTCCCGGTCCAATAGCAACCGATTTGGCCTTTCGGGTAGGTTCTTCAAAGGAGCTGAGAGATACGGTCGTCTCGCGGACACCCATTGGAAGATATGGAACACCGAAAGAGTGTGGCAGACTGGCCGTTTTCCTGGCATCTAAAGATTCCGATTTCATTTTCGGGCAATCCATTTATAACGATGGGGGGCGCAGTTTTCAGGCCTTCCCAACTCCCGGGTATAAGACCATCACAGCTGAAGATTACAAACTGCTTCAGAAATACAGGGTAGGATTGAAGAATGACTAAATATACTCTAAGTTATACCCTTAAAGTCGGGTTCATGACTTTAGGGGATCATAGACCCGATATGTGGGAAAAAGTTTTTTCTAAACTTGCTCAACCGCTTCACAAAAAGGCGAGGGGAATCCTGAGGTTTGTCGAGTAGATGCCAAAGGAACGTGTTGAAAATATGCGAACATGTTTGGAAGGGAGCGTTAAAGATATTTGCTATAATGAAGATAAGTTGACAAAATCAAAATTGTATTTTCAGCTTGCCTGTTATCTTGCTGCCAAGGATTTGGTCAAAGACTATGATATGGATTTCATTGCCCTGAAATGTATGCATGACATTTCCAATTCTTACGTGCCACAGTGTATGACTGTGGCCTTTCTGGCAAACCATAAAGATGCCGAAGGGGCAAAAAACAACACTCCCATTGCATGTGAAACCGATGCAGATGGGGCGTTGACCCAACAGATTCTGAAAATTCTTTCCTGTGGGAAGCCCGCCTTTTTTGCCGATGTCAGCCAAATCGCTAATACACAGAAGATCATGTACTGCGTCAACTACGGAGCGATATGTGTCTATTATGCGGGACGAAGTACCGACACTAGAGAAAATTTACAAGATATCCTCATAAAGCAGTCTGTACGTCCCTGCGCCAGGATTGCCTATTTCAGTGCCTTTTCAGGGGCTATGCAATTGGGTAAGCTTTATCGAAAGAACGGGAAATCCAAGATGATAATTATGCCCTATAGTTGGAAACTCCCACCAACGATAGGTTGGATGAATTTGTCGAGGCCCGAGGTTCGTATCAGCTTCCTGCCCTGTTTGCAAAAATCGGTTTTATTACTGATCGGTTTATTAATGAGTATGGTTCCAAACACATTTCAGGTGTGGAAGGAATTTATATTAATGAGCTGCTTGAGCTTTGCGATATCCTGGATATCAAAGCTGAAGTATTTGCTTGAATGTAGATGCAAAGAGATTGCTGTAATAGGAGAAAGAAGAGATGAAAGAAGGTTATTTTCATAGAGTTACCGCACAAACACCGACACGCTTTTGGATAAACAATGTCACTAGAGAGGAGGCGGACATCTCTCAAGAGGCAGGCGCTGTGGGGTGTACCCAGAATCCCTCCTACGTTTACAAGATGCTGGTGCATGACCGGGAGAAGGTGCATGCTTATAAGAAACTGGATACAATACTGAAGAGAGTGGACGATGATAATCTCGCTCAGGAAATGCTGCAGCAGGAACTTGTGGGTGAGGTAGCCCGGAAGTTTCTCCCCCTCTATGAACAGAGTAATGGGAAGTATGGCTACGTCAGTATTTAAGGCAATCCTTTCAAAGAGGATGTTGAGAATATGGTAATAAATGCCCGTTTTAATCGTGAGGCGGGACCGAATATAATGGCGAAAGTACCCGTAACCAAAGAAGGGCTTGAAGCGATTGAAATTCTGATTTCCGAAGGCGTTCCAATAAATGCCACCGAGGTAATGGGTGTTCGAAAGGCTCTTGACGTCTGTGATGTCTATGAACGGGTTGCTGCCAAGAAGGTTGATCTTCCCCCTGTGTTTTTTTCCCATATTACTGGCATTTATGATGAATACCTGCAAAACTATGTGAAGGAAAAAGGAATTGATATCAGTCCCGATACTCTCTGGCAGGCTGGCATGATTATTGCTAAAAAGATCCACCATCTGGTATCCGAAAAAGAAAGTAAGGTTGGCTTCAGGGTTGGCGGAGTTCCTCTACAAACTTGAAAAGCGGAATATTGAGTATTATACTTTGAGAGTTCCAGAGCGAAGAACTTTTCAGGTATATCTGTCTGATCCGGAAGAAAATCATATGCATATAGATTTTTCACCTGAAGAAGCAGATGAATTGGGGTCTTAACGTGCAGCATAAAGAGTAGTCTGTAAATGAGATGTTTTATGGTTGACCCCCGGGTGATGTAGAATCCTATACTCCAATTATTGCAAAGTGTTTTCAAGAGGGTGGATTCTTTGGGGGTGGGTTTGTTGCTGATAAGCTAAAATCAATTGCCATTCTTGATATAAAATGGATTGGAGAGCACAAAAACACTCTTCAATTGAAATTTCTGCATATTGACCGGACTTATAGAAAAAAGGGAATCGGTAGGATGTTGTTCATGAAGGCAGCTGAAGAGGCCAGATCCCATGGTGCAAAAAATTGTTTCCCGGCAGCACAATTTAATTTGGACAAACAGCTAAATTCTCTTAGCTACAGTATGATATAAACTGTTTATAACTTCATACCTCGCTGGACATATTATAATAAAACCTAAGTATAGTTTGGGGGTAATATGAATTCAGAAATAAAAGAAGAATTATGAGTCAGAACACTCCAAGTAGTACTTGATATTGCAGTGGTGAACGGTGGGGTGGAAAAGCTTTGCAAAGAGTTTGGTAATACTTTTAGTTTTCCACCAGTCTCTTTTTTAGGCGTATCTTCAAGCCTTCGATGATGATTTTGGGGAAGCGTCTTGTAAAGTAAGAAGTAACTGGACATGTGATTACAAGTGTGGTATTATGAAAATAATGATTGCG
>CAZMOX010000089.1:0-10218 GCA_964567895.1 uncultured Spirochaetales bacterium | reverse complement strand
ACCGCTTTTTGCTGGAACAGTAAGTGCTTGAATTTCCACCATAAAAGTTCTTGATCCTTCAAAAACAGCCGCAGCTGCTACACCGGCAGGAATCTCTCCTTCTCTTTTCTCAAGAAAAAAAGATTCGGGATGGTCTGCCTGTTTAAGACCCTTTTCGGTCATCGTAAAAATTCCAATTTCATCAACAGATCCAAACCTGTTTTTTCCAGCTCGTACAATTCTCACACCTGTTTCAGCATGATCAAAATAGAGAACCGTATCAACAAGATGCTCTATTAATTTGGGACCAGCCAGAGCACCCTCTTTTGTCACATGCCCAATAATAAAAAGCGATGCATTTAAATACCTGGCAGTATCTACAAGCTCCATAGAACAAAATTTTATCTGGTTTACCGTACCCGCTATGGATCCCGCATCTTCACTTACAATTGTCTGTATTGAATCGACAACTATGAGATCAAACCTCTCTTTGGTTAATATGTTAACCAATTTGTTTAACCGGGTTTCACACAGAACAGAAATCTTTTCAAGGTCCAGATCAAGCCTCTCTGCACGAAGTTTAATTTGCCCGGCAGACTCCTCTCCAGATATATAAAGCGCTTTTTTTGCGTCTGAATTTGCCATTATTTGCAATAATAAGGTAGACTTTCCTATTCCTGGCTCTCCGCCAATCAAAACAGAGCTCCCTTTCATAATACCACCACCAAGAACTTTATCTACTTCTGATATTCCGGAGCTAAAGCGAAGCTCTTGCTGTTTCTCCATACTTTTAAGGTTTTGTGGGTGGTTTGTTACCCTGTTAACTATTTTATTTATTTGAACTTTGCTTCTTACCTCTTTTGTAGAGATCCGATCTTCTACAAAAGAGTTCCACTTCCCACACTGTGGACACCTCCCCAGCCAGTTCTGTTCAGCATGGTTGCATTCGCTACAAATATATACGGTTTTTTCTTTTGCCATCTTTTTCTATTTAGAAATCTATTAACTCAACATCAAAAATGAGAAAACTATTGGGCGGGATTACACCGGGGTAACCTTTTTTCCCGTACCCCAATTCCGGCGGTATAATTAAAACCCTTTTTTCACCTTTTTTCATTGTGAGGAGTGCTTCATTCCAGCCTTCAATTACCTGGCCAATTGCAAAAACAGCAGGAGAGTTTCTTTTATATGAACTATCAAACTCAACGCCGGTTAACAGCTTTCCTGAATAGTGAACTGTAACGCTTGTTCCATAGGGTGGAACCTTATCTCCTGTGGGTTTTCTTACAACAATTTGTCGTAGTCCCGTGGCTGAAACAATGGCTTCCGGCCATCTGTTAAAAACCTCTTTTTCGGCTTTTTTTCTATCGGAAAAGCTGTTCCCCTCTTTTTTTTCTTTCTGTTGTTTCAATTGTAAGTCAAACTCCTTTTGGGTTACAACAAAACTTTTAGCCTTATCCCCAATGCGTAAAATCTTAACTGTATGTATTTTATCACCCTGAGCAATGCCATTAACCACATCCATTCCCTCACAAACCTTTCCAAAAACTGTGTGTTTGTCATCAAGCCATGGCGTAGCAACATGCGTTATGAAAAATTGACTCCCGTTTGTTCCGGGTCCGCTGTTTGCCATTGATAAAACTCCTGGATCAGAATGCCTCAAGTTTGAATCAAACTCATCCGGAAAAGAGTATCCGGGGCCACCTGTGCCTGTCCCCAGCGGACAGCCACCCTGAATCATAAAGTCGTTGATAACTCTATGAAAAACAAGCCCATCATAATAGCCGTCTTTTCCTTTAGCATTACCAAGAGCTCCTTCAGCCAGTCCAATAAAATTAGAGACCGTGAGCGGTGTTTTTTCAAATTCAAGATTTATAAGGATAGTTCCTTTAGAACTATCAATTTCTGCATACAACCCATCTTTTAACTTATCCATAAAAACTCCTATTAAATTATAAAACTATTTTTTTAACATCTAATTAAACAGATCATCGTTCTTTGATAACAGCTGATATACTCTCTCTAAATCATCAGGAGAATAGAAAGCAATTTCTAACCGTCCTTTCTTCAAACTCCCTTTAAGAGAAACCTTTGTTCCAAGTGCCTCAAGAAACTTCTCCTCAATCCGACGCACCTCAGCAGGTTTTTCTTTTGAATCGTTTTTTTTAATCTTCTTTTTTGCAGCCCGAGACCCCTCATTAAGAGACTTTCCTTCAATTTCTGCCTGACGTACAGATAAATTGTTTTTTAGTATTCTTTGAAAAAGAATTTCCTGATCTGCAGGGTTAACAACTGATAACAACGCTCTAGCATGACCGGCTGTAACAACACCTTCCTTCAAAGATTTTTGTATTTCTTCATTTAAGTTCAATAACCTAAGACTGTTTGCAATAGTTGATCGTTTTTTACCAATCCTTTTTGACAACTCATCCTGACTTAAGGCAGCTTGATCAATAAGAAAACGATATGCTTGAGCCTCTTCAATCGGATTTAAGTTTTCTCTTTGGATATTCTCAATTAATGCTACTTCCAATCGTTGTTCTTCTGAAAAATTTTTAATCAAGGAGGGTATTTGCTTTAAATCAGCTAGTTTTGAAGCCCGAAACCGTCTTTCCCCTGCTACAATAATAAAATGCCCAGGTACATCCGGAGACTCTTCAACCAGTATCGGTTGGAGAACCCCTTGCTCTTTTATTGAATCAGCAAGTTCCTGTAATGATTTTGCATCAAAATGTTTTCTGGGTTGTCCCGTACTCGAAGTAATCTTATCTACTCCAAGCATTATAACGCTATTGTTATTATCATCTGTAGATGATGATTTATCACCTGAAATCAAATTGTTATCCATGGAATAATCACCAATCAGCGATCCTATTCCTTTTCCCAATCCTCTTTTAGCCACGATTAAGCACCTCCTTGGCAAGTTCAAAATAACTCTTTGCACCACTACAAAATGGATCGTATAAATTTATTGGCAATCCATGCGAAGGGGCTTCTGACAACCTAACATTTCGCGGTATCAGACTATTAAAAACTTTATCAGAAAAGTAATCAGAAACATCTTTAACAACGTCTTTTGCTAATCTCGTTCGTTGATCATACATGGTAAAAACGATTCCCATTATATCGATATCAGGATTAAGTTGTTTCTTTACACTCATTATTGTCCTGACTAGCATACTTAAACCTTCTAAAGCAAAATATTCACATTGAAGGGGGATAATTGAATAGTTTGCTGCGACTAACCCATTCAAGGTAAGAAGCCCCAAGGAAGGAGGACAATCGATAAAAATATAATCCCACTTTTCCTCCAGTCTTTTCAAATATTTATCAAGATAATACTCTCTTCTAAAAGCATCCACCAATTCGACATTAATTCCTGTTAGATTAATATTTGATCCAATTGCAGATAACCTTTCTACAGGTGTGTCCTGAATAGAATTTTCTATTTCAACTTTCCCCGTTAATACTTCATAAATACCTGGAATTTCATCATCACCTCCTACGGCGCTGGTTAAATTCCCCTGCGGATCAAGATCAACCAAAAGCACCTTTTTTCCCAGCTCAGCCAAATAGGCACCGAGATTTACCGTAGTCGTTGTTTTTCCAACACCACCTTTTTGATTAGCAAAAACAATTTTTTTAACAGACATAATGTGATTATAGTAAATTAGTTGAATGGTGTCAGCTCTTTTTATATATTCTCTTGACCAATTACCGAACATTCTGTACCTTTCAAAAACCAAACGAAAGGAGAAAATCAATGGAAGAAAATGTAAAGCTTGCAATTAATGATATTAGACCATCTCTTCAGAACGATGGAGGAGATATTGAATTCATCAGTCTCGTAGGTGATATTGTTAGTGTTCGACTCACAGGCGCTTGCGCTGGATGTCCAATGTCTCAAATGACTTTAAAACAAGGGGTAGAAAGATACCTTAGAGAGAAAATATCTCCCACACTTGAAGTTATTTCAGTCAATTAGCCAATTTTAAAAAATTGGCTAATTGACTAATTGACTACAGAACTTTTTTGACAAACTACTTTTCCTGTGTATAGAAGTAATTATTAAATGTCAAAAAACTTCTGACTTATATGATTAAGATAATTTGTATCTTAATCCCAACTTATTTCTAAATTATTAATTTTCTTTGTTTCACGTGAAACATTTATAATCATGCAGTTTGTTTTTTTATTTACCTCACACCTTAATTCATCCAAGCCTTTGTATAAACAGCTGTTCTAAATTGGTTAATTCTTTATGTAATATACATTTAAATAATATTGTTTCACGTGAAACACCCACAAAAAAGAGACCCGCGGAGGCCTCTTTGGTGCTTTATATGGTTAAAACTACTATTCTTCCGGCAAGTCCTCTTCTTCATCTTTCTCTGTTCTTGCTATTGAGACAATTTGATCAGGTTTTCTGATTGAAGAAACTATTACTCCACCTGCATTTCTACCCTGAACAGGAATAAGGGCTGCTGAGGTTCTTATCGACAATCCCTGTGCCGTTATACACATTAAATCATGATCTTCGTTAACTGATAAAACTCCAACAATTTCGCCGGTTTTTTCAAAAAACTTATAACATATTTGTCCCTTGGTTCCCCTGGAGTGGTTTGCAAAACTGTTAAATTCTACTCTTTTACCATATCCATTGGTTGTAAGTAACAAGATTTTATTGTTTTCATTTACTCGAAGGATGCCGGCAACTTTATCTATTACAGAAAGCTTGATTCCGCGTACACCTCTCGAAGATCTTCCCATAGCCCTAACTAACTGTTCGGAAAATCTGACCGCTTGACCTTTTCTTGTAACCAGCAAAGCTTCGTCTTCCCCGGATGTCAGGAGTGCACTTACAAGCTTGTCTCCACTGTCTAGATTAATAGCAGCAATGCCCCTTGTTTTAGCATTTCTAAACAATGGAATCTCTACTTTTTTAACAACACCCCGAAGTGTTGCCATAAAAAGATAAGTATTGGGGGTGAAATCCTTGAATGTTATAATTGCAGTTATGTCTTCGTCGGAAGAAATAGCTAATAATGATTTAACATGACTCCCTTTTGATGTTCGTGATCCCTCTGGAATTTCATGTACCTTTATCCAATAAGCTTTTCCTTCTGAAGTAACAAAAAGAACATGGTCATGTGTTGATGCAACAAATAAATGCTCAATAAAATCGAGATCACGTAAATTTGCCGCTTTAGCACCTCTTCCCCCACGCCCTTGTGTGCGGTATGCAGAAGCCGGAACTCTTTTTATAAACCCCCTGTTAGAAATAGGAACTACAACGTTTTCCTCTTTAATAAGATCTTCAATATTTATATCGTCTACTTCATCATAGAGAATTTCTGATCTTCTCTTATCCCCAAACTTATCTGAAACTTCTCGGGTTTCATCAGTAATTACGTCCATCTGCATTTTTTCACTGGCAAGCAACTCTTTATATTGTGCAATTCTCTCTTTAATCTCTTCAAGCTCTGCAACAATTTTTCGGGTCTCAAGACTGGTGAGTTTTTGAAGACGCATATCAAGAATTGCCTGTGCCTGAAGCTGTGACAAACCAAATCTAATTATCAAACCATCTCGGGCATTAGAAACATCCGATGATTGTTTTATTATTTTTATTACTTCATCAATATTATCCAGAGCAATTTTCAAACCTTCAAGAATATGGGCTCTCTCTTCGGCCTTTTTTAGTTCAAATTTTGTTCTCCGGATAATTACTTCTTTTCTGTGTTGTATATAATGAAATATCATCTCTTTAAGAGACAACAACTCAGGCCGTCCATTTACTAAGGCTAGATTATTTACATTAAAATTCTGCTGTAGTGAAGTGTGCAGAAATAATTGATTTAAAACTACTTTTGCCACTGCACTCCTTTTAAGTTCAATGACAATTCGCATTCCATCACGATCCGATTCGTCCCGTAAATCTGAAATTCCATCAACTTTTTTATCCCTTACCAAATCTGCTATTTTAGTTATAAGATTTGCTTTATTTACCTGATAAGGGAGTTCAGATACCAGAATAACATCCTTTCCATTTGCCAGCGTATCCATACTGCACCTTGCCCGAACAGTAATTTTACCGCGACCTGTACGGAAAGCGTTTTTTATTCCCCTGGTTCCATAAATAATACCTGCAGTAGGAAAATCCGGTCCTTTTATGTGATCCATAAGATCATCCAGCTCAATATTCGGGTTTTCTATCTGGGCACAAACAGCACTGCACACTTCCGCAAGATTGTGCGGAGCCAAATTCGTAGCCATCCCGACTGCAATTCCGCTTCCGCCATTTACCAGCAGATACGGAAAAGCCGCAGGAAGAATTAGCGGTTCTATCATAGAATCGTCATAGTTAGGGCCAAAATCAACTGTCTCTTTGTTTATATCACTGAGTAAATACTCTGCTATTTTGGCCATTTTTGCTTCTGTATACCGCATTGCCGCCGCCGGGTCTCCATCAACAGAACCAAAGTTTCCCTGAGGTTTTACCACTGGGTAACGCATTGAAAAATCCTGTGCAAGCCTTACTAGCGCATCATAAATAGACTGATCTCCATGCGGATGAAACTTTCCTAATACATCACCAACAATACGTCCGCACTTTTTGAAAGCTTTATCCGACCGCAGCCCCATCTCATACATTGAATAGAGAATTCGACGGTGAACAGGTTTCAGCCCGTCCCGAACATCAGGAAGTGCCCTACTTACTATTACTGACATTGCATAATTTAAATAAGACTCTTTCATCTCATCTTCAATTGCAATAGGAATTATTTTCTGTTTGTTTACAATATCACTCAATTTGCTACCTCATATTCACACTGACTCAAAAAGGAAATGAGTCAATTTCAAAAAGCATTGGTTCTTTTTAATTATCTAAACCATATGCTATGGCTGTATATAATCTATTTTTCTATTTATTTTAGACGTCAAGATTAGAAACTAATAATGCATTTTCTTCAATAAATCTTCTTCTTGGTTCAACATCCTCACCCATCAGCATGGAAAAAATAGTATCAGCTTCAACAGCATCTTCCATCTTTATCTGAACAAGGCTTCTGGTTTTAGGATTCATTGTGGTATCCCATAATTGAGCAGGATTCATTTCACCAAGACCTTTGTACCGCTGAATTCCCACCTTGGAATCTCCAGAAGAAATACCAAGTTCTTTGAAAATTTTATCCCTGTCTTTCTCATCATAAGCATACTGTATCGTTTTCCCGTACGTAATTTTATATAATGGAGGCATGGCAAGATATATATACCCCTTCTCATAAAGTTCCGGCATATAACGAAAAAAGAAGGTTAATAACAGCGTTCTGATATGTGAACCATCAACATCCGCATCCGCCATAATGATTATTTTATGATATCTCACTTTTGATGAATCAAATTCACTACCTATATTTGCCCCAATAGAAGTTATTATAGGCTGTAATTTCTCGTTACCAAGTACTTTATCAACACGGGACTTCTCAACATTGAGCATTTTCCCCCAAAGAGGCAGAATAGCCTGAAATTCCCGGTTTCTCCCCTGCTTAGCACTCCCTCCAGCACTGTCTCCCTCAACAATATAGACTTCACACAAAGAAGGGTCTTTTTCACTGCAATCCGCAAGTTTGCCGGGAAGCCCGGAGCCTTCCAAAAATGACTTTCTCCGGGTAAGATCCCGTGCTTTTCTGGCAGCTACACGAGCCCTGGCAGCAAGAACAGCCTTGTCCAGAATAGAATCCACCACGTCAGGAAACTCGTCAAAGTAGTCATTAAGCTTCTGGTTAACCAGAGATTCCACTATTCCTTTTATCTCAGAATTTCCCAGTTTTGTTTTTGTCTGTCCCTCAAATTGTGGTTGGGGTACTTTAATTGATAAAACTGCGGTAATTCCCTCCCGGACATCTTCTCCGGAAAACGGTACATCAATCTTTTTAGCCAACTTTGATTTTTTTAGAAATTCATTAAAAACTCTTGTTAATGCAGCTTTAAACCCTATTAAGTGCGTTCCACCCTCACGTGTGTTTATATTATTTACAAAAGTAAATACCGTTTCACTGTATCCATCGTTATACTGAAGAGCCAGCTCAACAACTACATTTTCTTTAACAGCTTCAAAATAGACCGGTACTGGATGCAGCGGTTTTTTCGTCTTATTCAGATATTCAACAAAAGATTTGACACCACCATCAAATTGAAAAACTCTTATCTTGGGCTCAGGGATTCTTTCATCCCTAAAGATTATTTTAACACCTTTATTAAGAAAGGCTAACTCTCTAAGTCTCTGAGAAAGTATGTCATAGCTAAATTCGGAAGTCTCAAAAATTGTAGAATCCGGTTTAAAACGAACATGTGTACCTTCACCAACTGTTTCCCCAATTTTTTTTACCGGCTCACTGCTTTTTCCCCGCTGATATCGCTGAAAATAAATTTTATTTTTTCTATGAACCTTCACTTCAAGCCACTCAGAAAGAGCATTTACTACCGAAACACCTACTCCATGAAGACCACCGGATACTTTATAGCTATTTTTATCAAATTTACCTCCGGCATGAAGTTTTGTCATTACAATTTCAAGAGCACTAATATTTTCTGTTGGGTGAATATCGACAGGAATTCCACGGCCATCATCAGTAACGCGAATAATATTTTCTTTTTCAATCGCTACTAATATGTTTGAACAATGTCCGGCTAAAGCCTCGTCAATACTGTTATCTACTACCTCATATACTAAATGGTGAAGACCGTCAGGTCCGGTCGAACCAATATACATTCCTGGTCTTTTTCTGACAGCTTCAAGGCCCTTTAGAACCTGAATATCCTGAGCAGAATAATTTGTTTGCATACTTTGTTACCTGTTTGTTAGAAGGATATAATGAGTATATATTTTTACAAGATAAAAGTAAAGGAAGCGGATTTTATTAATAATCTCAATTACTGACAAACAAACAAATCCATTTTATATGCAATAATTTTTAATATTATATATTTCTTTATATAATATATATATACATATTTAGTTATGGTGACTAACTAATAAATATTTATATAAAAAGCATTGTTATTTCAGTATGTTTCTTGTCATTATTACAACACTGTTATACTATGTCCGTTATGGACAATGATACAAATAATTACAGTCTCTTTTGGAAAGAAACTCTTATCATAATTAGATCCGAAATATCTGAGCAGGAATACTTCACCTGGTTTAACAGACTTGAATATGAATCGTCAAAACTTAATGAAATTATTTTCTCCGTACCATCAAAATTTATTCAGGATCAAATAAGACAGCGCTATATAAAAAAAATCAACAGTATACTGAATGAGCTTACAGGAACTGAAATAAAAATATCATTTGTTATAAAAAAACAGAGCAATTTACAAGCTAAAACAGAAAACCTCTCTGATTTAGATATTACGGATAAATCATCCTTACTAGTAAAGAAAAAAATTCTTCACAAAAAGAAACATACTTATTCGAGCAACTCATACTCTTTTGATACTTTCGTTATTGGTGACAACAGCTCTTTTGCCTTCAATGCCTGTATGGCAATTGCAACAAATCCGGGAACTACCTATAACCCCTGCCTTATTTATGGAGGTGTTGGATTAGGTAAAACCCATCTTATTCAATCAATTAATAATCATGTTTGTGAAAACACTCAGGAGTTAGATATAAAATATGTTACTGCTGAAACATTTACTAATGAGTTTATTAAGGCGGTTGGAGACAGAAAAACCCAACAATTTAAGAATAAGTACAGAAAGGTTGACATACTGTTAATTGATGATATTCACTTTTTACAGGGAAAATCATCAACTCAAGAAGAACTATTTCATACATTTAATGATTTATATGATTCTAACAAACAAATGGTATTTACTTGTGATCGCCCTGTTTCTGAATTAAAAGAACTCACTGCACGTTTAAGAAGCCGATTTGAACGGGGGCTTAACGTTGACCTGCAGCCTCCTAATTTTGAAACAAGAATGGCAATATTACGAAAAAAATGTGATAAACAAGATTATGAGATGTCAGATGATGTACTTACATTCATATCAAAAAATATAAATACAAATGTTCGTGATTTGGAAGCATCACTAACCAAGCTGATTGCTTACTCAAAACTTCTGGAAAAAAAAATAACTCTTGAAATTGCACAGGAGCAATTAAAAGATTCATACTCTTTAAACAGAGAACAAAGTATAGCAATAGAAACAATTCAACGTGTT
>CAZMOX010000088.1:0-10293 GCA_964567895.1 uncultured Spirochaetales bacterium | reverse complement strand
AATGGGTGTAAATATTACTGAAGCACTTCTTGCGACTTATCCTGATCTTGATGCTATCTTCGGTGTTTCTGCATATGGAGCTCCTACTGCAGCTACAGTTCTTAAAGAACAAGGAAAAGCTGGTGACATTATTATTGGTGGATTTGATGATCTTGCAGAAACAATTACCGGAATTAATGATGGTACCGTTCAGTTCTGTCTCGTGCAGAAGGCTTACAAGATGGGTTGGATTTCCGTAGAAAAAATACTCGATCTTAGAGCCGGGAAAAGTGTTCCTGATGTTATTGACACAGGACTAATTATTGTAACCAAAGAAAATGTAGACAGCTATATGGCTGAGGTAAAAGCGGAAGTTGAGTAGCCTTATTTATTAACATCAAAAGGGGACAGGTGAATAATCTGCCCCCTTTTTCAGGAGGAAGCAAAAGATGGCTGATTTAGATGTTGCAGCAAACAAAATAAAAAGCAGAAAAAATATTTTTTATCGATTTTTTTCAAAAAAAGAATCAACAATTTTTCTTGCTCTTTTGGGGATAATGCTGATTATAACAATTATTGCTCCCAAATTTGCAACTCCTGGTAATATTTATCGGGTTGCCAGGCAGATATCATTTGTTGCAATAGCTGCTCTTGGAGTTTTTATCGTTATTATTACAGCGGGAATTGATCTTTCTATTGGTTCTCTTATTGGGTTGAGCGGGATTACCTGCGGCATGGTTATGGCTGCAGGAATGAATCCGTTTTTTGCTGTTTTGGTGGGAATGGCAACAGGTTTCGGAGTAGGCTTGATAAATGGGATTCTTGTTTCTTATGTAGGGGTAACACCTTTTATTGTTACGCTTGGAATGCTAAGTATGGCTAGAGGTACTATCTGGATTATTACTAAGGGCTGGCCAATTGAAAATATCAATGAAAATTTTTTGGTTGTTGGACAGGGTGATCTTTTAGGTATACCGGTACCGGTAATTGCTATGATTATTGTATCAGTACTAGTACACTTTTTATTACGATTTACTGTCTTTGGGCGAAGGGTATATGCTATCGGGGGAAATGAAGAGGCGACAAGACTGTCCGGGATTAATGTAAAAAAAATTATATGTATTGTTTATGGACTTTCCGGTCTTCTTGCTTCTATCACCGGAATAATGTTAGTTGCACGATTTAGTTCTGCTCAGACCTCAAGTGGTACCGGCTGGGAGCTCGATGCAATAGCAGCTGCCGTTATTGGTGGAACATCACTTATGGGAGGATCAGGAAGTGTTATTGGAGTTCTTATTGGAGCCGCAATAATGGGTGTTATCAGAAATGGGCTTGTTCTAATGAAGGTTTCAGCCTATTGGCAGACTGCAATTCTGGGATTAATAATTGTTCTTGCAGCAGTAATAGACAGGATGAAAAACAGGAAGGCTTAAGCATGGATGAATATCTGGTTGAAATGAAAGAGATCAGCAAGCAGTTTCCAGGAGTAAAGGCTTTGGATAAAGTAAACTTTACTCTAAAAAAAGGTGAAATTGTTTGCCTGCTTGGTGAAAATGGTGCTGGAAAATCAACTTTGGTAAAAATATTGACCGGTGTGTTTAAGCCGGATGGAGGATCTATTATTTTCGACGGGAAGACCCTTGATTTACAGGGTCCTCGTGATGCTTATGAAAAAGGAATTAATATTATTTTTCAGGAGTTTAATCTGTGTTCGAATCTTTCTGCCATGGAAAATCTTTTTCTGGGAAATGAGAACAGAACTACTGGAGGGTTTTTCTCACATAAAAAAACCAGAGTCAAAGCAGAAGAGATTTTTGCCAGATTGAAGATACATATTGATCCTGATACTCCTGTAAAAAATCTTGGGGTTGCATATCAACAGATGGTAGAAATCGCAAAGGCGCTGACTTATGATATAAAAGTCTTGATTATGGATGAACCTACATCAGCTCTTGCAGAAAAAGAAATTGAGAATCTTTTTTCAATTATGCGTGATCTGAAATCGAGGGGCATCTCAATTATTTTTATATCTCATAAGCTGGAAGAGGTTCTTGAGATTACAGATAGAATTATTGTTTTAAGGGATGGTAAAAATAGCGGTGATGTACTGACATCTGATACTGACCAAAAAAAACTTGTTACGATGATGGTGGGCAGGGAATTAAATCATTTCTATACTAAAAGAAAAATGAACATTTCAGATGAGATAATTCTGGAGGTTTGCAGTATTTGTGGTCCGCCGAACATCAAGGATATCTCTTTTTCTCTCAGAAAAGGAGAAATATTAGGCCTTGCTGGACTTGTTGGTGCAGGTAGGACTGAACTTACAAAGCTTATAATAGGGGCAGAAAAGAAAACTGCAGGAAAGATTTTTATTAATAATAAAGAAGTTGTTATTAATAGTCCTAAAGATTCAGTACATGCGCAGATTGCATATCTGCCTGAGGATAGGAAAAATCTGGGACTTGTTCTGCCTATGACAGTTCGTGAGAATATAACTCTTAGCATTCATGAGAAAATCAAAGGATTGATAAATACTATCAATTCAAAAAAAGAAAAAATGGTAACTGATAAATATATTGAAACTCTCCGTATGAAAGTAAGTTCTCCTGAGCAGATAGTTAAAACTCTGTCAGGGGGCAATCAGCAAAAGGTTGTTATTTCCAAGTCTCTTGCTTTGGAACCGATGGTCTTAATTCTTGATGAGCCTACCCGTGGTATTGATGTTGGGGCGAAGGCAGAGGTCCATCAAATAATCTCAGAACTTGCGGATCAGGGTGTGGCAATAATTGTTATATCATCTGAACTGAAAGAGGTGCTACAACTTGCTGATCGCATTCTTGTAATGCATGAGGGGCGTTTGACTGCAGATCTGATGATAGAAGATGCTGATCAAGAAACTATTATGTATGCAGCTATCGGTGGAACTTCTGTATCCTGATAGTATGGACTTGATAAGAAATGTTGGCTGGCCAGTTACTCCATTGGGTGGATTGATGAGAAGCGGGTTAAAACTTTTTTGGAATAAGCGGTTTAATATATCCTCATACTACTATACGAACACACAATTTCGGCTTCCTTTGCAAAATGCATTATTTGTGATATACTTATCTTCGCACTCTTTATGAGATAATAGTTATTACTTCAAAATCGGTGAAAGGGATCCATCCAAAGGATTTTGGTGTTATTAGATACATAACCCCCTGACTAAGATAAATTCGATTTAGCTAAACTTAGAGTACAAATCAGTAAACACCTTGCAGATAACCGATTTGATATAAACCTACGGATATAAGAAGAAAGGCTGCATAACGCAAAGTTTACTCCTTAAAACTTCTAAACTGACTGTTTGACAAATGAATTCAGCACAGAGAACTTATGGAAATGTTTTTGAGAAGCCCGGAACAAGAGGTCTTGTCCCCTTGACGATCTGTAGGGATACATCAGCGTTAACCTGATTGTGCAGGCATGGCCGGATTATGATTTTTGACAGAAAATATAAAGGATATGGAATGCGAAAAATGAAATATACTGTAATTGGAGCAGGGAATGGAGGATTGGTAATTGCAGGGTATATTTCTAAAAAAGGTTTTGAGGTTAATTTATATAACAGGTCTGAGGAGCGGATTACATATATAAAAAAGCATGATTATACCATTCATTCCGGTTATCACTTTGATAAAATCAGATTAAATTATGTGGGGACTAACCTTGCTAAGGCTGTATACCAGAGTGATGTAATAATTATTGTAATAACTGCAGATGGACATGACGAAATAGCTAAAAAAATAGCTCCTTATCTTGAAGATGATCAAATCGTATTACTTGTACCTGGAAGAACATTAGGAGCTCTATTGTTTGATCAAACATTGAGAAGAGTTGGCTGTAAAGCAAATATTATAATTGCCGAAGCCAACACATTGTTTTTTGCTGCAAGGCTTAAAACACCTGGCTTAGTTGAGATAAAAGGATTTAAAAAAGAAGTATCAGTTTCAGCATTATATCCCCCGGATACTGACTATGTGATAGCTACTCTTTCAGGGATTTTTACTAATCTAATTAAAGCAAAAACGGTTCTTGAAACAAGTTTTAGTAATATTGGAGCTATTTTTCACCCGGTAATATCTCTTTTAAATAAAGAACGAATCCTGAACAAAGATGCATTTCATTTTTATACGGAGGGTGTTACAAGATTTGTTGCTGAATATATAGAAAAAGTAGACCTTGAATTCAAAGCAATTTCATCAGTAATAGGAATTAAAACACTGTCAGCTGTGGATTGGCTGCATTCAAGATATGGGCTGCAAAAAACTTCGATCTATACCATGATCAAAGCCAATCCTACCTATAAAGATATATTGGCACCTACAACCATAAATTGCCGATATATTTGGGAAGATATTCCGGCAGGGTTAGTTCCTATGTCCTTGATCGGTAATAATTTGGGAGTCCCGACCCCAACAATTGACTACTTTATAGAAGAAGGCAGTAAGATTTTAGGTATCGATTTTCGTTCAACGGGCAGAACATTGTATAAATTAGGTCTTTCAACTAATAACCTTATCCTGGATTTGCAGAATGTAGCAATTTGTGAAGAAGAAATAATAATTTGAATAACATTATAACACCCCATGATACAATCGGTTTAGTGAAACCACATATTGACGCTCATGTTTTAGGTATGTCTGCAATGAAGGAGCTCCTCACAGAGTGTGGATTTACCGTTATTGTCGCAAATAATGAAGTGTCAAAAGCAATTGCAGATTCCCAAAATCTCAGTAATTCATCAATAATAAGAGAGTGGATAAGAAAAAATACTATTAAAGCATTAGGCTTTAGCTACCGCCTGAATGTTGATGATGCAGTACTGATGTTCCGGAAACTCATGTACCAATTGGAATCAAATAGAATGATGGTAAAAGACGGCGGGAAACTAAAAAGTATTTGGTTTGCGGGATTACCTGAAGCCTGTAATAAAATTAAATATTTCTATAAAGATGTAATTGTTTTTTATGGTGATGAATCATTTTTAGACAGCCTGCAAATGATTGGGATAGATCCTTCAAAAGCTCCGCAAAAGTTCAATGATGAAAGTACTTATAAGCAGACCCTGGATAGTTTTGGTAAAGAAGTAATTGATAAAGGAGATTATCTATCAATATTACCAGTGGATAGAAGCGGATATAGTAATTTTGGAACAAAACAAGACGGTTTAATTGATCGCATCAGGTATACCAGGGAAAATAATTTACTGCCGGTTATAAGGGCTCATGCAGGACCTTATCATGAAAATAGACATGAATCAGTAAAACAGTTTATTGAATGGTCCCGTTTGTTGGCTCATAGTGGCTATCTGGATGTACTGTCGATAGGGACTTCTCAATTAACCCAGGCAAAATTTGGGGAAAGATGGGATGATCTTCCCAATGGCGGAGGTGTAGGAGTTAATTCACCGGAAGAGTACGAACGTATATATGAAGCGGCAAAACCGATGCTCGTCAGAACATATTCCGGGACAAAAAATCTTCGCAAACAAGCGGAAGTACATGAAAAATCCTTACATATCGCCTGGCATGCCCTATCATTTTGGTGGTTTTCAAAAATTGATGGTCGGGGAGAGCTGAATCTTCTTGATAATTTAACTGAACATTTTGAGGCAATTGCCTATATTGCAAAAATCGGCAAACCATATGAAGCAAATGTCGCTCATCATTTTGCCTTTCGCTCTTCTGACGATATCAGTTATATAGTATCAGTTTTTCTTGCTGCAAAAGCAGCTAAGAAGTTGGGAATAAAATATTTTATTTTGCAAATAATGTTAAATGACCCTAAACACACCTCAGCTATAAACGATCTGGCAAAAGCCAGGGCAACTTTACACATGGTGAGAAGCCTTGAGGATTCGAACTTTCATGTGTTTTTGCAGACACGGGTTGGGTTGAGTTATTTATCTTACGATATTGATAAGGCAAAAAAACAACTGGCTTCAATTACCGCACTGATGGATGATATTGAACCTTTTAACAATCAAAGCCCGGATATTATTCATGTAGTAAGTTACTCTGAAGGTAATGATTTAGCCACACCGGAAATTATAGATGAGAGTATTAAAATAACATTATTTTCACTTAAAGCATACCGGGAGTATCGAAAAAAAGGCTGGGTGGACATTATGGCTGCGAACCCGGACGTTAACACAAGGATGCTTTATCTTATAAACGAAGCTAAAATAGTGATAGAAACGATCGAAAATACCATAAAAGACACCTACACTCCGCAAGGTTTTTACGACATTTTTAAACTTGGGTTTTTACCAGTTCCTCAACTGCTACATTGTAGGGAAGAGTTTCCTGAAGCTATAAAATGGGAAACCAGGTTAAGGCATGGTGGAGTTGACATTTATCTTGAAGACAAAAGAATATCGGCAAAGGATAGGATGAATTTCATAATTGATAACAAGGAGCAACAGGGGAAATGACAAAATTTACGATTGGTTTATTACATAAAAAAAGAGGGAATTTTATAATTCAGGAAAAGTTTGCCGGTAAAGACAAAGTAATTGATGAAACATATAAAGAAGTTGCTCATCATAAACAAGCACTAATTGATGCTGGATATGATGTCTGCATCATACATTGGGGTGATACTTTTATAAAAGAGCTGTCGGATAGTAAGGTTGATTTGGTCTTTAATGTTTCCAGTATGGCAGAAGCGGCTATATTGGAAGAACTGGAAATTCCTTTTGTGGGATCAGGTACTGCTGCCATTGCTTTGGCAACCGATAAATCATTAGCAAAAAAAATATGGGAATTCGAAGGTCTGCAAACATCCCCTTTTAAAGTAGTTGAATCAGTAGAAGATTGTTCTCTCTTTAGAGATAACCCGCCATTTGATTATCCACTGTTTATTAAACCAGTTGCAGGTCGGGGAAGTGCCGGAATTGATGATGATTCCATTATCGAAAACTATAATCAACTTATCCAAGGCGTTAAAAAAAGAATAAGTACCATAAAGCAACCTGTTTTAATTGAAGAGTTTTTACAGGGTACGGAAATAACTCTTGGTGTAATCGGAAATGGAAACGATATTGAAGTACTGCCATCATTGGAGATCTCGTTTGGCGGCACATCACGTTTTTTGACGTTTGACAAAAAAGAGATGGATAATGATAGTTTTTATTGTCCTGCAAGATTACCTGCGGAAGAGGTGAACAAGATGAAGAAATTTGCCCAAAATGCCTATAATGCTATTGGCTTTAAAGATTATGGGAGAATAGATACCATAGTAACAAATAAAGGCCCATATCTCTTAGAAGCCAACTCTTTTGCAGGGTTGATGTGTACTCCTAAAGAAAAGCCGCATAGTTATATGGGGTTTATGGCTGTTGCCGTAAAAATGGGTTCGAAGCAACTGATTGATAAAATTGTTAAATCAGCACTAAAAAGGTATAAACTAATGTAATGCCCAGATTAGAAATAAATATTAACAAAATAAAGCACAATGCGGTCGTGTTGAAAGAATTATTTGCCCAAAAAGGTATCATTGTTACTGCCGTAATAAAAGGGGTAGCTGGTTCTCCGAAAATCGCCCATGCCATCTTAACATGCGGTATATCTACTATAGCAGTTTCTCTTATTCAGAATATAAAGAAAATGAAAGAATCTGGTGTGAAAGCAGAATTTTTGCTCACCAGACTACCTGCGCATAGTGAAGCGGCAGAGGTCGTTCAATATGCTGACATCAGTTTAAACTCAGAAATATCAACAATTAAGCGATTATCTGAACATTCGCTCAAACTAGGTAAAAAACATAAAGTAATAGTAATGGTAGAACTTGGTGATTTAAGGGAAGGGATATTACCCCGGGATATCGACTCAATTATTGAACAGATATTACTCCTAAAAGGAGTTGCATTACATGGTATAGGCGCAAACCTTGCCTGCTTTGGAGGTGTTAAACCTTCAGATGATAAGATGAATGAGTTGTCTCAAATTGCGGATCACCTGGAAGAAAAATACAAAATCAAACTGCCGGTAATTTCTGGTGGGAATTCTGCAAATTATGCATGGTTTCTTTCTACAAAAGATATTGGGAATATAAATAACTTAAGAATTGGCGAAGCTATATTACTAGGTCGGGAAACTTTACAGAGAAATAAAATCCCGAAATTATACACGGATGCGTTTACACTCATATGTGAGGTTATTGAAAGTAAAATCAAACCATCTGTACCTTACGGTGAAATATATCAAAATGCCATTGGGGATACTCCTGAATTTTCCGATGTTGGTTCAATCAACCGGGTAATAATTGGTATCGGGGAACAAGATGTTGATACAAAGGCTGTTATACCCAGAATAGATGCCGAAATTATTGGGGCAAGCAGCGATCATTTGATTTTACATTCCAAAAACCCTATTGAAGTAGGAAGTGAAATAGAGTTTGATATTAACTATTCAGCCCTGCTTCGGTTATCAATTTCACCATACGTGAAGAAAGTGTTTGTATAGTTTATCCTATGGCAGGGAATTGCTAATCCCTTTATTTGCTATCATTATGCCTATTCTTGAGTATCCTGTGTTTTCTCCTCTCTTAACCAGTTCCTATTGACAGTTAGTCTCTGCTTGCATAGTATTTGGGCTATGAAAGTAAATGAATTACGAAAAAAATACATAGAGTTCTTTATAGAAAAAAATCATGTTCAGATATCCGGTAAATCATTGATACCTGAAAATGATCCGACAGTACTTTTTACCACAGCTGGTATGCATCCATTGGTTCCCTATCTGCTGGGTGAACCGCATCCTGCCGGAACAAGATTGACAACTTATCAGAAATGTATTCGCACCGGTGATATAGAGGCGGTAGGAGATCCCAGCCACCTGACGCTCTTCGAAATGCTTGGAAACTGGTCTCTCGGTGATTATTTCAAGGATGAGGCCATCAGGATGAGCTATGAATTTCTCACAGACAGTAACAGACTTGGCATTAACCCGGAAAAACTTTCAGTTACGGTATTTGAGGGTGAAGGGGGCATTCCAAGAGATGATTTTTCTGCAGAAGTCTGGCGGTCTCTCGGTATTCCCGATGAACGAATCTATTTCCTTCCCCGCGAAGATAACTGGTGGGGTCCCGCAGGGGAAACAGGACCATGCGGACCTGATACAGAAATGTTTATCGATACCGGCCGTGACGCATGTAGTGATGATTGCCGCCCCGGCTGTCATTGTGGAAAATATTTTGAGATTTGGAATGATGTCTTTATGCAGTATCGAAAAACTGAGAAGGGCGAATTTCTTTCCATGGATCGAAAATGTGTAGATACCGGAATGGGTATTGAAAGAACCATTGCCGTACTCCAGGGAAAACAGTCAGTTTATGAAACTGAAATATTTACGGATATTATTGCAGGTATCGAAAAGCTGTCCGGAAAGATCTATGGAGAGAACGAAGATTTTGATATTTCCATAAGAATTGTTGCCGATCACTTACGAACAGCAGTCTTCATTTTGGGAGATGAACAAGGGGTAAGTCCCTCAAATCTTGGACAGGGGTATATTCTTCGACGACTTATTCGGCGGGCTGTTCGGCATGGAAAGAAACTGGGTATAAATCAATTTTTTCTCGGGTCTCTCTCAGATTTGGTTATTGATCAATACAGTGAACCCTATCCGGAATTTAATGGAAAACGTGATAAGGTAAGTGCTGAACTCTCGACAGAAGAGCAGAAATTTCTGAAAACACTGCAAAAAGGCGAGATTGAGTTTGAAAAAATGCTGCCAAATTTGTTAAAGGGGAAGAATCGTATTATTCCCGGAAGACTTGCCTTTAAATTATATGACACATACGGATTTCCGCTTGAATTGACTGAGGAGCTGGCATCTGAGCATGATTTCACCGTTGACCGTGAAGGGTTTGAGAAAGCTTTTCAGAAGCATCAGGAAGCTTCACGTGCTGGTGCAGAGAAAACCTTTAAGGGTGGATTGGCTGACAATTCTGAAATGACCACAGCATTGCATACTGCAACTCATCTACTGCATAAAGCTTTAAGGAATGTTCTTGGTGAACATGTTGGACAGAAAGGGAGTAATATTACCCCGGACCGACTTCGCTTTGACTTTACACATCCTGCTAAAATGAGTTCCGAAGAGCTGAAAAAAGTAGAGGATACGGTTAACGCTCAGATTCAGAGAAACCTTACGGTATCAATGCAAATGATGCCTCTTGAAGAGGCAAAAGAGGCTGGAGCCATAGCTTTTTTTGAGAGCAAGTATGGTGAACAGGTTAAGGTCTACAGCATTGGAGATATCTCGG
>CAZMOX010000087.1:6437-10353 GCA_964567895.1 uncultured Spirochaetales bacterium | reverse complement strand
GGGCAGATTAAAACAGGTTCAATGAGCCGATCAGACAGACTGGCAAAATATAACCAGCTTATGAGAATTGAAGATTATCTTGAAGGTACTGCTTCATACCCCGGTATGAAAGCATTCAACTTTAAAAGATAATGAATCAAATTCCAAAATAAAATATTTTGGGAATTAGATTTTTGAAGTTTGCTTTCGCAAACTTTTGAGTAGTTTTTTCATTGTTCAGGGAAACTCCTGCTGACTACATCTGAGACACGACCATAATTAAACCCGCGGCGTATAAGCGCACACATCATTTTATCACGATTCATACTTCTATTTCTCAGAAGTTTTGCTGCAGCACTCTCCAGTGCCATATCAAGGGTATCCTCATCTATACAGTCATCCAGGACTTCCTGAATTATATTACGGGATACGCCTTTACGAGCCAACCCGGCAGCGAGCACCTCCCTGCCCTCCGGGTTCTTTCTTAGTCGAATCTGAACCCATATTTCGGCATATCGCCGATCACTAAGCAGGCCGCTCTCTGTTAGGGAAGTTATTACATGGTGTATCGTTTTTTCAGGAAAATCTCTTCTGGAAAGTTTTGTACGAAGCTCAGCTGTACAGTGTTCACGAATTGCAAGTAATTCAAGAGATTTACTCTTTGCCTTCCAGAAATCAATCCTGTCTTTTAGATCTGAGTACTCTTGTTCTGTCAGTTCCTGACCAGCAGATAGGTTTAACTGTTTCGCCAGCTTCCCGGGAATAAAAAAAGAGGAGCCATCCTCCGCAGCAGCAGTAAAGCTGTTCCGGTTAACTCCTCTTTCAATTCTCCCAAAAAACGTTTTATCGTTTTGAGAATTGGAACTTTTTGCGTGCGCCTTTTTGTCCATATTTCTTTCGTTCTACCATTCTTGAGTCACGAGTAAGAAACCCGTTTGACCGAAGTACTTTTGTATTTGTTTCATCATAAGCCTGAAGAGCTCTTGCAATACCATGTCTGCATGCACCGGCCTGACCTGATGGTCCGCCACCCTTCAAATTGATTACTACATCAAATTTCACTAATGAATCAGTAACGTCCATCGGTTGTTTTACAACAAACACAAAACTGGGATTACCAAAGTACTCATCCACGTTCCGACCGTTAATGGTAATAGCTCCGTTACCTTCTCTGAGGTATACACGTGCAATTGCAGTTTTTCTTCTGCCGGTTCCTAATGCCAGATTTAAATTCTTATCCACTTACCTGCTCCTGACCTTAAAGTTCTAATGTTTCGGGTTGCTGTGCTGCATGCGGGTGATTTTCACCGGCATATACTTTCATATTTGTGAACAGTTGTCTGCCCAATCTACCTTTGGGAAGCATGCCCCGAACAGCATTTTCCATTGGAAAGGTCGGTTTTCTTCTTACCATATCTGAATACACTTCAGCAGTAAGTCCACCCGGATAACCCGAGTGTCTGTAATAGACCTTCTTATTCTCTTTTCCGCCTGTTAAGGCAGCTTTCTCTGCATTTATAATAATAACATAATCACCATTATCGTGCAGCGGTGCAAATTCCGGTTTATTTTTTCCGCGAAGGATATTTGCAGCCTCAACAGCTACTTTCCCTAATCTTTTCCCTTCAGCATCAATTATAAACCACTTTTTTACCAAATTTTTTGGCTTTACATAAATTGTCTTCATATCTTCTACCCTGTTACAGAATTATTGATTTGTTCATAAATAGCGGTGTATCGTTTCATATTTGACTATTCTTGTCAAGCAGTTTTCAATATAACTATTTATGAAATTTCAGGACTGAAATTTGCCTGGCAAAATGTTTAAGATAAAGGCAAATTACTGCACGTAAAATGCCTGTTTTTTTGTCGCATTTATTAGCTGTTACTCCTCAGGAAGCACTCTTACAGCACCCTTATCAGCAGAAGCTGCCATAAGAGCATACGCCCGAAGTGCTGTAGATACCTTTCGATTTCGTCCTTGTGGTTTAAAAGCCATTCTCCCCTTTGCAATCTCTTTTTCTCTGCGACTTTCCAACTCCTGATCGCTGACTTTCAGCTCAATGGCACGGGAAGAAATATCAATAGATATCAGATCACCCTCCTCGATCAGGGCAATAGCTCCGCCGGCAGCTGCTTCGGGAGAAACGTGACCAATAGATAATCCGGATGTACCACCGGAAAAACGTCCATCAGTTATCAGGGCGCACTCTTTACCCAGATGACGGGATTTAATATAGGATGTCGGATAGAGCATTTCCTGCATACCCGGTCCTCCTTTAGGTCCTTCATAACGGATAATGATTACATCGCCTTTTACTACCGTACCATCCAGTATCCCCTCGCATGCTGCATCTTGTGAATTAAAGACTCTGGCAGGACCGGTAAACTTATGAATTGAGGAATCAACACCAGCAGTTTTGACAATACATCCTTTATCGGCAATATTCCCGAACAAAACAGCCAGGCCACCATCCACTGAGTAACTGTGGGCGATATCGCGGACACAACCATTTTCCCGATCACCATCCAGCTCCTTATAATATTGATTCTGGCTCGCCATTTTCAGGTTTCGTACCCCTCCACCGGGAGCACTTTTATACAATTCAAGAGATTCCGGAGCGATCTGCTGCTTGTTAATGTCCCATTTTGCAATCGCCTGTTTAAGGGTTAGCCCATCTACACGGTTAACTTCAGTATCGATTAAACCCCCACGATTCAGTTCCGCCAATATTCCCATTATTCCGCCGGCACGATTTACATCTTCGACATGATAATGAGAACTGGGAGCCACTTTACAAAGACACGGTGTTTTACGGGAGAGAGCATCAATATCATTCATCGTAAAATCTACCCCGGCCTCGCTGGCAATGGCCAGTAAATGCAGAACAGTATTGGTCGATCCTCCCATAGCTATATCAAGAGTCATAGCATTTAGAAAAGCTGCTCTTGTACCAACTGATCGTGGAAGTACCGATTCGTCACCATCGAAATAATAACTCTCTGCCATTTCCACTATCCTGTGAGCTGCTTTTTCAAAAAGGGTTATCCGGTTTTCATGCGTAGCTACTACTGTACCGTTTCCGGGCAGAGCCAAACCAATAGCCTCATTGAGACAGTTCATTGAGTTTGCAGTAAACATACCGGAACAGGATCCGCATGTAGGACAGGCTGAAAATTCAATCTCTTCTATCTCTTTATCAGAAATTGAATCATCAGCACTTAAAACCATAGCATCGACCAGATCATATTTCTTGTCACCAATTACGCCGGCTTCCATAGGTCCACCGGAAACGAAAATTGCCGGAATGTTCAAACGCATAGCGGCCATAAGCATTCCGGGAGTGATTTTATCGCAATTGCTGATGCAGATTAGAGCATCAACCTTGTGGGCATTACACATATACTCCACACTGTCGGCAATCAATTCCCGTGAAGGCAAAGAGTAGAGCATGCCATCGTGTCCCATTGCAATACCATCATCAATGGCAATGGTATTAAATTCGGCAGCAAAACAGCCCTTGCTTTCAATTATTTTTTTTACCTGCTGCCCTATGTCATGCAGATGCACATGTCCGGGAACCAGCTGAGTAAAGGAGTTGGCAATACCAATTATCGGCCTGCCGATTTGTTCTTCTTTTATACCATTTGCCCGCCAGAGGCTTCTGGCTCCGGCCATTTTTCTACCCTTTGTGGTGGTATCGCTTCTTAATGGAATTGACATACTTTGACTCCTGAGGAAAGTGTCTTTCGACTAATACAATAGAATTGTGTAGTCTTTAATAAAATAATACGCATAAAAACATATATGAGCACTAATAACTTCTGTTTATATAAAGCAGGGAAAGTGGGAGGCTGAAAACGGGAGACGGAAGACTGGAAAATGAACACCAAAACCTGATCGACAGGCTCTCTCTGCTTCCTGCTTCCTGCTTCC
>CAZMOX010000087.1:0-6337 GCA_964567895.1 uncultured Spirochaetales bacterium | reverse complement strand
AATGAACACCAAAACCTGATCGACAGGCTCTCTCTGCTTCCTGCTTCCTGCTTCCGGTCTCCGGTCTCCGGTCTCCGGTCTCCGGTCTCCGGCCTCCTATCTTTTACTTTCCCCAGTTTTCAGGACGTAATGATCTTACCGCTGCACCAGCCTGCCACATTTCAGAATCATGAATCTCTTTCAATTCAGCATCAAGTTTCACCTGATAATCAGGAGCACCGTTTGCTTTAAGAGTTATTGCAGTCTCTACACCGGAAACTACTGATTCATAGAGGTCTTTGAAAACCGGAAGTGTTGCTGCTTTGAACTTCGGCCGCCAGTCCAGAGCACCGCGCTGAGCTGTCGTACTGCAGTTAGCGTACATCCAGTCCATGCCGTTTTCACCAACCAGACGGATAAGACTCTGAGTCAGCTCTTCAACTGTCTCGTTAAATGCTTCACTTGGTGAGTGTCCATTTTCTCTAAGAACATCATACTGGGCTTCCATAATTCCTGCCAAAGCACCCATCAGAACACCACGTTCGCCAGTCAGGTCACTGTGAACTTCTTCTGCAAAAGTAGTTGGAAAGAGGTATCCGGATCCAATGGCAATACCGATGGCGAGAGTTCGCTCTTCAGCACGACCTGTTGCATCCTGGAAAATTGCATAACTGGAGTTAATTCCGCTTCCTGCAAGGAAATTTGTACGTACACTTGCTCCGGAACCTTTGGGGGCAACAAGAATTACATCGATATCTGCCGGTGGAATAATTCCTGTTTGTTCTTTATATACAATTGAAAATCCATGAGAGAAATAGAGTGCATCACCTTTTTTCAGACAGGGTTTAATAGTCGGCCAAACTGCTTTCTGTCCGGCATCGGAAACCAGATACTGAATAATTGTTGCTTTTATAACTGCCTCTTCAATAGGAAAAAGTGTTTCACCTTCAACCCAGCCATCAGCAATTGCTTTATCCCACTCTCTTTTAAACTTTGGTGACTGACCGATAATAACGGTAAATCCATTATCACGCATATTCAGAGCCTGTGCAGGTCCCTGTACGCCATAACCAATTACAGCAATTACTTCATCTTTTAATACTTCCAGAGCTTTTGCTACTGGAAACTCATCACGCATAACTACGGTTTCTTCTACTCCGCCAAAATTAATTTTTGCCATGTAATACTCCTTACTAAATATGTTCCGTATTATGCACTATTTTCCTTGTTGAATAAAGTGTTACTTTCGCGATACAGTGTTGTGCGAAACGCAACATAGAAACTTATGATTTGAATAAGGGATACACTAGTGGATTTTCATGAATTAAAATTATTTAAACATCTGGCAGGAACCCTGCATTTTGCTAAAACCAGCAGAGCCTGCAACATCAGCCCATCAGCCTTAAGCCGTACCATTGTCCGCCTTGAAGAGGAAGTGGGATCAAAATTATTCTACCGTGATAACCGAAGCGTGGATCTGACAGATTCTGGAAAAATGTTTCTCAGCTTTGTCCAGGAGTCTCTGGATAACTGGGCTCAATTCTGTGATTCTGCCCGATCCCGGGAACAAACACTACAGGGAGAGCTTTCGATATACTGCTCAGTGACTGCCTCCTATAGTGTTCTCTCTGAGTTGTTTGCACGTTTTCGACAATTATATCCTAAAGTCCACATAAAACTGCAGACTGGTGCTGCAGCTCAGGCTATCGGTATGATTACCGACGGGACAGTTGATATTACCGTAGCTGCCCGACCTGATAAACTGGCCAAAAACCTCTGTTTTAAAACCATAACTACTACAGATCTGGTGTTTATTGCACCGATTGTTCACTGCGAGACAGCTGATATGGTTAAAAGCGGCAATCTCGACTGGGGTCAACTACCGATGGTGCTTTCAGAACAGGGTCTTTCCCGACAGAGAGTTGATTCCTGGTTCAGGGAAAAAGGATTGAAACCTGATATCTATGCCGAAGTTTCGGGTCATGAGGCTATTCTGGCGATGGTCAGGTTAGGCTGCGGCATAGGAGTTGTACCGCATCTGGTTCTGGAAAAAAGCAGTTTTGAAGCAGAAGTTGCAGTGTTGGATGTTACTCCCCAACTACAGCCCTATACGGTTGGATTATGCCTGTCCGGGAAAAGACTTACTTCTCCGCTGGTACGTGCTTTTTGGGAAATTGCTGACGAGAATAAGTAAAGACCTCTACGGCATACTTGACCACTAAAAAAGCTGCGGCCAAAAACCGCAGCTAATGAAAAAAGGAGTATTAAAAAGGAGGTGATCCAGGATTCTCACTTGTACACAACAGGTATCTGCTACACATGAAATACATAGCTTTTCTCAAACCAAACGTTTCTGTCTGTAGTAATGATTCTCCCAATAGAAACATACACGATAAAGAAGAGTTTTGTCAATAGAACTATTAAAAAAAACATTATGATTACTTGTCAAAAGTTTTTGATTGTGTGTAATTACTCACTTGCTTTCTTTTTTTTTCATGAGTATTTTTAGTTAAGAAGAGGATAAATCAACGTGAAAATAGAGATAAATCAGGAAAAATGTATTGGATGCGGATTCTGTAAAGAACTTTTGCCATCAATCTTTTTCCTTGATGGTTATACTGCAAGGTTAACAGAAATCGGCGGAACTATAGATGACAGTAATGAAATACTTATCAGACAAATAAAAGCTGCTGCTGAAACCTGCCCTGCAGAAACGATAAAAGTTGTGTCGCCTATACCCCAGTCATTGATCTGACAAATCGTGTCAGTCCTTCAATCTCACCATCAGAAAACTCCCTGGGAATAATTATTGGGTAATTTTCTCCAGGCGGAAGTAAAATCCCCATCTCGAGAGCTTTCTTAAATAATTCAATATAGGAAACCTGATCCATTCTGGTGTTTATATAGGGGCCGCGCCGATCCCAGGTGAAAACATCAATTAATCGCTGGAATTCAGACCCTTCACCAACAGTACTGTGCATCTCTCTTATTAACAGCGAAATAGCTTTAACCATTGCATCAATCAGGAAAGGGGAAATCATATCTCCCGGCGGCATTTTTGCTGCTATCAATTTGCTTCTGATACACACAATGTCCGGAATGAAATTTCCAGGAAACGGCATTATAGGTATAAGAAGATTATGTGAAAATTTTTTATCAGCAAGAAAAGGTCTCCAGAAAGCTACTTTCCCCTTATCACTATCCGACATTGCAGGATCATGAATTATGTTATGGGTGATTTTAGAACCTACAGCATGGGATAGCGCTTCGAGGGTTCTTTCCCTGTTCGCATAGAGACGAAAATAGAGAAACTCAGGGAACATCAGCTTAAGAATTTTTTCGAGCCTTCCATCATACACTGATGGATACTCAGCCATAAGTCCTCTTGAAGCAGTGGATTTCATTACCTGAGACAGCCCCTCAGGACGATGACCGAGAATTGCCCGCCCATTGTTTTGAAAGAGGTCTATATAACGTTTTCCATGCAGATCGTACAATCGATATCCGCGGGCTCTCGCTATTATCGGCATACTATATGTTGGTTGATCTATCTCTCTTGCCATATCAGCTATACTATCAGTCCTGTGCAATTTTCTCAAGGCGCGCATATTTAGGAATGAACTTTGCAGACTTTCCCGTATCAAACCAAACAGTAACCACTTCACGTCCATTTTCCATCCTGGATTCAGTAATATAACCAGATCCATACTGTTCGTGATAAACGCGGTCGCCGGCTGTATATACTGCAGATGAAACACCTTTTGAAGACTCATTTTCCGTGGTATTAAACCCGGATTTTTTATGTTTTGGAGAATCAAGCTTAATCTGTTTTCCAAATCCTGGATTTCTGCCTGCTCCTGATTGATGGTTTTCCACCCGGGAAGCAGTAAATGATTTGGAAGGAGCTTTATCATAGGTAGAGCCAAAACCGAATTCAAACGGCGGGGTACCTTCGATCTTTACATATTCCATCGGCAGCTCACGTAAAAACCGTGATGGCATCTGATAGCTGCTTCGACCCCATATAGATCTTTTTCGGCATGCGGTAAAATAGAGCAGATGTCTTGCCCGTGTAATACTCACATAAAAGATTCTGCGCTCTTCCTCTATATCATCATCAGTCTCATTCGCTCGTCCGGGAAACAATCCCTCTTCCATCCCCGAGATAATTACACGGTCAAATTCAAGACCTTTGGTGTTATGCATGGTTATCAGCGTTACACCCGGTTTATCTGATGGATCCTGTTTGCCAATGCGGGTCGGATCCAGTTCAAGGGATTCCAGGAAGAGGGACAGACCCACACGACCAGGGGGGTAGACACTAGTTGCGTTTACCAGCTCTTCCAGATTGTTCACTTTCTGGGTCAGGGCTATCTGATCCTGCCGGCGGTGATATTCGAGAATCCCGGAATCCTTTAAGGCTGTTTGCGTCAATTCCGCAAGATCAGTTTTTTCAAGATTCTCCAGAGCAGCAGTATACCAGGAGAGAAAATCCTCTGCTCCCTGCTTAGCCTTACCCCGAAGCACCGCCAAAGAGTTCCGCAATCCTGCAGGACAGTTGCCATACTCACTTTCAGCCCCTTTCAGAATCTTCTCCAGAGAAACATCTCCGATTCCACGTGCAGGTTTATTGATAATTCTTCTAAATGCAACTTCATCGGCAGGATTAAGAACAAGAGCAAGAATCGCCAGTGCATCTTTAACCTCTTCCCTATCATAAAACCTGAGCGCACCGACTATTTTATAGGGTATTCCCATCCGCATAAATACGGTCTCAAAAACTGCTGACTGTGCGTTTGTTCTGTACAGAATTGCTGTCCCATCATAGTTTGAATCGGAATCGACCAGACCGGCACAGAATCGTGCCTCGGCAAACTGATCTTCAAAAAAAACCAGTCTACCCTTCTCCCCATCCGTTTTTTTTGTCCACAACGTCTTTCCATGACGGCCAAGATTGTTACTCACCACCTTTTCTGCTATTTTTAAAATATTGCCGTCAGATCGATAATTTTCTTCAAGCTTAATAACCCGTGTGTTGGGGAATTTATCCGGGAATGTCAGAATATTCATCAACTCTGCACCGCGAAACCGGTAGATTGACTGATCATCATCTCCAACCACACAGAGAAAGGAACCCTCACCATAGAGCTGCTGCAGAAGCTGATACTGAGCTACATTTGAATCCTGGTACTCATCAACCAAAATTGCCCTAAACCGGTTCTGGATCGTTTGCCGAATCGATGGATTATTTTTTAATAATTCTACTGAACGGGAAATCAGATCACCAAAATCTGCGTTGCCAATTCCGCGAAGTTTCCTGTTATATGCTTCATACATCTCCGGGAATTTGGGATCCCTGCTAATCATAGAAAGGTCATCATCGGGCCGCAGACAGTAATCTTTTGCTTTGCTGATTGACCGCACATAGGGTTTCAGCTCCACTCTCTTATACTTAGGGAAAAGGCTGTGCAGCAAGGTCAAAGAATCCTCATCATCATATATAGTGAAACTGTCTGATAAAGCCAGTTTTGCTGCATTTCTTCTAAGCAGCCATGCACCGAATGAGTGAAAGGTCCTCACCATAACATCATCAGACCCCTCCGCAATTGAGAGAACACGGTCCTTCATTTCAGCAGCTGCTTTATTGGTGAATGTTACCGCCAGAATTGATCTGGGATTACAGTTAAGATCCTTAATCAAATAGGCAATTTTTGTGGTTATTACCCGTGTCTTTCCTGATCCAGCTCCTGCTAGAACCAGCAGTGGATCGGTACACTCCAGCACTGCCTTTTTCTGCTGTTCATTCAGAGATTGTAAATACTCTTTTTCATTACTCGTATGTATCTTCATAAAGCTGCTGATGTTACCCCCCTTAGAGGTACAGCTTCAAGATCAATCCCAATCCTTCTCCGTATCCCGCATCGAATCACATCACCCGGTTTCCCGGAATCTGAGAGCACTACTGTTGAGCCGTCAACTTCCGGAGCCTGAGCAAACATTCTGCCTATCAGCAGATCTTCCTGCTCAATTTTTTCCTCAATCAGCACATCAAAATCACGGCCAACCCAGCGATCAAGCCGCTGCTCGGTTATGCTGGTCTGAAGCCGTTCCAACTCCAGTTTATATCCTTCAGCGCGGGAAGCAGCTCTTTTATGAGACGATGCCGTCCGCTCTGTAAAAGACGGGGTGCCTTCTTCAGGTGAATAGATAAATATTCCGGCCCAGTCAAGCTTCGCTCTAGCTGCAAAATCCAGAAGTTCATCAACATGATTCCGTCGCTCTCCAGGAAATCCGAGCATAAAGGTAGATCTGATTACTGCATCCGGCAGTGTTTCCCGAATTCCCCCAATCATATCCA
>CAZMOX010000086.1:0-10354 GCA_964567895.1 uncultured Spirochaetales bacterium | reverse complement strand
TTCTGGCAGCTTGATAATCAAAAATGTCACTCATACTATTCTTTCCTGTGCTCCTGCTCAAAATTTAGCTGTTTTCGATTCACGTTGAATTGTTTGAGATACTATTTACTCATACATTACTTCGGGAACCTTTTCATCAAAGTTTCAAGCTGCTCATCTTTGATCATTATAACAGATTATAAGTAAAAAGGGAGTGTATTCTTATTTTGCAGAAAACAATCTTGATTGAAGGAATGTTGACATAGTAATATTAGTAAGGTTTTATTCTTGGATTTATTAAATTTCTTGCTTGATGATACCTAAAACTGCTTTAGCGGCATTGATTGCCATTTCTCTATCTTCAACAATTAATTCTTGGGAAGAAGGGTAACGGGTTATTACCGAATAATCATTCAATGAAAACAGATAATCTCTAAGGGTTGTGGTAACATCCCAGTGAGAAATTTAGCTGTTTTATAATCTTCTGATGCAAATCTCACCCATTCTGCAATTAGATCATCTTTTTTCATAATTCAATTGCCTGCTTTTTAATTTCAGCTTCCATAGTTAAGGATAATGAAGCTCTGTCATCAAACTGCTTTTTATCATAAACTAATAAATCAAGGGGTTTGTGGAGAAGAGGATGAATTTTTCGCCTGATATTCCGACTTATCACTAAAGGTCTTTCCTTGGGATTCTCGATAATAATACAGAGATCAATATCACTCTCTTCTGTCATTTCGTTTTTGGCATATGATCCAAAAAGAAGTACTGTTGCCTGAGTATAGAGTTTTTTTATTTGTTTCGCAGCGTCTTCTAATGTCGTTTGTTCCATTGATAGGTATTATAACATACATTTAAGTTGTTATCATCCCCGCTAAATAATTTATAGCCCCTGAATCTTTTCATCAAAGCTTCAAGCCGCTCATCTTTGAGCATTATATCAGATATTATGTAAAGGGGGGGGTGGCTTTTGTTTTTCAGCAAGGTCAATCATGTATACAAAAAAATCTTGATTGGATAAATATTGTAGGAGTTCTATTATTCAAGCAACTTCCTGACGGCTGTATCCAACGTTGTAAATACCATCACTTCCAGTCCGTTTCAATTCTGAATAACCACTGCTTCTACTCCACTCATCCCTTCCTCCATTTTCATAATATCAGGAGTCTGTCGGGCTTAATCAATCTTTTTCTGAAAGCTTGTATTCAATTTTAGTAATTTGTAATTTCGTTAACTTGTGCCTGTTTCTCTGAAACAAATCTATAAAGTTATCTTTCTTTTCCATGAACTTTATGAGATTACTTATTGATTTAGAGGGAAGAGACCCTTGCTCAAAGCTATTGATTGTTAATTCACCAAGATCGAGAATTTTGGCAAAGGCTTTTTGACTTACTCCATATTTTTCCCTTATGTTAATGATATCACCGGGAAAAATAATATTCTCAATTTTTCTATACTCGTTAAAGGCATTGGTTAATGTTTCATCCATCTGCTCACTTGTATAAAATTCATTATTACAATGAGTACAGATAGAATAGTGGGCAAAAGTCTCGACCTCAATTCCTTTAACTTTTGTTATTTCAGATTTTGATATGACTTCAATATCTCTAAAATCTTCACAGATGGGGCATATCCCTTTCATTTTATTATCCTTTTAATCATGAGAAGAAAAAATTGATTTTTCTGGACTGTTCCCATAGAACGTAGTAACACATCATGAACTTGTTGAATATTAATAAATTAGCTTATAGTATATTGCCTTTTCTGGTATTAATCAATACCGTTTCTTATTCATTCATTTTCACCTCAATGCTATTTGCACTCTTCAACTCATCTATAGTCTTCACCAAAAGTGTAAGAATTTCATCATCAAATTTTGTTATGGATTTGATATTTTTTCCTTTATCAGCTCTTCCAGTACCATCTTTTTTTTGCTTTGTAAGTATTGTTGATATACTATTTCTTGTAATTATTTCTGTGGTTGGAGTAACTGTTTGTATTGAATAATCACTTATTAAGCGGTCTATTATTTCTTCCTCAACATGAAGAATGGTAAATATTGTTTTCAAGGTTCTTAATTCTTTATCATAAATAAATCCCTCGAAAGCAACAATTAAGAGGCAGATCATAACGATTTTTCTGGTATCCGCCTTAGGTAGAATTTCTAGATATTTCTTCATGATTCGATGATAATCTACTTTTTCTTTGTGTAATTCTTTTTTGCTGCTTCTGAGAAGGCTTGACGTTTTTTTATCGAGGTCAAATATATCTAATATAAATTGATCAATATCACCAAGAGGTCTCAATAATTGAGAGTCAAGAATCATAGTATACATATCGAGAATAGTAGCCACCAACTCAACTTGATAATGATACGGATTCTCTTGAGTCAGTATTTCTTCAGTTTCGACATATATCGGGGATTTTGAAGACTCTCTTGGGGTGACTACATCTTTACAATTTTCTTTCAGCTCCGCTTCTTGTATTTCCAGAGTTCCTTCTGATTTTTTGCCATTGATTGGTTGCTCATATTTCGAGGAGTCCTGGGGGGGAAGGGGCAGGCTTTTCTGTTTGATTACATTGTCTTTTATTAAAAATTTTCTAATTCTTAATAACTTTAGAAAAGAATTATATTTGGGTTGCACTATAGCGAAAATCTTCAATAATAATTTACGAAAAAACTCTGGCTTGAGATATATCAGCAGTAAATAACCAAGTATCATAAGAAATACTACGACTCCCGAAATGGCAGCTAACAGGAATGGCCTTCGCAAGGTTCGTCTTAACATGGGTTCTTCGATTGATCCAAGTTCAATTAGTAAAGGTAGTGCCGTTGAAACAATAGGATCTGTCAGCACTTCTTCACTAGAAGTTGAGATTACTTCAATATCTTCAGATTGCGAAGCAGCAAGCTTCAATTCATCAACTGTTTTTAAATCGTTGGTTGCTTCTTTTACTTCTGGTTGTATATTTTCAACAGACTTAGCCTGTATCATGTTCATATCACTTTTATCTGTATTAGAAGTCTCAATAATTAAATCCGAAGTTTTAGGTTCAATATTTTCCGTTACTAGTTCTTCAGGTATGTTTGGTTCGGAACTTTCACCTCTCTCATCAATAGTTTCTACAATATCACCTACTTCGGTTTCTTCAATATTCTTATTGGTAATAAAATCAGTAGTTTCAGCGGGAGAAGGAGTTTCAAGTTCTTCTATTATTGTTTCATCAGCTATTTCTGTAGAATCCCCGGGTTCTACTGCCTCTTCAAACTTTTCTACTCCCGGGGCTATGTCTTTTGTTATCTCTTGAGCTACGAGATTTTCTGTTAGTGAGATAGTTTCTTTATACAATTCCTCATCTGTAGTAGATATTTCATCAATCACCACAGGTAGTATTTCGAGTTCACTTTCAGCATTTTTCGATACAACACTCCTTGACTCACTATAATCGGCTGCAGGTAGTTTTTCCTTGCCGAAATTATCAAGGGAAGAATCCTGATTTTCATCCGCCAGAGAAATAGTTGTCAGAATGCTTGATTCTGCAGTGCTATCTACTAGTAAGCTTTTTATTTCCTCTTCGAACTTTTTTACTCCTGGGGCACTGTCTTCTGTCAACTCTTGGGTTACCAATCCTTCTGCTATAGGAGCAGGATCGTCAAACGGTTCTTCGTCTACAATAGTTGTTTTGCCACTCACCTGAGATAGTATTTCCGGTTCGCTTTCAACATCAATTATTGTATTTTCTGCTAATTTTTGTTCAACAGCAACTGATATCTCTTCAGATGATTCTATAAGAAAGTTCCCAGGAGCCTCATCTATCACGATAATTTCTTCCGGGTTTTGGTCTTCACTTGTCGATAATTCATCGTTAGAAGAAATACTTTCGAGCACTTCCTCTACAGGAACTTCCACAGGAGTATCGTTATTCATTTCATTGATTTCTTCAGCAATTATCGCCTCGGGCTCAACAAAAGAACTCTCGACATCATTTTTTTGCGTTTTCTGGTCATTATTAGGCACTATAGACTGGGTATCATTTTGGGATATAGACTCAGAAAAAGAGGGAGATGGCGTTGACAGACAAGCTGTAATTATCAATAGCAAAACCACCAGCAATAAAACTCCAAAGTTTTTCATAAGGGTTTCCCATAGAGTTCTCTTGCTTTTGCATCATAATCAAATTTTTTAAATTTCTTTGCTTCAACAATTTGATTAACTCTGGGGAACCCAATAACTTGTGGATACTCATAATCTGGATGAGATAAACCATAGGAGACTGCGTATCTGTGAAATTTTTTTAGAAATTTTTCATCCAGGTGGAAATCATCAGGGATTCCCACCTCTTGAAAACGAAAACAGGGAATTCCGGAATTCTTGAGTTGTCGATTTACATATGTTCTATTTATTGATTCTTTATACCATGGAGATTCACTTCCTCCGCCTCCCAAGAATATCTGAAGATCTTGCATTTTAGAAAACCAATTTTTGTCATCTACTGTTTTTGCATTCATAACAGCTTTTGCTACTAACTGTTTTATATCCTCTTCCCCTTGTTCCCAATTGCAATCCGTTAATTTGTGAGTACTCCTATTAGAATTAAATAAACATTTTTCGACATATTTTTTAATCTGGTCACTATTCTCTTTCCAATCACCATTTACTGCATACGCATATTTATTCACAAACCCCTTAATTCCTAAAGGTTCAATTTGTGTATCTAATATATTTATTCTTTTCTCACCTTGGTTGTTAATTAATGAAAACGATGAAATATCAAAAGTTCCACCGCCTATATCCATAAAAAGATAAATATTATCCATAGCTGCCTGGGAATTTATGAATGAACAAATTGCAGCAACAACTTCTGGCACAGCAAAACAGGGGATATTACATCTATCTGTTCGATTCTTTACATTTCTTATGATTTCAGATACGTTTTGGATCTTGTTTGATAAATTGACAATTTCTGAGATTTGCCAGGCAATATTAAAAAGATCCTGAATTACAGTAAGTTCTTTTGAATCAAAATATTTAACGGGAACACCAATACTAGCAGACCAATGTATGCTTTTATTAAAGCAACGCTCTTTCTGTTGCTCAATAAAGGAGACACGCGATTGTTGAATTATCCTTGCTAAATAGTAAATAATTAGTATATTCAGCATTTCAGCATCTACCTTCTCTTCAGAAAAATTCTTATCTAGCAGAATCATTTTAAGATTATCAATTTTATGTATTTGGTTTAAAGTTTTATCCCAATTATCATCGAAAGGTGTAATAATTTCTTCTTCATAAATTTTTACCGATGACTCAATAAAGCCAAATTCATCACCTCTATCCAGAAACAATACTCCCGAATCATCAGTTTCCAATTGCCGAAAACATACTTTTGTATAACTTGTACCAAAATCAAGACCTAAATGAATGGAAACAATTTGCTGTATAGGTAATTTGCTTGCAATAAATTCAGAAAATGATGACTCACAATCCTTGCCGGACGATGCAAGTTTTTTTTCTTCGCTATATTCCCTTTTCAGGCGAATCAATTCTTGTATTTGTTTCAATATCATATTAATTCTCAGTATCTACAAAAACAAATCCTATACTCAGCTCATTTGAATTTGCATCGATAATTCTTCTGCTCTCAACTTTTCTCTTCTTTAATTCGAGGTCGTGTTCTTCCTTCGCTATTAGCCCTTTGAGAGCAGGTATTAGTTGCCTTTTTTTTGGGTCATCACTTATTTCAAGATTTCCTATTCTTTCCAAATATCCTTCAGATTTCCGTTTATACAAGCTAATCGCACTATTGAGTTGTCTATCACAGAATAAATTATTTTCAAGTTCTATTTCCCCATAAAACTCACCAAATGACTCATTTAGGAATTCTTGAGCCCTCTCAATAGATTTTTCCACCTCCTCAAAATCATCAACATAGAAATCAATATTGGTTATCTGTTTCCCTACAAGCGCCATTCGATTTAACATCTGTTCGGCATCATGCAAACTTACTGCTGTATCAGAATCACAGCTATTCAAAGAGTATCGGAGCATTGATTGTCTTGTAATCCCAACAAATTCCCATTTCTGTATCACATATCCATACATTGTATTTTTCAGTTTTGGAAAATCTGATTGGCTAACCTTAATTGCCGATACGGAAAAAAGTGATTTTTCTTCAATTGAATAATGACTTTTAATCCATAAAATTAGTGGATGAGAAGTGTCGACAAACTCAGCCCTTGGCGGTATTGATCCCCGAAGATGTGCAATTTTCTGGTTAAATATGCATAAAATAAATTTATGAAAAACATTGAGGTTAGTCCGTTTATGCGGTTTCTCTCTAAATATAAAATCCGAGAATGCCAATTTGGCCTCTTTAGATAATAACAATCTTCTACTTTGGGGGGACTCAGTATCCTGTTCAATTCTTGTATCTGTATAATAGTCCCGGAAAAAGTCTTCAATAAAAATAATTAGGTCAGATCCATCAATCCAGCGATTATTCTCTTTTGATTCATTAATGGTCTTCAAAATATAATCGGAAAATCCGAGTAAGTTTACGGCATTATCCTCCAATTGTTGTTCGACTAATCTATTTTCCAATTTTGCTTTTATTGTCTGAAGTGCTTGATCCTCCTTCTCCTTTTCGGACAACTTTGGGTCATATATAATATTCATAAGCTCTGTTTGCAAATCCCCAATGATATTCTCCAGGTCACCAATACTTCTTTTAAAAACCTCTACCCGCTCATAAAGTCGCTTTAAAATTCGATCTTCAATTGTTTGTTCATTAGTAAAATTAATTATATTAATTCTATCTGCTTTTTGGCCCAAACGATCAATTCGTCCAATTCTCTGCTCAACCCGCATGGGGTTCCAGGGAAGATCGTAGTTAATAATAATTCGACAAAACTGTAGATCAATTCCTTCACTGCCCACTTCAGAAGAGAGGAGGATAGCCTGCTTGTTATAATTTTTAAAACGATCTATTATCTCATACTTTTCCTCACCCATTCCCCCTTTTATTTGGAACGTTTGATACCTATCTTTTTGTAATCTATCTTCCAGATATGACAGGGTCTTTCTAAAATAGGCGAAAATAATAATTTTTTCACCGGGGTATTTATGGGATATCATGGTGATGGCTTTAATCAAATCCAAATATTTAGAATCTTGTTCCCGCAACTTATCCAGATCGATATCAGTCATATTAAATTGCGGTAATAAATTATCGTATTCTTCCTGGAGTACTTCTATTTCCTGTTCATTTATGATTCCCTGATCCTCCCACATAAATTCCTCTAAGTCCTCATATAATCCTGATTCCTGCCAACCTTCTATAGCTGCAACAAGTGAACTCGCCATCTGACGTTGTCTTGTTATGAGCACAAATATTGGGATATTGGTGGTTTGCTCAGCACGTTTCCTTACAGCTGAAGACATTCGTTCATATACCTGTAACTCATATTCTGAATAGGTTACCTGGTAGGCATTAGCTTCACGAATTACCCTGTTTTCTATCACATCTCTTTTCCTGGTTCTGCTCATATACCGATTTAATAGTTGGTTAGATTCTATAAGACGACATAATTTCATTTTTAGCTTGATATTGCCTTTGAATTGTTCAAATCTATCAAACGAGAATTGGCTTTTAATATAATTAAGAAGAGTTATCTGCTCCTCTATTCCCTGTTCTTCAACTTCTACAAAATATTGTTTTAACAATTCTGTATCGGTAACACTCCTACGAAGCAAATTTGCAATTTTGATCAAAGGCGCATTAATATCTACCTGATGCAAAAATGTTTCTGTGTCATAAAACTGATCCAAATCTACAAGCTTTAAGAGTTGATAGAGATTTTCACTTGAAGTCTGTATAGGTGTCGCTGTCAGAAAAAGCATGTTTTCTGAAACATCACGTATCAATCGTGCGAAAAGATTACTAGCAGTAGATTGGTTTCTGAGGTAATGGGCTTCATCAAATACTACAAGGTCGTACAGAGAGAGGTCTTCACCTGTCGAGTGATTTACTAATAGGTTCCCTAATTTTGCACGATTATTTTTAACCGGGTTTTCTTGAAAATCAGAGGGAGTTCGAACGCCTTCTAGACTAATAATATGGATAAACCCACGATTATGATCGTTAAGTTCCTTTAGTTCACTTAATTCATTATAGATCTCTTTAGCATTAACAATAGATGCTCTCAATCCAAACCGTGCTTTGAGCTCACCCTTCCATTTACTTCTCAACATAGCAGGACACACAATCAACATTCTTCTCGCTGATTGCCGGGCTTGCATTTCCTTCCAGATATAAATAGCTTCAATGGTTTTTCCTAAACCTACTTCATCTGCAATTAGCAATCTTCCTACGTGAGATTCTATAAATTTCAATACTGGTTTAAACTGATGAGAATAGAAATCGGTATCTCCAATTTCCATCGAGTAAAAGATGTTGGTCAACTCACCATTAATTTTGTTGTAAATTAAGATTTTGCGAAGATCTTTATACGATCCGAAATGTTTCTTATTCAGTGAAACGAAAGGATCTTCAATATCATCGTCTTCATCAAGAACCACGAGGATATTTGCTGGTTTGTTGGTGATTTCTGTTGGCCCAAAAGCAACCTGTATAAGTGTTATTGATCCGGCTTTTTTAAATTTTCCAGTCGTTACACCGATCTTTCCCGGCTTGCCGGATAAACATACTTTGGTACCGGCTTGCAGCAGCTTTTCATTCATTGTAATACCCCAACAGAATCATTAAGATTCTGAATCGTTTGAGATACTATTTACTCATACATTACTTCGGGAAACTTTTCATCAAAGTTTCAAGCTGCTTATCTTTGATTATTATAGCAGATATTATGTAAAAGGGGAGTGATTTTTGTTTTTCAGCAAGAACAATCATGTATACAAAAAAATCTTGATTGGATAAATATTGGCTTAGTTATATCGATCAGGATTCACACCAAACAATTTTAAAAAACTTGACCGGAAATTTCCTGGAAGATCATCCATATAATCCCACATATATACTGTATTCTGAATGTCTTCTATGGTTACCCGTTTTGAGTCCAGGAGTAGCTTCAATAATTGTAATGTGGACATGCACACTACTTCATAATCTTTCGATAAAGATACTAAATCTCTGTCATCAGTTACCAAAGGAATTGATATTTCGAGAGCTGTCGCCAAACACTCAACATCAAATCGTCCGCAACTACGACCACTATTCCTACTCTCCTCTAATATAAAAGATATTGATTCTTTCATTGAGTCAATATTTTTTTTAGAAACATATAATTTATTTTGTTTTCGATCAGTTTTGTGTTTTTCATTATCAACCCAGTCAAATTTACTTTAAAGTCGCGGCTCAAAATTATATTCTCGAAGAGTTCCCCCCAATATATATAATCTATATTGGGGATCTTCACCAAAAGGTTTGGAAAGTAAAGGGTAGAGATTATCAGCTAAGCGAAAATAAGTATTTGAGTCGAGTAGAATTTTATGTATTGACAAGGACTTTAAAAACTTCTTTTGCATCAGCTAAAGAAATATTCATTAGGCGTTGCACTAACCCAACTTCTTTTTGTTCACTCTTAATACATTCAGCCAATACGTCAAAAAATGGAGTGTTAAATCTTGCTTTACAGATATTAATATATTTTTCAGTATCTGGAGTTTCTTCTTCGAAAATTATTTCACTTACCAATCCAACCTGTTTATTAAAATTAGTATTTGCTCCGCCAATAGTAAAGCTTAATCCAGGAAGTGAATTACGTTCAGCATACTTATTCATTTCCTGATGTATTGTATAAGGAGAAATCACCAGATTGCTGGCAATAGCCTTAATTCTGTTGATAGCCACCCCGACCTCTTTTATCCTAATAATTTCGTGATAGTACTCATTTGCAAGGCTTTCAGAAAATAACGTAGCTGCTGCAAAACTGTCAGCAAATCTTTCTGCATCCTTTCCATATAGATTCGGGGTCATCACATGAGCTAGTTCATGCAATAACCAGAATTTAAAATCCGTAATAACTTTTTCAAGATTCGCATAAACAAATGTTATGGAACTTTCAGGTAAATAAATGTGAAGTCCGTTATCTCCGTTTGGTCCCCACATTACAGGAATGAAAACAATGCGAAAGTCATCATATAAGCGCATTATCTCATTAAAAGACAATTCATATCCTGTAACCCCTATCCGTTGCTTTATTTCTTTCGCAACTTTTTGAATAAAAGCATTACTATTTTCCGGATTTGGTATAGTTAGTGGAGAAAAAATTGCTGTTCGGTTAAAATAAGGAACCAATAGCTTAAGCATTTCTCCCATATCTTTCGCAATAGTCAAATTTTCATCAGTTAAT
>CAZMOX010000085.1:394-10399 GCA_964567895.1 uncultured Spirochaetales bacterium | reverse complement strand
GAATGACGTTAAAAATGTAGAAGGCGAAAGTAAGGAAGAGAATGAAGTTAAAAGGATTATTGTTTTTTCTAGCTGTATTGCTGATTTTCAGTATTACTGCTGTAGGAGCTGCTGCAACAGAAGACGCTGCTGACGAGAAACCGTTTATTGGATTTATAACAAATGGACCCTATGAATTTTGGACTTATGCGGCTGCAGCGGTTGAAATCTTGAAAACAGATTTGGACATCGATGTGGAATTCCTTTTACCACCGAATGGCTTACCTGAAGAACAAAAAAGATTTATTGAGTCTTTGGTAGCCCGAAATGTGGATGGTATTGGAATTAGTGTAACTGACCCTGATAATGTAACTCCATTTTTAAACGAAATTATTGAGACTGTACCTATGGTTATGTTTGATAGTGATGCTCCAAAAAGTAACCGTCTTGGTTATGTTGGTATGAGTAATTATGCCGCTGGTCGAATGGCTGGAGAAGCCGTGAAAGAAGTTCTTCCTGATGGTGGAAGTTTTATAATTATTGTAGGACGCCTGGATGCTCAAAATGCAATTGAAAGACGGCAAGGAATGATAGATGAACTCAATGGCTTAGCTTATCAGGCACAGTACCCTGGGGAAATGACCGCAAATACACCCAATATTAAGCTAGGATCAAAATGGATCTTGCTTGATACCAGAACCGATGGTGGTGATCAGTCAAAGGCAAAATCAAATGCAGAAGATGCTATCCTGAAGTTCCCGGAGATGGATTTGATGGTTGGTATGTGGAGCTATAGTTCTCCTGCAATTATCAGTGCTGTTTCAGATGCAGGACTATTAGGAAAAATGGAGATTATTGGCTTTGATATGGAGAATGAGTTGCTCCAGGCTGTTAAAGATGGTAATGCATATGCTGCTCTTGGTCAGGATCCATTTACCTATGCAGTAAAAACAATTGAAGCTCTTGCCAAAGTTGCCCGTGGTGAAGATCCGGGAATTCCAGCAGATGGACTGATTGATGTTCCAGCCATTAAAATTACAAAAGATAATATTGATGAAGCATGGAATAAATATAAAACTCAGCTTGAAAATGGAAGGCAGTATCTGGATTCAACAAAATAAGTATCATTTAAGACGTATATAATATTTAGGAGAATTTCCTAAAATTATTATTCAGGACAAAGTGTGGGATCGACTGGACTTTCTAGCCAGTTCCACACTTTTTTATCTATATAGTGTGGATAGAACTATTTCTGTAGTTATGCACTAATGTATAACAAAAATCTTTTTTTCTTGGTTATTTTAAATTACAATTAAAATCGAAAGATAGTATTCATATAACGTTAGGTTGGTATGTTGTGCTTAAAGTTGAAAAAACAAAAAACAAAAGTGAGATTGCAAATCCAGTGAGGGAGAAAAGAGATAACAGCAAAATAAAGAGTGAGTATCTCTTTGAAGTAAAAGGAATCTCCAAAGCTTTTCCAGGAGTTAAGGCGTTGGATAACGTCAGTTTGCAACTTAAATATGGTGAAGTATTAGCTATAGTTGGTGAAAATGGAGCTGGGAAAAGCACGATGATGAAGATTCTGGCAGGAATTTATATCCCAGATAATGGTGATATCTATATTGATGGTGAGATTGTTACTGTCGGAACAGTAGAGAAAGCAACCCAGTTGGGTATTGCTCTTGTACATCAGGAGCTCAATCTTTGTGATAACCTTTCTGTCGCTTCAAATGTATTTCTTGGGAGAGAACCCTATCATGGACGTTTTATCCGGTTTCTTGATGAAAATAGACTAAATACTGAAACAGCGAAGGTTCTGGAAAAAGTAGGTTTGAATGTTCCTGCTGTAACTATAGTAAAGGATCTTACGATTGGATCACAACAGTTGGTAGAAATATCAAAAGCTCTCTCAATTGATGCTAGAATTGTTATGTTTGATGAACCTACAAGTAGTCTTACTGATCATGAAACGGAACGTCTTTTTAAAGTAATTAAAGATCTCCGCTCGCATGGAGTAAGTTGTATCTATATTTCACACCGTCTTGGTGAAGTAAAAAAAGTAGCTGACCGTGTGGTAGTCCTTAGAGATGGTAAAATTTCAGGATCCTTAGATAAAGAAGAGATTAGCCGTGAGGCAATGATCAGACTTATGGTTGGACGGGATATAGGAAAATTATATCAAAAAAATCATATCGTATCAGATAAAATTCGTGTTGAGTTACATGACTTTATAGTACCAAAACGGGCCAGTGCACCAATTAATCTCTCTATACATGGTGGGGAGATCATTGTGCTATCCGGGTTGGTTGGCGCTGGAAGAACCGAGCTTCTCCAGGCAGTTTTCGGAGTGGATAAATCATGGGGTGGTAAGGTATCTCTTGACGGAAAAGAGGTGGAAATCGATAAGCCGCTGGATGCCATAAGAGCCGGTATGGTACTGGTTCCGGAAGATCGAAAAATGAATGGATTAGTCATAGATATGGAAGTTGATAACAATATTGCACTTCCCAGCCTAACAGACAGATTGTCAAGAATAGGATTTATTGACAGAGAAAAAGTTAATAATCTTGCTGATAAAATGGTAAAAATATTGGATATACGGCTTTATAGAACATCTCAATTAGCTGAGTCTCTTTCCGGTGGGAATCAGCAGAAGGTGGTGCTTGGAAAATGGTTATCCATGGATCCGGTATTACTACTACTTGATGAGCCGACCAGAGGAATTGACGTAAGCGCAAAACTGGAAATCTATAAACTTCTTGAAGAGCTTGCTGCTACCGGGGTTGCAATACTTGTGGCTTCCAGTGAAATGCAGGAGGTTTTGGGTATAGCTGACAGAATAGTTGTAATGTGTGAAGGAAAAATTGCCGGGGAATTGGATCCGGAAAAGTGTAACGAAGAGGATATAATAAAACTTGCAACGGAGAGTGCAGTATGACCAATATGAAAATAAACAAGTATATCAAGAGCATGAAGGGAGTGGGCGGTATTGCGCTGTTATTGGCTCTGATTATGATTATTACGGCCCTAATAAATATACGGTTTTTAAGTGCATACAATATAAGGAATATCATGCGATGGACTGGATTATTCGGGATACTAAGCCTTGGTGCTGCCTTTGTTATAATCACCGGTGGTATTGATTTGTCGATCGGTTCGGTTGTGGGATTGGCAGGATCAATCTCAGCTTTCCTCATGGCACGAGCAGGTTTGCCTATATTTTTAACTCTTCTGATTGTTATGGCTTTATCACTTGCTATTGGACTATTTCATGGTCTCCTCATAACAAAACTTCATGTACAACCATTTGTAGTAACACTTTGCGGATTGTTTTTGTATCGAGGGTTATCCCGTTATCTTATGGATGATAGAACTCAGGGGTATGGGAATGGTTTTGCGAATATACGATTTTTAGCAGGGGGACGAATTCCTTCATCATTCTGGCCTGATGGAATTCAGCCGCCGCAATTTTTTGTAAATTGGTCTTTACCTATGCCTTTTATAATCCTTATATCTCTTGCTGTCATCCTGGCGATTTTACTTAATAAAACCGTATATGGACAGCATTTGAAAGCAACAGGACGAAATGAAAGTGCTGCCCGATTCAGTGGTATAGCTACGAATAAGGTGATAATTGTTGCTTATATCATATCTTCGGTATTTGCAGGTTTTGGAGGTCTGTTATTCTCTCTTGATTTAAACTCTGTTCAACCATCCTCAATGGGAAATATGTATGAGCTGTATGCTATTGCGGGTTGTGTTGTTGGTGGAATTAGTTTGCGTGGAGGAGATGGATCAATAGCAGGAGTTATTCTTGGGACAGCTATTGTTCGGGTTCTCTACAATGCAATTAATGTTGCCGGTGTATCGACGCAATTAGAATCTGTTGTTCTTGGTTTGGTGATCCTGATAGGTGTAACTGCAGATGAAGTGGTTCAAATGGTTGTTGCCAGAAGGAAAGTTCAGGAATCAATGGCACTTGCTAAAAAGGCTGCTGAAGAGATTGCTGCATCGCTTAATTAAGTACTTCAAGGAGGCACATACTGGCACTTTATTTAGGAAAGAGTTGGACTAAAACTAGTTTGCGTTCATACCTATCTGATCTTTCATCTGTTGCTGGAGCTGTTCCCTATACCTATTCGGATGGGAAGGCTGATGGGGTTCGGGCGATAGGTGTTAATACAGGTTCGGGGCTGGAATTTAATGTTATTCCTGGTAGAGCAATGGATATCTATAATTGCCGATATAGAGGGATCCCTTTGTACTTCAATTCAGCCACAGGAATGACTTCCCCGGCCTATTATGAAGAGCCGGGGCTTCGATGGCTGCGAACTTTCTTTGGCGGGTTGTTATCAACCTGCGGTATTACCTACTGCGGAGCACCAGGTACTGATGGAGAAGATGAACTGGGACTCCATGGACGTATAGGGAATTCAGGGGCAGAAAACGTTTGTATCTCTGAGAGATGGATTGAAGATGAATACTTTATTACTTTAAGCGGTAGAATGCGGGAAGCTTCTGTGATGGGTGAAAATATTACTCTGACCAGAACCATTTCGACTAGTCTTGGTGCAAAAAGTATTAAAATAGAAGATGTAATTGAAAACCAGGGCTTCACCCCGCAGCCTCTTATGATGCTTTATCACTTTAATTTCGGGTTTCCTCTACTTTCTGAAACCTCTCGCATAGTTGCTCCTATTGTGTCGACAGAACCAAGAGAAAAACAATCAGCTGAAGGGAATGGCGTTGCTGAGTGTCAGGAGTTTTCAGGACCTGTTACCGGGTATGTAGAAAAAGTCTTTTTTCATAAATTGGCTGCTGATTCGAAAGACAGAACATTTACAGCCTTGATTAATCCAGATGTTGGAGGACAACCCCTTGGGGTTGTCCTTCGGTATAATCAAAAGCAGCTTCCTGAACTTACAGAATGGAAAATGATTGGTGAAGACTGCTATGTTTGTGGACTGGAACCCGGTACAGTTAATCCTGTTGGACGTGCTGCTGCGCGTAAACAGGGGAAATTGCCTCTAATTAATGCACAAGAGACTTACAATGTGGGTATTGAGTTTGAAGTACTTGATACAAATGAGCAAATCACGAATATCAAAAATGAAGCAAGTAAATTGGTTTCTCTGTAAATTCTGATTCTCAAACGAGTGAGAGAAGTGGAAGCAGTATGATGGTTCCATTTCCGAAAAGACAACCTTTGGTTGTCCAAGGACGCAAGGAGCCAGGGCTTGCCTAAGACATAAGCTTTGCTTCTGTCCGGGTATTGATACCTTTCATTAGAAATCGATTGTGCAGCAAAAGGTAAATATTATGGATACAAATGAGATTTATTCGGTTGTAGAGAAGGAAATTAAACGTACAGGAGGTATGTTTTTACTTCGTCCCTGCTGGGTTGCACGAACTTTTCTGGAACCGGGAAAGCGTCTTGGTTTAACGGAAGAAGAATATAATATGGGAGAACGCGGATGGATCTGTGAGCGTTGGCTAGGTTCTGAAACAGAGGTAGATAATGCTGTTAAAGCAAAAAACGAAGGATTTTCTTCTCTTGTTATTGAAGGAGAAGAAATTCTACTGTGTGATGCAATTAAATCTGCTGGAGAGTTAATTCTGGGAAAAGAGTATGCCGGGACCCATAAAACTTTGGGACGTTTAGCAAAGATCTATGATTATAAGAGTCGCATATTTTATCATTTACACCAAACTCAGGAAGAAGCGGCAAAGGTTGGGGCAAACTCAAAAGAGGAAGCTTATTACTTTCCTGAAGGTGTTGATATGGGAGCTCATCCAGAAACATTTTTTGGTGTGCATCCTTATATAGTGGAACAAAACAGACAAAAAGAATTGCTTCTGCCGGATCTCGAAAAATGGGAAAGTGAATCAATCCTGAAGCATTCAAGAGCCTATCTGAATGTTCCAGGAGATGGATTTCATCTTCCTGCAGGAGTTTTACATGCTCCGGGAACTGCTGTGACCATTGAATTACAGGAACCATCGGATGTAATGGCTGTCTTGCAATCTAAAGTTGATGATATTGCAATACCAAAAGAGTTGTTATTCAAGGATGTTGATAAAGAAACACGCAAAAAAAGAGGAGAACAGGCAGTACTTGATCAGCTTGTTTGGGATTTAAATGGTGATCCATATTTTTATGAGAACCGACATACACCACCAGTACTTATTACAGAAACAGCAAGTACAGCGTCAGAAGAATATTGGATTTACTATAATACCACTAAATTCAGTGGGAAACGGCTAATTATTAAACCTGGACATACAGTTTTAAGCAAAGATCTAGGTGTGTACAATCTTTTGGTTTGGAGCGGAAAAGGGAAAGCTGATGAGTTTGTAATCCAGGGTGGAAATTTTGGGATGGATGAAATTTTAGTTACACATGATAAAGCTGTATCTGGAGTTGCTTTTGAGAATACCGGTAACATTGATCTTGAGATATTAAAATTCTTTGGTCCGGATATCAATAACTCAAAAATACCTTACTTGAAAAAGTATCCCGGTTGAGAGAATAAATTGTTTTTTTATAGAGACCAATCGCAAGTTATATAGAAGGATGAAATCGCTGACTATGGAAAATAATTTAAAAATATTTCAACTTGAAGCTGAAGCTCTTCATGTGAGAAAGTTGATTTTGAAGACAACACATGAGGCTGGATGCGGACATACTGGTGGGTCGCTATCAGAAACAGAAATTCTTATAGCGCTGTTTTTTGAAATATTGAATATTAATCCTGCAGATCCAAAGAATAAGGATCGGGACCGTTTCATACTTTCAAAAGGTCACGCTACTCCAGGCTATTACTCGGTACTTGCTGCTCGAGGATTTTTTACGGAAGAAGAACTTACCACTTTTGATACAATCAATAGCCGGCTACAAGCTCATCCTGATATGAATAAATGCCCTGGAGTTGATTTTACGAGTGGATCTTTAGGACAGGGATTGTCAATTGGTAATGGAATCGCATTGGGAGGCGAAGACCAGAAGCAAACCTTTAAAACATGGGTTCTTTTGGGGGATGGAGAATGCCAGGAAGGGCAAGTGTGGGAAGCAGCACTCTATGCAGGCGCACATAAAACAAAAAGATTGATCGCCATCATTGATTATAACGGAGTCCAGCTGGCCTCTACAGTAGCTGAGGCTGTTGACCTAAATCCCTTAGCTGCAAAATGGGAAGCATTTAATTGGAAGGTTTTTTCCTGTGATGGTCATAACATGAAAGAGTTGGTAGCGACAATGTATCAAGCTGGAGAAGCCTCCGAAAAAGGTCCGGTTGTGATCATTGCCAAAACAGTAAAGGGAAAAGGAGTCTCCTTCATGGAAGGAAAATACGAGTGGCATGGTGCAGCTCCCAATAAGGAAGAGTATCAACGAGCTTTGCAGGAATTAGGCTGATATTGGTAGAATAGAGGAGTTTATCGACTTATGAAAGTTGGAGATAGGATTATGCCCAGGGTAACGTTTGGGAAAACCCTGGTAGAAATTGCAGGTGAAAACCCCAAATTGAGGGTATTTGATGCAGATGTGGGTGCCTCAACGCAAACAGCGATATTTCGTGATATCTATCCTGACCGCTTTTATCAAATGGGGATAGCTGAAGCGAATATGGTAGGAACTGCTGCAGGAATGGCCACAACTGGATTGATCCCTTTTGTGTCAACTTTTGCCATTTTTCTAACAAAACGGGCTGGTGATCAGATTCGAAATTCCATAGCTTATCCCAATATGAATGTAAAGTTAAATGGTGCCTACGGGGGGCTTCCAACAGGAAAAGCCGGAGCTACTCATTCAGCAATTGAAGATCTGGCAGTGATGAGAGCCATGCCGAATATGACCATTCTAGTACCAGCTGATCCACGGGAGACGCGTGAGGCTACGAAAATGGCTATGGAGATTGATGGGCCGGTGTATCTTCGCACTGTTCGCTGCCCTGTATCGGTGATTTTTGATGAAAATCATAGAATGAAGTTGGGGAAAGGTGAAGTGATTCATGACGGTAGTTCAGCAGTAATTATTTCAACAGGAATGATGACGCCAAAGGCGCTGCAGGCAGTTAGAGAATTGGAAGTGGAAGGAATTAAAGTTAAATTGATTCATATGGGAACACTTAAGCCTATTGATAAAGAGATAATAGCCGATGCGGCAAGTGAATTCGGGCACATCGTCACAGTAGAAAACCATAGTGTTATCGGCGGGTTGGGAAGTGCTGTAGCCGAAGTAACGGCAGACCTTTGTCCCTGTCGGGTAACAAGGTTGGGGTTTCAAGACATATTTATTGAATCTGGGGATGATGAAAAATTATTTACTTTATATGGAATGAATGTCGAAAACATTAAAAGTACTATAAGGAACATACAATGAAAATAGCTGTTATTAATGAAACAAGTGCTGCAGATAAAAATGGCGATATTTTGGCTGCTCTGGATGGAAGAGGTCATGAAATTCTGAATATTGGGATGAAAAAAAAAGGGGCTGACCCAGAGCTGCAGTATAATCATACAGGATTTTTGACGGCTTTGCTGCTGAATACGGGTAGGGCCGATTTTGTGGTTGGAGGTTGCGGAACTGGACAGGGTTACTTGAATTCAGCAATGCAGTACCCAGGAGTATTCTGCGGGCATATCCTAACTCCTTTGGACGCATGGCTATTTACTCAGATAAATGGTGGAAACTGTATTTCTCTTGCCTTGAACCAAGGATATGGTTGGGCTGGGGATATCAATCTTAAATTTATTTTTGAACGAATTTTTAGTGTTGAAATCGGTTGCGGATATCCAGCAATAAGAAAGGAACCACAACAAGCATCCAGAAAGAAATTAGAAGAAATATCTAAGGCAGTACACCTTTCTCTTGATGCTCTAATTTATGCGATGCCGGAAGATATTGTTGTTTCTTCTTTGAGCTACCCTGGAGTGCTTGATGTTCTTGATCTAAAATCAATGACTGATAATTCTGTAAAATCAGCCATTCAGAATTTTATTTAAGTTAGGGGTAACATAAGTAATGCTCTTAACATTAATTAAATTACACCTGTTTATGGAGGCTTGAGATATGGAGAAAAAAACATTAGGAATAGGATTTATTGGTGGAGGTGAAATTTCGATACTTCACGGTCGTGCTATAAAAGAGATAGAAAATGTACGGCTAATTGGCATATGGAATCGAACCGTATCCACGGGTGAGAGGAGAGCTGAGGAGGAGGGTTGTCGACTCTTTGAATCTGCTGAAGCGTTGGTTAAGGATCCAGATATTCAAGCTGTATGTATACTCACCAATCTGGAAACACATTTAGAATATGCAAAATTGGCGATGGAAGCAGGTAAAGATGTATTAGTTGAGAAACCTTTATGCGCAACACGAGAAGAGGTGAGAGAATTGCAGAGAATCTCAAAAAAAACAGGACGTCTTTGCATGCCAGGTCATAATATGATCTACGATGGGAGCTTGATGCGAACAAAAAAGCTTATGGAAAATGGGAATCTTGGGGATTTGGTTTCCTGTTATGTGATGTATAATATTTATCACAATGACGAGAGGGCATCAACTTTACCAGGGGTTATTCGGCAGCTGCTTACACATAATTTATATACATTAATGTTTGTTACCGGACAAAGACCTGTTAAAGCAATAGCGATGAAAAGTAATAGAAACCATCCTCTTCAGCAGGAGAAAGAGGATTTAGCGATGGTTATTTTCCAAATGGAATCAGGGGGACTTGCCCATTTAAGTGTCAGTTTCGCTTCTGACGATTTATCTCCAGCTCCGTGGACTTACACAATGAAGTTAATTGGAACGGCAGGAACAGGACACTATACTTATCAGGATTGGGTAGAAGTGAAGAAGGGAATCTCGCATTCTCATACTTTTACAGCCTATCAAGACACTATCACGAATGAAGTTGAGAGATTTGTTGATTTAGTTCGTAATGGGAGTGGAAAAATTCTATCTACTATGGAGGATGCTTTATGGGCCCAGATTGCCTTAGAAGCAGCCGAGGAGTCAAT
>CAZMOX010000085.1:0-384 GCA_964567895.1 uncultured Spirochaetales bacterium | reverse complement strand
TTCGGTCAGAAATGGCTGTAACGATCTCCTTATAAGTAAAGGGGTCAGACCCCTTTCTTTATTCAACAATTTCTTCATTCATACAGAATTCCTTCTTTTCTACCTAAGTAATGCTCTTAAGGTAGAGCTTTTATATAATGGGATGAGTATTGACAGTATGATACCAAGTGTATGATACTGTAGGTATTATGAAACAATTTATTTTTGACCGATTGGTTGACAGGGAAAATCTTTGCAATCTTAACCCAAGTTCACCAAAGTTGTCTTGAAAATAAATAAAATCGGCTCAAAGTCACCTTTTTTGGGGCTTCTGGAGCCTCTAAGCGTGAGGATAGACACAGTTCTATCTACGTAGTGACCCACACGGGGTTTTTCTTATTGCTT
>CAZMOX010000084.1:0-10849 GCA_964567895.1 uncultured Spirochaetales bacterium | reverse complement strand
GAATAAATTATTTTTCCCTTAACCTTCCCTTCTACAACATCAACTATTACACTCTCAGCTTCTCCGACCACCACCTGATCTGCATGTTCCAATGCTTCTTCAGGCATAACTGATGCGTGCATTCCTCCGATTAAAACCCTCTTTCCCCATTCTCTCTTAAAATAATCTGCTAACTTATAAGCCCGAACAGCATTGGGAGTCATTGTATATATGCCTATCACATCAGCATCCTTCATTTTCGTAAAATTCACATCTCTTTCGAGTTCTTCATATACCCCTACTTCATGGCCGGCATTCTTTAGAATATTTCCCAAAATCAGAGGTCCTGTTATTGAGTTACTATGGCCATAAAATAAACCGCCAGTTCTATATAGAAAATTTCTTCTGATATCCTCAGCTGGAACAATAAAAGCTATTTTCATACCAACCTCTATATATTAGAAAATTGCTTAATACTTTTTATGATTTTACAACATATTAAAAAAATATTATTTGAGTTCATTGCAACCTCCCTTGAATTATCCTTTGACGCTATAGTTCCCGATGCGGCGGCAAAGCACTATACATGATTAATATTCAAGACGAAATAATCAAGCGATAATTATCCGCCCACCCCTGCCGCTTCGCACACCTTAATGATAGGAAAAGTTATATTCTCTGTCAATCAAATTCTCCGCAAAATAATCTTTTATCAGATTGAACTGCTGCCTGTTCCTGCTTTTTTCATCAAAATTCAGTATTTCTCGTGAGTTTTTATCTTTTCTGCCAAATTGCATTCCCTGAAACAGCTTTTTTCGGCGTTTCTACCTTTAACTGGGCATACTACACCCTTTAAACACAGAATTAGGGAAATTCATTTTTATAAACTTGAATAATCAATATCCAGAGCGCCCAAAGAAACATTACTCATAAATCGACGTAAAGTAGAAATGCCCGCTTATGGTTCAGTATCTAAGGAAGGACTTTAATTTGCTAGTCTTTCCATCTTTCTAGCCACCCTTTGCATATAGGGAGAAACATAAAACCCCTCTGAATATTCTTCAAATAGTTCTAGCCAATGAGAAGCGGCATTAGCTCGTCCAGTTCTATCATTTATCTCCCCATAAGCATCCACCATATGCTGAAGACCATACAACTTGTAGTCTTTAGCAACATCAGGGTCGGCTATAGCCGTATTGAAATAAGAGATAGATCTTTCTGGATCAAGGTATTTATAATAATAACCCAATGCAAAATTATTGAAGTTAAGATCTGGATATTCTTGTAAAGACTTTTCTAGCAATTCAAGAAATTCAGGTGATCCCTTATGGAAATTAATTATTTTTAAACTATAATTTAGCAGGCTAGAGGGGCCCATTCTATAATCCAAATCACCCACATCGAATGTGCCATTAATTATTTCATTTTCAATTCTGAAATAAGAGGCTTCATTGGCTAAGAATCTATCTGTTTTAGTGTAGGGATCAGCCGGTAACAATAAGGAAAACTGATTATTATCCAGATTGAATTCCCATACATCCCGTAGAGAAGCCCAGGAAGGGGATACCGAAAAACTCATTCGTCGGTTTGCTAGATCAAAAACCACAGAAAACATGGTAGCATAATTAGCAATGGAACCACGATTATTCCAAATTCGATTTTCGGTAAGATCATGATTTCTTAGGATAGTCCAAATATCTAAGCTTGTTTCCGGATTATTTGTAGAATCATAAAGACAAGCCTCGTCTAAACGATTTTGATTGCTTTCAAAAATCATTGTGGTAAAATCGGTGTTTTCTCTGAGCTGACTGTTTACTGGGCCATCTGGAGGTTCATAAGAGTGATTTACCACGATCATGGGCCGGTCATCCTGTAACTCTTCGAATTGCTGTAGGTTATTTAAAAGATTATAAACCCGCCCCTTTTTCTCATTGGCGCTGGCGAGAGTAAGTAGCCAGTTGCTGCTATCGTTTTCTATAGATTTCAGGATACTATCCGCCTCTTCCATGCTTGAGGCATTTTCAAGTATCTCCCGAATTTTCCAGACAATCGGGGTTCCTTTTTCTCCTGAACCGTTGGTGTCCAGAGTATTCAGGGAGATGCTCAAACCGTATTCATTGCATCCATGAAAGAAGGGAAGATAACCCAAAGTGGATACGGTCCATATCGCAGGACCTTCTTGAAATTCATATTTTACCAGAATTGGCGACTGCCCGAGTAAGTAGGGAGAAAAATCCCAATTTCTACCATGAAGAATCCCTTCATTTCCTGAAGGATTAGATAAGACTGATGTACAGGCAGCGGATGCAGAAAAAGAATAGCTTAGTAAGGCGATCTGTTTCAGAGTACCCCCAGAGCCATCTGCCAGTCCCTGCATTTCATCAATATATCGCTGAGGTGTTCTTTTAAGAAAATCATTTATTTTAATACTTATATAGATGCCACCAAAAAGCCTCTTATACAAGGGCATAGAGGCGGCTCGAGCCTCTTGATATTGCCCAAAGGATTCCGAAGAGGCCCTCAAGGATCCTCTTAATAATACCCCATAGGCTAAGCCCTGTTCGTATGGAGTTCCTTGCAAGGTAAGATAGGGAATTGGACCCGATAAATCAAGGGTAGATTCCTGGAAAGTCTGCACATCTCCGCTGATAGAGACTTCGTTTTGCAAAACATCGGATTGATCGCTATTGGTAGTGATACATCCGGTAATCAAAAGAATTAAACCGGCTAATAACAACATTTTTGAGTAATTTTTCATATATAATTAATCTCTTTTTTATTTATAAATATCACATATAGTATAAAAAAACAATCAAAAAGTCTCTTGTAAAACTTAAGACCTCTATTTTGGAAGAAGCTGAAACTCTTCACTTATTCTCTATGTATCCAAACTACAGTTTTTGAGGTTTAGCAGTTGGTAGGGTAGAAGTGTTTTCAGTAGCGATATTACTATTAATTTATTTCTTCCAGGAGTCCATCATATAGACTTAAAAAAATAGGATTTATTTCTAAAAGTATACATCATTTACGTATGTCGCGAACGAGAGCATCTGTTTCAAGTATGACACCTATACCCTTCGGTCTTAGCCTTCGGCACATTTTCATTTTATAAATGATTAGAAGTGGAAAAAAAATATAATACTAAGGCGTTAAATTTATTTGAGTTGATTATCATTATTTAAATCATGAAATTTGATGGTATAATTGAAAAAAGAAAACGTCGCATAGTCGTGGAACTGTTATGTGAAAGATTATTAAAACTTAAACCATATCAGTAGGAAAGGAAAAATTACAAGGAAGATGAAAGAAATTATTGTTGAAAATTATAATCCGGAATGGAAGAATGAATATAAAAAGGCAAAGTTATTTTATGAAAGACTTTTTACAGGAATAGATTTAGAAATTGTTCATGTCGGTAGTACATCGGTGGAAGGATTATGTGCTAAGCCAATTTTAGATATTGATATAATCATTGGAAATAATCATGAAAGAGATATTGTAATCAAACTACTTAAAAGTGTTGGTTATTTTCACATTGGGAATATGGGAATTGAAGGTCGTGAAGCATTCGAATATTCAGAGGAGAATCCGAATATTCGATGGATGAAGCATAATCTTTATGTTTGTATGAAAGGCAACGACAACTTAAAGAATCATTTATTACTGCAAAAACATTTACGTAATGATAAAGAAGCTGTGGAAAAATATAGCTTGCTAAAATATGAGTTAGCAAAAATATATCCAAATGATATTGATTCCTATGTAGAAGGTAAAACGGAACTTATAACACAATTTTTAAAAGCTGAAGGTATGGACACAAAAGTTTTACACCGGATTAAATCAATTAACAAAAAGGACTCGGAAAAGGATCCATCACATAGCAGCGAATATGCGGTTCCGCTTCACTTTAGGGACAAGCCGGCAACTTGTTGGGGCGTTAGCTTCAAAAAATTAAAAGGATGTAAGATGACAAAAAAAATATTCTGGGAAAATCCATATCTAAAAAGTATTGAGACTCGAATCGCTTCGGTTAACGGCTCTAATGTGACAGTTGAGGAAACCATTTTTTTTGCCTTTTCTGGAGGTCAAGAGAGCGATACGGGTACCATTGCTGGCTATCCGGTGATCGAAGCTGCAAAGTTTGGAAAGGAAATAAAATATACTTTGCCGGGCGACCATAATCTCAAAGAAGGGGAATCAATTACAATGAAAATTGATTGGGAACGTCGCTACAAATTAATGCGTTTACATTTTGCGGCAGAACTAATACTCGAACTTATGTATAAAAAGCTAAAAGGTTCAGACAAGATTGGAGCCCATATTGCCAAGGATAAGGCTCGAATCGATTTCAGGTGGAACGAGAGTATTGCCCCATTCTTACCAGAAATCACTTCGGAGGTTGAATCCATCGTTCAGAAGAACCTTGAAATCAATAGCACTTTTAGTGATGAGATAAACGAAAAAAGGTTCTGGGAAGTTGTTGGTTTTGCGAAAGTTCCATGCGGAGGAACTCATTTAAAGAGAACTGGCGAGGTAGGAAAACTCAAACTGAAAAGAAAAAACATCGGAAAATGCAAAGAACGAATTGTAATATACCTTGGGTCAGAAAGCTAACAAATCACTCTAGCTGACGCTCGTACCTCACGCCGCTTAGTTCAACCGTTATGGGTATAGATGTAATCATAATTGTGCTTAGTGTATGTCTTCAAATGATTCGAACAAAACAAAGCCAAATTCTAAGCTATAGATTCAGATTCTACTGCAAAAAATGTATACATATAAAGGTCAACTGATAGTGTAGTAGATTTAGCAGTATATACGTTCCGGGCTTTACCCTTGGTTCTTCGGCCACATTTTTTGTCATGCTTTATGTTTTAACAAAAACACGACAATACTTCTGGCCGACAATCGTCATATAAACGCGGAACGTTATGCGACATGAAACTCAAATTGTGGTATAGTAGTTTATTGAATGGGGGATTTTGTATGAAAAAAAACATTAAAAACAATACATTCTGGGTAGGGAAAGTTGACTGGGAACTCCAAAACTTTCATGGAAGTGAATATTCAACCCACAAAGGTTCTACTTACAATTCTTACTTAATTGAAGAAGAAAAAACAGTATTGATTGATACTGTTTGGGCTCCTTTCTCTGAAGAGTTTGTCGATAACTTAGCAAAAGAAATTGATTTGAATAAAATCGATTATATCGTGGCAAATCACGGAGAGGTTGACCATAGTGGATCACTCCCGGCCTTAATGAAGCGTATTCCCAATAAGCCGATTTATTGTACAGCAAATGCTGTAAAATCGTTGAAAGGTCAATACCACCAGGATTGGAATTTTCATGTGGTTAAGACAGGCGATAAGATAGACATTGGAAATGGCAAAGAGCTTATCTTTGTTGAAATGACCATGTTACATTGGCCAGATAGTATGGCAACATACCTAACCAAAGACAATATTCTTTTTAGCAATGATGCTTTTGGTCAACACTATGCAACAGAAAAACTATTTAATGATTTAGTTGATGATTGTGAACTTTTCAGTGAATCAATTAAGTACTATGCTAATATTTTAACACCGTTTAGCTCAATTTTAAAAAAGAAACTGAGTGAAATAATGTCTTTAAATCTACAGATAGACATAATTGCAACGAGTCATGGAGTTGTTTGGAGAGAGAATCCAATGCAAATTGTCGAAAAATACGCTCAATGGGCAGAGGACTACCAAGAAAACCAAATTACCATTATTTATGATACAATGTGGAATGGCACAAAAAAACTGGCTGAAAAGATTTCAGAAGGAATCGGTTTGGCAGATTCTGATGTAGTTGTGAAAGTCTACAACCTATCCAAGAGTGATGAAAACGATTTAATTACAGAAATTTTTAAATCAAAAATTGTCATTATTGGTTCTCCTACAATTGCTAAAAGTATTTTGCATTCAGTGGCTGGCTTTATTCATCTTATAAAAGAGTTAAATTTTAAAAACAAAAAAGCCGCATCATTTGGATGTTATGGATGGAGCGGTGAATCTGTGAAAGTTATCGACGATTTAATGAAAAGTGCGGGATTTGAAGTCATCACAGACGGATTAAGGAATCAATGGAATCCTGATATAGATGCAGAAAAAGCAGCTGTAAAGTTTGGAAAAAAAATAGCCATTGTATGAAAATATTTTCACTGTTTTTGGAGTTTGTACAATTAGTCTTCACTTCACAAAACAGGGTTTATTTAAATAACAGAGGTTTATAATTCAAACAAGACTTTTATGAAGCAATGAAATCATCGTAATTACAAGCACAACCGGTATAGGGCGCGATGTTTGTGGGCAATGGATGAAGGTTATCAGCTGAATGTAGTTACCCTGCCAAAATCGGTTAAGCCAGAAAGAATGCGGGATAATGTTGAAATTTTTGACAGTAAAAAATGCATCTCCTCAAAATAGTGAAAAACGGATACAATAGAGCAGGAATAGGAGCTCTATGAAAATATCCGAACATGCCGACCATACAGAAAAACTCTTTAATATTCGTGCCGAAGATATACATAAATGGATTGATGGATATTTTGACCGTGAAAGTTTTGATCAATTCCTTCAGTTTGGAAAAAACCAGGGATACAACCCCTATGATCACCGTATGTTTCGGCACTGCCGGGAGGCTCTTCCGGAAGCACTGCAGGAGTTTTCTCACACCTATACAGAAGAGCAGATTCGCCAGGTGTTTGAGTGCCATATAAAAGACGACTATGATAACTATATACCCAATAGAGAAGATTTTACCAACGGCAGGTTTTCGGAGAAATATCATGAGACAGGAGAGAGCAGCGAGCCGATTTTAACTACGGGTGAATTGACAAAGTATTTTAAGGGATTACACTATGATCGTATAAAAACCCAGCGGCCATCCCGCTGGGGATTCCGCTTTCGTATAGTACTTCCTGCGGTAGTTTCCCTTGCTCTTTTTATTGCCTCTATCTTCCTGATAATTCTTCCCATGTTTCACAATAGCCTGATGAAAGAGAAAGAAGGTATGATCAGTAATGCCGCTTCTCTTGCGGTGAGTATTCTTGATTATTACACCTCACTGGAGAGTGGCGGTACCTTTACGCGTGAGGAAGCCCAGGCTGCCGCTATCGATGAAATTAAAAAACTCCGATATGGACAGAATAATGGCAACTATTTCTGGATAACTGATATGCAGCCGGTTATGATAATGCATCCCTGGCGGCCGGAACTGATTGGTCAGGACTTATCAGATTATACCGACAGCATGAACCGGAGCGGGAAGCGGCTCTTTGTGGAATCAGTCTCACTAGTACAAAATTCCGGTGGTGGTTTTCTGGAATATCTCTGGCAGTTAGATGAAGAGAGCCTCCGTGTAGTCCCTAAACTCTCTTATGTACAGGGTGTTGAACTTTGGGGATGGATTATTGGAACAGGCATATATATTCAGGATGTTGAGGAAGAGATCTCCCGATTAACCTATAATTTGGTTCTGGTCCTTATTGCAATTACGTTTCTCATGATTCTTCTGCTTGTCTATATAGTTTTTCAGAGCCGTTTAATAGAGCGGAACAGAAAGCAGGCCGAATCAGGACTTGTTGAGGCAAAGGAGCGTTACCGGGCTCTTGTAGAGGCTTCAAACGAAGGGTATTTACTCATTCTGGATCATGAAATTGTCTTTACCAATCCAATATTTATGCGGATGACCGGGTACCTGGAAGATGAACTACTCTCAGAATCTCTCTGGCAAACCCTTTTTCCGCCCTCCGGCAGAAATGATAGTTTAAAAAAGCATTTGGATAATCTAATGAAGGATAATCCAGTTGCAGATGAATTTGAAGCCTCCCTTCATTGCAGAAGCGGGAGTTCTTTGGATGTCATTGTGAGAATGTCCAGGATATTTCTTTCAGAGCAGAATGGGCAAATAATTTCATTCAGACCAATTTCCCACAATGCTTATACTGTTCCTGTATTTATGGATTCAGTTTATCAGGATAATCCATCAGATATGATTGAAGAGATCCAAAAGAGTGAGAACAGCACGCATGTGGTACGTATACTGAATCAGCTGCCCCAGACCATGAGATCTATATTGCTGATGGGTTGGGATTCAATAAAAATCCGTGCTTTTATCAGTAATATGTACAAACTTTCTGTCAAGAAATTTGTTGAACTGTCAATCGGGGAAGTAGGTCCTCAGCCTGTTCCTTTTGCTTTTCTTTCTCTCGGCAGCAGTGGAAGAGAAGAGATGACACTCTTCTCTGATCAGGATAATGCTCTTGTTTTCGATTGTCCGGCAGTGGGTGAAGAGCTTGAATCCATTCGCCTGTACTTTTTAAAACTATCACATATAGTTTGTTCACGGCTTAATCAGGCGGGGTTTTCCTACTGCCCGGGAGGCATAATGGCAGTGAACCCTTCCTACTGCTTATCCATAGAGGAGTGGAGAGAAAAGTATACAAACTGGATGATAACTGCAGATAATAGTTCTCTGTTGGATATACATGTATTTTTTGATTTATCTTGTGCATGGGGGGATGAGAAGCTGGTGCAGGATCTTCAGAAGACAATTTTTACAAACAGCAATAATCGTCCGGAATTTCTGGTTTACTTTGCCCGTAATTGCCTGCAGTATAAAGCCCCTCTGGGAATTCTTGGTACGGTAAAAACTGAAGAGAGGGAAGGGTCGGCGGTAATCAATATTAAAGAGTGTCTTATTCCTCTTATTAATTTTGCCCGCATATATGCGTTGAAAGAGAATCTGTATGAAATTTCTACACTGCACCGTCTTACTAATCTTAAGGAACAGAAAATTTTGAATGATATCTCTTTTGCAGAAATTAATGAGGCATTTGAAATTCTTTGGGAATTACGGTTTTCCAATCAAATTCTATCTCATGGTGAACTGCGAAAAGTAAATGACGACCTCACTCTGACCAGTCTTTCTGATCAGAACCGAAAGAGGCTGCATAAGGCTCTCTCTGTTATTCCCGGAATACAATCCAGACTGAGTTATGATTTTCAGGGGATCGACCTCTCATAAAAAAGTAGTATGTGATGAGTATCTTTTGCTGAGAAACAGTATTTCAGGTAACTGAGCCAATTTCATAAATCCAAGAATAAAACTTTTTTTTATTCCGATTTACTAGAAATTAGCCTGATCTATGAATATATAGATATGAAGTTTTTGATTATAAATAAATACAGGAGATTAATCAGATGAAAATAGGAATAATAATTTGTGATAGATATAAAGGTTGTGCCGGGGGAAAATGTTTTAGAGCCATGCAAAACAGAGAAGGAGCTTTTGATATTTACCCCAGAAATGAGCCTTTGGAAATAGTTGGATACACAAGTTGTGGTGGATGTCCAGGTGGAAATATTGAGCATTCTCCCGAAGAAATGATTAAAAACGGAGCAGAAGCTATTCATTTTGCAACAGGATTTGTTGTAGGATATCCACCCTGTCCCTATATTTCTCATTTTAAAAAACTTTTAGAAAACAAATACAACATAAAAGTTGTAATCGGAACCCATCCCATTCCGCAAAAATATTTTCTTACCCATAAAAATCTTGAAACATGGCAAACAAACGAATGGCAGGAAATAATTAAACCAACATTGGGTGATGAAAATTTGCGAAAAAAATATGATTAAAGGTTTGCTAAAATCAGGATCAACTGTCTACGAAAGGAATAATATTATGTCATTTAATTCTTTGGGAATATCCGGATCTTTACTGGAAACACTAGAGACCCAAAACTATACAAATCCGTATCCCATTCAAAAAGAGGCAATACCAGCTATCCTTGAAAAAAAGGATGTATTAGGTATTGCAAAAACAGGTTCCGGTAAGACTGCCAGCTATGTATTACCTATTTTGATGAACTTGCAGGAGAAAAGTGTTAAGAAAAGCAGGCATGTACGGGTTTTAGTTTTAGTACCGACCAGAGAATTGGCTGTGCAGGTTCAGGGTGTATTTAAACTATTTGGAGAAACGATTTCTCAAACGACTCCCCAGAAAATTAAATCTCTGGCTGTCTTTGGCGGTGCATCAATAAATCCCCAAATGATGGCCTTGCAGGGTGTAGATATCCTGGTTGCCACACCCGGAAGATTGCTGGATCTGGTAGAAGTCAATGCAGTGCACCTTTCAGATATAGATACACTTGTGCTGGATGAGGCTGATAAAATGCTGAATGCCGGCTTCAAAAATGAGATGAACAAGATCTTTGATCTGCTCCCTCCCAAGAGACAGAACCTTCTTTTCTCTGCAACCCTCAATGATGATATAAGTACAATTAATCAAATACTACTGCATGATCCCGTCGTAATTAAAATAGAATCACATGAAGAAAATATTGATCTCATTAATCAAAGTACCTATGCTGTAGCTGCAGAAAAAAAAGGACCGCTCCTTCGTTATTTAATAAAAAGCAGAGAGATGACTCAGGTCCTGGTTTTTACCTCTTCTGTTGCAAGAGCCGAGAGGGTTGCAGATAAGCTGCGAAAAAACGGTATTGATGCCAAGGCGATCCACAGAAAAAGAACACAGGGAGTAAGAACAGATCTTCTCACCAGTTTTAAAGAGGGGAAATTGCAGGTATTAGTTGCAACAGATCTCCTTTCCCGGGGAATTGATATTGAGTTCCTGCCGTTTGTGATCAATTATGAACTGCCGCGTTCCCCAAAGATTTTTATCCATAGAATTGGAAGGACTGGGCGCGCAGAAAATTCAGGTAAAGCTATCACGCTGATTTCTCCGGATGAAGAACAGCATTTTCGCGTCATAGAGAAGAAGATCAAAAAACGGATTGCCAGAATTCCAACTGATGATCTGGATCTTAGGAAATATTGAGAG
>CAZMOX010000083.1:0-10881 GCA_964567895.1 uncultured Spirochaetales bacterium | reverse complement strand
CCACTCCCCCAGAAAATGTGCTCTTTTGTGGAAAATGTTCCCGGTACCGCAATCTAAGTGAAGAATTAGCTATCCTGATAGAACGTCCCTTTCAGAAGATGCAAGGAAACAGAAGAACTGCATTTATCCAGATAGATCAGCCAGCATTACAGCCATTACCCAAGCAGGCTTACGAGTACGCAGACTGGAAAGAGAGGAGAGTCCCTTTTAACTATCATGTCGATTATGAAAAATACTATTACAGCGTCCATTATTCACAAGTACACAAACCCTGTTCTGTGCGGGCAACTCTGACAACTATTGAAATATTTGTCGATGGCGAGCGGGTAGCTGCTCATGCACGAAGTTATCATGGATCTAGACGGTACACGACCGTACCAGAACATATGCCGGAAAACCATAAAATAGTCAGCGGATGGAGTTCTGATCGATTTCTCACTTGGGCGGAAAAAATCGGTCCGCACACAACAAGGCTGATACAGAATATTCTGGAAAGCCGTGAATACCCGGTACAAACCTACCGGGCTTGTATGGGAATATTAAATTTTCAAAAAAACTATTCTGCTGAATGTATGGAAAGAGCAAGTAAGAATGCGAGTGAAAAACGATTGTTCTCCTATAAATATTTCAAACTAGCTTTGAATCAGCTTGATACGGCAGAAAACACCCCCGTACCCGCAAAATTTATTGTACATGCGAATATTCGGGGCAACTCTGCATTTGCAGAAGGTGGCTTACATGTTTAACAATCCTACGGTAGCGAAACTACACGAGATGAAACTGAAAGTCATGGCTCAGATGGTAAGTGAACCCGATGCTAGCCAACGTGATCTTTCCTTTGATGAACGACTCGGCATTATGGTAGAACGACAGTGGTTGCAAAAGAAGAATGCACGTATTGGGAGGAACTTACGCAGTGCCTCCTTTAGCATGCCAGCGCAACTCGAAGATATTGATTACACGGCTGACAGAACCATAGACAAACCACTGATTCGTACTCTTTCTTCCTGTCTTTATATAGAGAAGAAATTAAATATTGTTGTATCTGGAAAAACTGGCAGTGGGAAATCTTTTTTGATTTGTGCCTTAGGAGATGCTGCCTGCCGAAAAGGATTTTCTGTACGCTATTTTCGAATCCCGGAATTACTCCTGGAAATTGAAGAAGCCAAAGCCACTAATCGATATTCTAAATTTATGAAAAGTATAGAAAAGGTTAAACTTCTGATTCTTGATGATCTGGGAATCAAAACCTATTCACTAGAAGAGAGTCGGGATATTCTTGAACTGACAGAAAGCAGGTACAATAAGTCCTCGACGATACTTTCCGGGCAGGTTGCACACACACAATGGTATGATTTATTTCCGGATCCAACGATAGCTGACGCTATCATGGATAGAGTTATTCATAATGCGTATGTTTTGGCTCTTAATTCAAAAAAATCTATGCGAGAGGTTCTGGCGGAAAAGACCTTTCAATCACTTGAAAAATTAGGGTAATTTACCCTAAGATATATTAACTGACAAGTGTCCGGATGTTTCCGGTTTCATGTCCGGATGTTTCCGGTTTGACTGTCCGGATACGCCGGAATATGCAATTGTACTGGAACAAATAAATACCTCTAAACTAACAGCCAAACACTCCTGGGAAAGCTTTTTGTGAAGCATGATCTAGTATTGCCAAAAGTTCTAGTGAAACTATCTTAATTGCCTTGAATCACCAAATATACGCACAGTTATTGATTTTCTTGGACTAAGTGGTACTCATACACAACTTTTGCTTTTGAATCGCTCAACCCATACTCCTGCTCATTATCTCATTGCTGTATCAGGTATGGGAATATTGCTTCTGTCTCAACGATCTTTTAATTTTAGGATCTCATTATCAAGGCTATATCTAGAAACCTCTACAAGATCACTGTTTTGAGCTATATATTCACCTGTCATGCTTTTCATGTGAAATGGAAAGAATCCAGGATGATGAATGATTGTTTCTAATGAGGCTTTTGCTTCAGGAATTGTATGTAGGAATGATTCAAATAATAAGATTGACTGTTTTGGATCATCAATCAGGTAAGGATCTGCTTTATCATATACTCCTCTAGCATCAGTATCTTGTAATATACCCCATGCAACAAAAGATCGTATAGTGTAACGAGCATTTCTTGCTACAGTTTCTCTGTCTCCATATTGTTCTTTCAATCTACTAAAGACCTGGTTCTTAGTTATCTTCTCTTGAAGATTGAAGAGTCTTCCAGTCTGTTTGGCTGTATTCAACCAGAAAGGATAGGATGCTGAAATCACTGCCCAATGAAGAGGGAGCCATCTGTTATCTGGAAGATTTTTTGCCAAACCTAATGCTTTGTCTCTTAATGGGATTAGGTCGCTATCTGGTGAAAACCATGATGAGAGTAAACTTATTGCCATTCCATAGGTTTTTTCCCCTCGCTCACCAGTTCCACCACTCTGTTTCTGAGTTGAAAGGTAGTTATCTAGTTCTGCACGGATTTCTTTCTCTGATAATCCTGCAAGAAGCATATTCAAGGTATAATTCATCCATTGTTTCTGAATTGTCTGTTTAATACCTAGTTTGTTATATCGTTTATTCATTTGTGTGATATCCTTTCGATTTTAATTAACGGGACTATGACTTCTTCAAGTGAAATTCCCCCATGGGCAACAGTTAAAGCACCATCTTTGATAAATGCATAATTCTTGGCTGCTACTAATGGGAAGAAATTATCTGGTAGTCCTATAGGGTTCCAAACACGACTATCTATGGAAGATTCAGCTATATGGTCTCTTAATTCAGTACTGGGATATAGTCTTACACGCTCTCCTCGACTATCAGCAATTGATCCTTCAGAGATTCTCCCAATTCCATGAGCTTCAATATTGCCATGATCTGAAGTTAACCAAACTTCATATCCATTTCTATCAAGATAGTCTAAAGTTGTTTTTAGGTATCCTGATTCACACCATTGCTCAATTTGATTATGCATACCAGGAGCACCAAGCTGCATCCCATGCATGATTTTATCGACTTTATCAATAACCAAGCCTACGATTGAAGTTTTATTTTGATTTAGTACATTATCAATGCTTTCAATAGGATCTCCATCCCCAAGTCCTTTCTTGTAGGTAATATTCTGTTTTAAGACCCCTTGGTCTTGCCAAAATTGTTTCCACAGTTTCTCTTCACTGCTTGTGGAATAAATGGATTTGGGGAAATAGATAGGAGGTTTTCCAGCAAAAATTGCTTGTCTAGAAATAGATGTCAATGTCGGTATCCAGGCAAATACTGCAGAGTCACGGAAAAGAATGCTTCTATCTTGAGACAGAAGTGAATACTTCATAGTAATCCACTGATCTAATGATAGACCATCAATGACGATTAGTGCGATTCGTTTCTTTTCGCTTTCTTCCATTTGCCTTGCAAGAAAACGAGGAATATGATGGAGCATCACTGGGTTGGATGGTGATAGGTTGATGAGATTAGCATAATGATTATCCAACCATTCTGAAAAGCTTGCGTTTAATTCTGATTGAAGAGATGAATATCTTAATTTCAATGATATTTCAGTTTGGTTATGGATCAAAGCAGATAGTTTTCCCCACTGTATAGCAACTGATATCCAATCTTTATATCTTGTTTGAGTATTCGGGGTATTTGAGGTTATGAGATCAAATAGACGATCAATTCTGATTGTCTCACTATTCCCTGAAGAATTTTTAATTCCACATGATATCCATGAATTTTCAGGTATTAGATTTTTTGAATATTCAACTGGTGAAAGTTTTCCTTCAACAAATAGGTTGTCAATATAGATTCTGATATCATGATGATCAAATGGCAAGTGAATTGGCCCTGACATCTGTAATCCATAGGAGGGAAGTGATTCCATAACTTGATCTTTCTGATCATAGTTTTCCAAGAAGATTGGCCAACGCTCTTGGATAAAAGCATAGAAAACTTCAGAATCAGTAACAATACTATCAAGAGGCCAGTCCTTAAATGTATGGTTTTTACTTATGAGATCTATCAATCTATCTGATAGAGTAAGAGGTATTTCAATGTTACTATAATGCAATCTGAGCAATGATCTGAGTAGATCAACTTCAGTTTTTACCAATTCTGGAGCAATGCTATAAACATGGTGTAGTATGAAATCTTTTGTACCATTATCTCCCATGATACCTGGTGAAGTTTCTTTTTGTGCGCTATATAGAAGATCGAATGTGTTTTGATCTAAGCATTCAAGAATTGGATAGCTGAAACTTGGGAAAATATCGCCTAAATTAAAGGAAAGAATTCTGCCTGCCTGAAGAAGATCATAAGGGAGAAATGAGATCTCTGAATCCTGAACTTGAAGTATTACTACGAGATCTGTCTGCAAACCTTGATCCCAGATAGAACGATATTTAGATTCATATGCATATCTGAATTCTATTGAGTCATTAAACTCAATAAGATCGAAACCTTTGCTTCGAAGTTCAGCTGATAGTATTTCTTCTGATAATAAACAATCAGGATCTGCAACTAATGTGAGTTTGGAAATGTTAGGAATGAACTCTTTTAGTATTGTATCTCTCCAACTACTCACTGTTCATAGCCCTCTCCAACATACAATAAAAGCAAAGGTCTTATATCTGGAATAATATCTCTAGCTGTTTTAAGTTCCTTTTGCCATTGAAGTATATCTTCTTCTAGTTTATGTAACCGGTATTGTCTTACTTCTGGTAACCCTAATTTATAAATTGATTTCCTTCGAGAAGCAAATGATGTATTGCCTCGTTGTTCTTCTTGATGAAGTGCTTTTTCGTGTGAAGCTTTCAGTTTGTTGAATACTTCTTGACCTGCAGCTGTAACAGCATTGAATAGGGTCTCATAACAAGAAATTGTTTTTTCTCTAGATAACATCTGGATAACTTTAGGATCAATTGTTAATAGCTGATCCCAAATAAATCTTGCAGTAGGCAGGAATATTTTCCCGGTGTTACTAACAAAAACGCACTGATACCCCTTCCTTTTAAAGGGAATACGAATTTGCTTGGTATTGTTACTATTAATCGAACTCGTAATTTCATAGAGTCCCCAATAGCCATTTACTGTTTTAGGAATTCCTTCTAAAGATATTACAGGTACAGGTTGTCCCGAGTACAACTGGGGAAGATTCATTACTAGTCCACGAATCTTGGGATTTCCCAACGATAATTTCAATGAGTCTGATGAAAGATTATAAGATTGGAATACAGCACCTGTAATTTTCTCCCCATCAGGCCAAACGAAGTTCCAACCTAATAGATCTTTTTCTAGGGGGCAAGCTTTCATCTTCAAATAGTTGAGAGTCATTCTTTCCACCCAAAAAGGGAGTGGGTGGTTTTTTATTTTAGCAGCTGCAGATGGTTCTGGGTCTTCTGATATCCTATATACAGCACACTTTTTTCGTTCCTGTGTTAAGTCATATTTTATAGTACTTATGGTTCGTTCAACTTCTTTATCGGGATCTGCCTCTTCCATGATGATATGTGTCATCATTTTTTCAACTATTTCACCAGAAAGAGAAGTATCAAGAATATCATTAGCTTTATCAATTCCCATCTCCTCGAGAATGATTGCTAATTTGCTCTCAAGCACTTCGCGAACTCTGCTCTCAACAGAATCTTCGTATACAAAGTTAATGGCCCTTACTATGTTACTCTGTCCTATACGATCAACTCGACCAATTCTTTGTTCAATTCTCATTGGGTTCCAAGGTAGATCATAATTAACAACCACATGACAGAATTGGAGATTCAAGCCTTCTCCTCCTGCATCTGTAGCAATGAGGATTCTATTACGATCTCTAAAATCTCTTTGAGCCTTTCTGCGTTCTTCCATACTCATAGAACCATTGATAATTGAGCAGAGGAAGCCTCGTTCTTCAAGATAAGTTTGCAGCATAGCTTGTGTTGGTACGAATTCTGTGAATACAATCACTTTCAACTGGTCGTCATTCTCTTCTCCCTGGAGTTTGAAGATAAGATCCATAAGCATGTCTGTTTTTATATCAGGTCCAGCCATCTCAGCTGATTTTGCCAGATCTAGCAAGAAAGAGACTTCTTCAATCTCATTATTTCTACCAGTTTCATCAACTTCGACCAACAAGTCTAATTGCATCTGGCCATCAAGATCAACAAGTTCTTCCAATTCTTCTTCAGAAAGAGATCTTTTAGAAGAGGTTAGATTTTCAAGAACCCCCAAACGTCGTTCAAGAGTGCAGCGGATTGCATGACTACTTGATGTGACAATTCTTTGCAATAGGACCATAAGAAACCCTATATGTGGTTTCTTATCTTTTATTGCACGATTATAGCCCAATCTAACATAATCAGTAACAGCTTCATATAAAGCTATCTGTGAAGGGTTTCTATGCAGACTAACTCCTAGTGTTTGTGTTGTGCGAGGTCTGAACAGAGGGTCCCCTTCAGCTGTTAATGCTTTTCTCTTTTCTGTTCTAATAACAAATTCAGATACCTTTTCTCGGGTAACACTATCTTGATCAGGAAAAGACATTGGATCAAGAAGGCTGATCAAACGATGAAATGCATCTGATTTCCCCTGATGTGGGGTTGCTGAAAGCAATAATAGGTAAGGTGCAGCTTCAGCCAAACCTTGCCCTAATTTGTAACGGGATACTTGATCAGTGCTACCACCTATATGATGCGATTCGTCTATGATTATCAGATCCCATTGTCCTTGAATAAGTCGATCAAATCGATTCAGATTATATTTGTGCACTTTTTGTTGGGACCAGCCTTTTCTTCGTTTTACTGGTTTTACGGCATCCAGCGTTACAATGGCTTGGTTGAATTTCAACCAGGGATTGTAATCTGTTTGGGCTTCATCGCCATTTACATATGAGGATGGGCATTCTAATCGTTCTAAGGCATCAAGATCTCCTGGGTTGATCAAAGAAAAGGATTCATTAAAATGTGTATCCATTTCTGCAACCCATTGCATTGCCAGGCTTTTAGGAGTAACAACAAGTGTTCTGCATACTAATCCTCGAAATTTGAGTTCCTGCATGATGAGACCAGCTTCAATAGTTTTTCCAAGACCTACTTCATCTGCAAGAAGATATCGTACCCTATCACCTGAGATCGCTCGTGATAATGCATGGATCTGATGAGGAAGAGGAATAACATTGGATTCCATTGGAGCTAAAAGAATAGTATTGCCATTATCATCTGAAGTGCTTTCCAGTACTTCTGCTACTTTTGCTGCTGTAGCTAAATATGATATTTTATACTCTTCATGATCAGGGACCTGTTCTGATTCTAGAGGATGTAAATCTGATTGTGCTACACGAACAATAGCATCTCTATTTGGTAACCAAATACGACAGATGGTTTGATCCCAAAGAGTCTGGATATCAATTAACTTACATATGCTTTTGTAATACTCACTGAAGTACCAACTTCTATCTTCCATAGATTTTCTACTCTTCCATTCTTGTTATTGCCTGATCAAACCACATCAGTAGCTTTGGATCTTCTTCAAGGATATTGTTTGGTATTTTCTCAGCAACAGTTATGATAGTTTGATAGTCTCGCTCCTGCCATGCTTTCTTAAATCCTGTACGAACTGCTTCAAGCCTAAATATTTTGATTTTCTTCTTGGACTTTTTATACTCCTCGAATTCTTTTATTAATTCTTTTTCACGCAATTTTACCAGATCACCTGCTTTGTTTGGGTTGGGTACATACCAACGGTCTTTTGCCTTTGCAACCAAAGCAGGGTCTTCTTTGGGAATATTTCGCATATCTTTCCAATTGGTAGAAAGATAGCTGTGGATCTGTTCAGGCACAGGACCTTTCCCATCATAAGGAATAAAGTTTTGCACCAGAAGAGTAGAAAGCTCCAGACCAACTTCGTTTTTACTCCATCCACTGATTTCTTTCATAAATTGAGGATTGATATCCTGAAAGCTCTGAGGTTTATTACGCAGTAAATTACGAAGCCACTCAATTGCTGATGCTTCATCAGAAATAAACAGAGATTGTTGCAAAAACTCGTTTCCATTAAGCATTTTCTGACGATCATATTCTGCGACTTGTTCAGGTAAAAAATACATGCCATCACGTTCAGAGAATCGTTGGGATAAACCAAGTTGGAAATCCTGACTATCTATCGGAACATTGAATCCCTTACGCACATAATAAGAAATTACTTGATCATAAATAATCCTAGGATCTCGTTCAGGTATGATAACAATTTCTAATCCTTGTTTTTTTGTAATGGGTAAGTATTTTAAATGTGTTCGAACGAAGTCCCAAACACCTTCTTCTGTTTGGGCTTCCTTTTCAAAGCGTTTTTCAAATCCACCATTGGGTTTGTAAGCAGAAATGATTAAATCTTGCTTAACAGCTGTTGGGGTTGTGACAGCTTTGAAACTACCCTGTTGTTTATCTAATGCTGATACATTTGCAATAATGAAACCTGCTTCATTAATTGCTGCTTGAATACTGTTCCAAACAGATGCTTTAGTATTTGAAAATTCAACCGTCATCCATCGACCAGGTTTTAATACTCTATAGGCTTCTTTGAAACAAGCTGTCATTAAGGCACGGTATTCGTTTGGTCCTTTTTTTTGAACTGAGTTTTCGATGGCCTCATGTTGATTATTAGTAAATACTCTTAACCATGATTCCCATAGAAAATTCAACTCTGAATAATTCAAATTTGCACCGAAAGGAGGATCAATAAAAAGATAATCAATTGAAGTGTTCTCAATAGGTATTTTTTCAAAGCTTTGACATTGTGTGGGGCTCCTTTGCTTTGCTAAAAAAGCTTTAATAAAATCACGAGTTTTACCTGCTGCTACTTTTGTAATCTCTGTTTCAGCATTTAGTGATGAAATATATAATGTTCCATTAAGCGGACCATTACCTCTTTTACCCATATTATATCTCACTAGTCGAGAACAGAGAGTAGCTGCAATAGACTGGAATAGTAATCGATTTAGGTTACTGCATTTCTCTAAAAGGGAACTTAAATTCCATAAATTCCTTTTTGTATAAAAATGATGCACATGAGTAATGCCATGTGAATTCATTGGTTGGCGAGTGTTATAACCATCTGGTAACGGAGCAGTTGGAAACCAATACGGAATCTCACTATTATCTATTGTGTTAATCAGACTTAGGTCAAATTCATCTGGAGTCTTCTCAAATCGACCTTTTAAACCCTTTACAGTATAATTGATTAGGACCGGGACCTGTTTTGCTTGTTTGACCGATTTATTAAGGGCATAATCAAATCTAGTTGTCCATGCCCGGCCCATTTTTCTTTTTGTCAATTCAGATTTGCAATGGGGACATGGGAAATCATTCTGTACCTTTTTAGCTGCCTTATCTACAGCAGCATCCCAGAAGACTATCTCACCAGCACATTCTGGACAAATGAATAAATCTGACCAGACAGTGTAATTGATTTTTCCTTTTGAAACTTCATCAGTGTGAAGAGTCTCATACATCCATCCACACTCTTCTTCTACTTCAGCTAGAATTCGCTTAGCTTCTTGTTCAAATTCATTAACATTGACTGGAGTATTGTAGTTATAAGCAATAAAGGTAGCAGCCGGGGACAGGTCGTTAAGAACTGCTTTTCTGGCACCCAGTTTAGAAAAGGGTTTCCAAGTTTTTCTACCATTATTATCTTCTTCTTCCTGAAGAATCGTACCATCTGATTTCACTTGATACCCAAGTGATAAAATAGTTTCTCGATCACCACACATCTGAGCCGCTACACCAGTCATACCAGTACCACAAAAACCATCAAAGACAATATCATCTGGTTCTGTATAATGCAGAATATATCGCATGACTGCTTTATGAGGTACTTTTGTATGATAGGAGTGAGCGTTATAGATAGGGTCGTTCTTTCCTTCACTTACATCTGCTGCAAATGGTTCTCTATGGTAATGATAATCTTCAGTTTTTTCTGGCTTTTCTTTTTCCCATTCTTCAATGAAATCAGCTATCCATGGATTGGGACAGGCTGTGTAATAGGGAGGATCACTTAAACGGAGGATATCTTTATCTTCACCTATGGGAAATCCTTCTATCTTCCTGAATTCAGGATCTTGGAGTTTCTTCCTTAATTTTTCAATAAAAAATGTACGTCTAGCTTCATCATCTTCGAATTCACGACCTAGGCACACTACGGGTCCTTTATGTATCTCAATTTCTTCATCAAATAGATTGCCACTACCAGGTTTGCCAGGGACAATGTGTGTATTAAAAAGATTTTCTCGTTTGCTCATTCTTGTATCCCTTTATGATTTATTCCAATACTATTCGAACTTTAGCTTGATCCTTACCTTGTGTGAGTTTATCGATATACTCATCAAATCGTTTTTTCATCTCTATAGGAGTAGTGGGTCCTTTAGCAAGTTGAAGTGCTTCTTGTATATCTTGAGATGTTAAAGAGACCTTAATAAGACCTGATAAGACTTCTCGTAAAGCCTGAACAAAATTGGAATCAACAGAAAGAGGAAGCTCTCCAGTCTGAATAAATTCATCTACACTCTTCCTAGCTTCTGTTTTTAAGAGATCTAAGTTTGCTTGGGTGATGGGATCTTCAAGATTCCCTATGAGCGTTTCTGTCCAATTTTCTACTAAGGTATCTAATTCAGCATCTAGATGATCAATCATCAAGAAACTATTTGCTGAAATTACTTCATTGATTGGCCAATATCCACAATTAGGACAGATAGGTGTTGACTCTAAATCCTGTTCAGCTAAGTTAAAACAACTCTTTAGATTAGCGAGTTTTTGTTGATATTCTTTAAGTTGTTGTACTGGCATAAGATCAATACTTGCTAGTTTCTGTAAAGATTG
>CAZMOX010000082.1:0-10903 GCA_964567895.1 uncultured Spirochaetales bacterium | reverse complement strand
AATAAGAGCTTTAGGGCGGGGGTCATAGGCAAATCTATCTGACAGACCTTTTCCTCCTGCAAGAATCAGAAAATCAGTTTCTGCTGAAGGGTCACCAACGGTAACAGGTATTGAATCCAGATTGTCTGATGCAATAGATCTGGCTACCCTGGCTACCGTCTTCCTGCTCCTCTGCAGTGTTATTACCTCAGGTTTTCCTACACAGAAAAGCATTATTTCATATGCTAACTGGGATAGCATTGCTTTCCCAAAAAGAACTGTTCCAGCCGGTTTCCATCTGTTGCTCATCTCACTTTCTCCCATTTTTTTACCGCTTTTTTAGCAATGAATCCCGGCAGCAGAAGGATCTCCACTTTATCCATCAGACGGATAAATGTGCAAGTATGAGGCAGATCGCCAATCACCGCAAGACGATTGTTGGCTTCACTTTGACAGGTGCTCTCCTGAAATGAGAAGAGTAACCATGCTGCTTCAATACTTTTAAGATAGACTGTCATGGCAACAGTTCTCTTTCTGTCAGGGATCTTTTTTAATCGATCATCTTTACGGTTGAATGCAACTGACGGACCATTAGGCCATACACCAAGTCTAAACGAGAAATTCAACGGAAAGTTACTTACTACTTCTCTGACAGACCTTTTCCTGCAGGCAATATGGGGAATGAACCAACCCAGTACTGCCAACACTATCGAACAATAGATGGTTTTTAAGAGGTATTTTTTTTTCTCCAGCTTCCATTGCCCAGGCGATAGTGCCGCCTGCGGATATGGAATCCATTCCCAGTTCGTTCATGAGTTCATTCCAGGAGCCAATGAGATCGGCATTAAAATTATCTATATTGCTGCCGAACATACCAGTTGTCTCATATTCCGGAATGATCCTGGTTTTCCCATCCGGGTAGGTTCCTTTATGACCGCAAAGGATAGGGCAGTGACGGCACCCGGTTTGTTTAGTTTGATACTTTTTTGCCATCGTTTCCCCGGAAATTTTCTCATTCTCGGGGTGATAACGATCCCGGAAATTGTGCACCGGCGAAAAACCACCCTCGATCCCCACTCTCACATTTGAGTTTGTCCCATAGGCCCGGTAGGCTTTTGTCATCTGGTTGCGATTGACGAATTTTCTGGCTTTATCTCTGTTAACCGTGAATTTTTCCGGCAATACTGCCTCATAGCGAACCTTTTTTCCTGAAGCGACTAGAGCCTTCAGATTTTTAGCTCCCATTACGGTACCAACTCCGCCGCGGCCGGCAAAACGATGTCCCGAACAGATATTTGCGTAGAGAACTCCGTTTTCTCCAGAAGGGCCGATGACCGCTGCCCCCTCTTCACGGGTAAGTTTCAGCGATTCCTGAGTCTCCTGAGTCCCTTGTCCCCACAGAGCACCGGCTGGTTCAAACGTAACACCATCCGTATCAATTCGGACTACGAGAGGATTGTCAGATTTGCCGGCTATAATTACACCATCCCAACCGGCGGTTTTGCAGGCTTCCCCAAAAGGTCCGCCGCAGGAAGATCCTACCATCAATCCAGTTAATGGGGATTTAGTGACTACCTCAAAGCGTGCTGAATTGGGTACGCCGATGGAGAGCATTACTCCCAAGGAAAAGATCAGGATATTTTCTGCACCCAGCGGATCAATTTTGCTCAGCTGCTCTTTGGGAAATCGATCATGGTATATTTTTATGGCAAGTCCCTTAGCTCCCAGAAATGCTGAAAGATCTGCTTGAGATACGGTATAGACAGACCAGCTGCGGTCGCTTAGGTTGATATCAAGATATCTGTTTGATGTTCCCTTTATTGTTTTCACCATGAACCTCCGTCCCCCGGTTCCCCAGAGATTACTGTCTATGGGTATGTAAATACTATATTACGGGTAAGAGAATAATACAACTTATAGTTTCATTAGCGTTTTGCGTGATATGTTACTTATTGCAATAAATTTAAGATTAGTCTAAAAATATGTTTAATCTCATAACTTTACTGGGTTTCTGTTACCAATTCAGGGGGATAGCACTTTGGAAAAAAAACAAAAGATCGTGAGAACAATAGCGTATTACTTGTCGTATATCACGATTGGCTTCGCAACAGGTATTATCGGCCCAACTTTACCCGGCCTGAGCAGGTTAGCAGGCACAAATTTGGTAGGTATCAGTTATATATTCCCGATTTTATCTATAGGATATCTTATAGGTTCTTACACCGGCGGCAGGATGTATGATAGATTCAAAGTGCATCCAGTAACAGCCGGTGCAATTGTGCTGCTCGGGATTATCATGTTTTTTGTTCCTTTTTCCCAAGCTCTTTGGGTTGTTTTTGCACTATTCTTTATATCTGGATTGGCAGCAGGTAGTATAGACGTGGGAGGGAATACGCTTCTCGTCTGGACACATGGATCTTCAGTCGGCCCATTTATGGTTGGTCTGCATTTCTTTTATGGGTTTGGTGCCTTTATTGCTCCTATGATAGTGGGTTTGTCAATGAGAGTATCAACTGAGATTAGTTGGCCGTACTGGATTTTAGCTGGCATTTGTATTCCTATTATGCTGTTTATCTTCTTAATTCCCAGCACAAAAGCTCCTGCAGCCCCTAAAACACAATCTGATGAAGAGTCAAACCGTCTGCTTGTTCTCCTTATTACGGCTTTCATGTTTATGAATGTGGGTGCACAACTTAGTTACGGTGGATGGATATACTCTTATGCACTAAAGCTTGGAATTACAAATGAAACAAATGCAGCCTATCTCACCTCTGCCTATTGGGGTTCAATTATGGTAGGTCGGCTTATATCCGTTCCTGTTTCTCTGAAAATTAAGCCAAAAGTGATGTTGTTTGTCTATTTATTTGGTTGTGTACTTTCAGCTCTATTTTTAATCCTATTTTCAACTTCATTCTCAGCTGTTTGGATCTGTACTATTACTCTGGGTTTGTCGGTCTCCACGCTTGTTCCGACAACATTTACCCTTACCGGTGATTATCTGCATATTTCAGGGAAGCTGGCTGGTTGGCTGGTAATCGGTATTGGGGCAGGAAACTTAGTTGTTCCTTGGCTGGTGGGGCAGCTTTTTGAGCCGTTTGGCGCAATTATCTTACCCATTGTCAATTTAATAACATTTATTTTCGCTCTGGGTCTTCTGGTCTTAATTGTTCTGTTAATTAAAAAAAAGCAATTGGAAAAAGGATGAACTATCAGAAATGGAATATACTAACATCGAATACCACAGAGAAGAATTTGTTCAGAATGATTTCTCCAAAAAGGATTTAACAAATAGAGTTTTTTACAATTGTACTTTTCAAAGCTGTAACTTCTCAGATGCGATTCTCCATGATGCAGATTTTGAGGATTGCCGTTTTATTGGGTGCAATTTGACTAATCCAAAAATTGAACAGGCGAAATTTAATCATGTACATTTTCAAGATTGTAAATTGATGGGTTTTAATATCTACAAATGCAATCAGTTCTCATTAGAAGTTTCCTTTAAGAAATGTAAAATCAGCAGCTGTAATTTTAGTGATATACATATGAAAAATACAGAATTTACTGAGTGTAAAATAATTGATAGTTTTTTCGAGAACACGAACCTCGTTGGTTCCTCATTTGAAGGATCACATTTTCAAAATACACTGTTTCATAATGCAAACCTTAAGGAGTCTTCCTTATGCAATGCAGTCGGATATGTAATCGATCCAAGGGTGAACGACGTCAGAAAAGCAAAATTCACGCTACCGGATGTACTGAATTTATTAACCGGGTTTGAAATAGAAATTATTGAGTAGCGCATAGATACGAATAAGCTTACGGGCAGATTGTTTTTACCGTGCTCCATGGATCAGTTACCTATACGGGTAGATCAAAACCCCGGTAGGACAACTCAATTTTTTCAATCTCTCTGTAATTAATAAGCTCATTCTCAAACTTTTTAGGAATATTGAAAACCAAAGTCATGATTCCTAATAAAAGCAGGGAAATTGCAGCGGTGTATAAGAGGAATTTAAGTAATTTATTCATTTTGGGCACCTCCTGTTTCAGTGATGATTTGGACATTTAAACGAACATACCTTGCGGTGCCTTTGAAAAATAATTTAGAGAGGTAGATCATTCCAAATCCCCAGATTCCGCCGACAGAGGTAATAAATACCGCAGCAATAAAAAAGTTTAGATTCCAAAAGAATCCGCTGAAATTTGAATAAATAATAGGTACGATTGACTCCAATATGGGTCTTACAATTATAGCAAGCATCGTAGCTGTTCCAGAGACAACCATACCAAATACACCTGACCACAAACCTAATAGTAGTGCACAAATCCCCAAAAAAGGACTCAGTATAAAAATAAGATTGAAAAAACTTAATCCTGCGGCAGCAAATACAGCCCGGAAAACTCTTCCCGGTGATCCCCTTTTTACTGCTTCTGTAGCAAAATATTCAGCTTTTATCGCTTTTGCCAGTTCTGGAAGTTCACCTAGAGATTCTATGATTTCCTGATCACTCTTTCCATTTTCACGACCAGCCAGAAAATGCTCCCGGTAATCGTTAAGGATATCCTCTTTATCAATTTTAGAAATTCCATGCAGCATCTCTTTTAGTGATTGTAAAAATTTCTGTTCACTCATTATCTTCTCCTTTGAGCAGGTTATCTATACTGTTACTGAAAAGATCCCACTCATCTTTCAATAATGCAGCTCTTTCTACCCCCAATGCAGTTATGCGGTAATACTTACGTGGAGGCCCTTCGTTTGACTCCTGCAGATAGGTTTCAAAATAACCCTCTTTGGAAAGCCGTCTTAAGATGGGGTAGACAGTCCCCTCTGCAATATCGAGAAAATTACTTATTCTATTTACCAGTTCATAACCATAATAATCTTTCTCAATAGTCAGATTAAGGACACATAACTCCAAAGCCCCTTTTTTAAACTGTATTTGTAGATTCATATTCTCTCCTGGTACTATTTTAAAACTAGTACTATTTAATGTATACTACTAGTTTATGTATATGTCAAGAGTCTTTGTTTGATTTTATTAAAAAAATAATTGATGCTGCAACTATGCACACAGCGGAACTAATCAGGATATATGAATTATAAGATTGAAATTTTAAAGATTTATTCAATACTACAGAATTTTCATGGTAATTAAACAATTCTCTCGTCTTTATGAACAAAACAGGACACTTACAATATTTTACACTTCAATCCAGGAAACTTGAGAAAATCACGGTCTGATGTAACCCAGGTATGTCCAGATGCTATTGCCAGAGCAGCCAGATAAGCATCTGGAATAAGATTTCCTTTGGTTTTTGTAGTTATGCAGAGATGTGTGAATATATGCCAATGAGAGCTTTGAGGTAAGACAGCTACTGCACGTGGATGCTCAGTGACGATTCGTACGAATTCTAAGGCGATATCCAAATCAGTTGGCTCAATAAATATTTTAGGATGAGTTACTATCCTTAAAAAACCGCTAAGACAAAGTGGTGAATATGCAAAGGGATCACCACTTTCCAGAATGGTACTTACAAAATGGTGAATAGTATTGTGATCAGGTGAATCTTCTCTATGGGCATTCACCCATACATTTACATCAAAGAGGTACATCTATTGGATTCCATCCATAGTATCAAGAAGATTCTGACTATTGTTCAAATTCACTCCAGACCGTACTCCCGATCCTTTGAAAGTAGGAAGTGTTTCAGCCACTATTGGTTTTTTGTCTAAATTATAGAGTTTATTCTGTAGTGATTCCTCAATTAGAGCGGTCAAACTTTTGTTTTCGGCAAGAGCTCGTTTTTTTGCATCACGAAGGATCGAATCTTGTAATCTGATTGTCGTTCTCATATATACAATATTACGCATATGACATAAGTATGTCAATATTATTGACATACTTATGTCATATTTGTTTGTAAAAGGGGTCTGACCCCTTTTATACAGAAATTTTTCCCTCAATTTAAAGCAGAGACACTTCCTGATTTGAAAAGTGCCTATATATTACGGAATATGATTCCGGTTCTCATTATGCTCTATAAAGATTCAGAGGGTGAGGACATTGAGATCGTACTTGATTACGCAACCCCTCAGTTCAGAGATTACAAAAGTTCCAGTTATTTCTTTGACTATGCTACACACCATCTTGATGTAGATACAACAAAGAAAAAATTCTTCAAGGTCTACTCAAAGGTGGCTGCTCATGACAAATATCTGATAAAAATAGGATTTAAAAGAGTTGGGGAGTCCAGTGAGTTTCGAAAAGCGATCTGAAAATTGGTACCGAACATGTAAAAATCAGAAATTTCAGGAATGTATTCTAGGTAGGAATCATAAGAGAAATCAACATCTTTCACTCAATTGACTCGACTGTAGATATAGGGAATAAGTGGTTTCATTTTATGAGTATATAAAATATAATAATTTATGAATTAAATGGAGACATTTTTGCCACAAATAATTAACTCTCTAAAGAACATAGATCCTTTGCAAGTTATTCTTTTTGGATCTATGGTTTCTGGGAACATAAATGAAGATAGTGATATCGATTTGGTGGTTATTTTAAATAATGAAACTTTACCGAGCAACTATGAAGAAAAACTGCAAAATAAAATTCTCGTACGGAATGCTATTCTTGATATTAGCTTCAAAGTTGCAATTGATCTTTTAGTATATACAAAAATGGAATTCGAAAAACTGAAAAACATTGGAAATCCATTTCTGAAAGAAATTACAGAAAAAGGTAAAATCATTTATGAAAAAACTAGTTGAAGAATGGCTACGTTATGCTGAAAATGATTATCATGTGATAAAAAGACCCGGTAAACATCATAGACCACAGTTCAGTTACTATCAGACTGCCTTTTAGAAACACCTGCACACATCCAAACACTATCTTTTAATTCCCTGAATAAAGTTATACATTAGCAGTGTTCATTCTATAGGAGAAACTTATGACAAATAATGATATTATTCGCCGCATCCGCTATATCTTCGATTTTAGCGATTCCAGGATGATTTCTATCTTTGGGCAGGCTGAAGGTGAAGTGACTCGGGAACAGGTCAGTGATTGGATGAAGCGGGATGATGATCCGGCTTATAAGGCGCTGCATGATACTGAATTATCAATATTCTTAAACGGCTTGATTAATGATGTGCGGGGGAAAAAAGAGGGACCGCAGCCTGAACCGGATAAACGCCTAACAAATAACCTCATTTTTAAGAAATTAAAAATTGCCTTGAATCTGAAGGCTGACGATATTCTGGAACTCATGAATCTGGCTAAAATGCCACTGAGTAAACCTGAACTGAGTGCATTCTTTCGCAAACCAGGTCATAAGCACTATCGAACCTGTCTTGATCAGATACTACGGAATTTCCTGAAAGGTTTGCAGATAAAATATCGGGATACCGTCGAAATGAGAGATCAAATGGATGAGGTGTAGGTAAATCGACGTGGATCAAAAAGATGTAGACCTTTGTCTAAAGGTACTGACTCAGTTGGTGGACAATGATGAAGAGTATGCCGCATTACCCAAAGAGCAGCAAATGGAACTCATGAAAATTGCAGGCCAACTATCCAGGCCTGATGTTCATCAGTTGAAGCAGCGTAAAAAAGCGGTGCTCAAAAAGAAGAAACAGCAGATTGCCGCAGTAGAACGAAAGACACGGGCCGCAACCGGAATTCGTCTAGCAAGGGACGCTGCAGTATTTACTGCACCATCAAACTTGCTGCTCTCCGAAAACCCTGAAACAACCGCAGGAGATCTGGTGCTGCAGTCACCAAGAAACTGCTATGTGTGTAAAGCCGAGTTTACCCGGCTGCACTTTTTTTATGACACCATGTGTCCTTCCTGTGCAGAGCTGAATTATAGAAAACGATTCCAAACCGCTGATCTGGCAGGACAAGTTGCACTAATAACCGGATCCAGGCTTAAAATAGGCTATCAGGCCACATTAATGATGTTGCGATCCGGGGCAACAGTCATCGCGACTACCCGGTTCCCGATAGATTCGGTACTTCGTTATGCCAAAGAGAAGGACTTTCATGAATGGGAGGATCGGTTACACATCTATGGATTGGATCTACGGCATACACCAAGTGTGGAGATCTTTTGCTCGCATATAGAACAGACCTATGACCGCCTCGATATATTGATCAACAATGCAGCACAGACTGTACGTCGGCCGCCGGGATTCTATGCGCACCTGATGCAGAATGAGATGATTGGGTATAGTGATCTACCTGAAAATACCCGGAGATTGATGAATAATTATCATCAGTGTACAAATCAGCTCAATGCTATTGTGAATCAAAATAGTGACTCAAGTGGAGCTCTCCAGGTGAGCTGGGATGGCAAGCTGCCGGGGATAGGAATTCGCGAATCGGCAAAACTGTCTCAAATTCCCTATGCGTATGACAATGCAATATCAACAGATAGGGTGTTTCCCAAAGGGAAGCTTGATGTCGATCTTCAACAAGTTGATTTGAGGATCACGAACAGCTGGCGGCTCAAGCTTGGTGAAATTCCAACTGCAGAGATGCTGGAGCTGCAGTTGATAAATTCCATTGCTCCCTTTGTGTTGTGTAATAATCTCACACCGTTAATGAAAAAAGATGATACCGGAAAAAAACATATTGTGAATGTCTCGGCTATGGAAGGAAAGTTTCTGCGGTTTAAGAAGGGCGAACGCCACCCTCATACCAATATGGCAAAGGCCGCCCTTAATATGCTGACTCACACTTCTGCCAGTGAACTTGCTCAACATGGTATATTTATGAATGCAGTAGATACCGGGTGGGTAACTGATGAGGATCCGGCACAGTTATCAAAACTGAAGCAGGACTTACATGATTTTCAGCCGCCATTGGACATCGTCGATGGGGCAGCCCGCGTTTGTGATCCCTTTTTTGACGGGATCAATACGGGGAAGCATTGGAGTGGTAAGTTTTTAAAGGACTACTTTCCTATAGACTGGTAGTTGAGGCTTTAATCAATGCCATCACCTGAGAACCCGGACAATCACTGAAGCGGGATAGTACACCTGTTGATGTAGCTTTTTATGTGCTGCAGGGGATCGGAAAGGAGGAAGTCGGTGAAGAGAAAATTGAAGTAACTAAAGATTCGCTTATTGAAAGTCCCAGGCAAACAGATAAAACTATACTTGTCTGAAGTTGGATTAATTTTGTGAAAAAGTATAGAATTAACTTGGTATAAAAATTAAATAATCGAAGGAGTGTTAAAAATGAAATATAGGAAATTTGGAAGAACAGGTTGGAATGTCTCTGAGGTGTCTCTTGGAACATGGCAGGTAGGTGGTCGTTGGGGAAGTGGTTTTGATGACGCCATTGCAGAGAGCATACTTAATGAAGCGGTTGATCAGGGGATTAACTTTATCGATACCGCAGATGTATATGAGAATAGGCAGAGTGAAGCAGCGGTTGCAAGGGTTGTGAAAGCACGTTCAGAACAGATTTATGTTGCTACCAAGTGTGGACGTTTCCTGTCTCCACATGTCTCTCAATCCTATACTCCCAAAGCTCTCACTGAATTTGTTGAAGCCAGTCTGAAGAATACCGGTTTTGAGACGCTCGATTTGATTCAAATGCATTGTCCTCCTATAGAAGTCTACTATCGACCGGAGATTTTTGGAGCATTTGAACGGATGAAAGAACAAGGCAAGATACAGCATTTGGGTGTCAGCGTAGAGACTGTTGAAGAGGGTTTGAAAGCAATTGAATTTCCCAATGTTGAGTCAATTCAAATAATTTTTAACATCTTTCGACAGCGCCCTGCTGAACTTTTTTTTAAACGAATTGAGGAACTTAATAAGGCTGTTTTGGTACGGGTTCCTTTAGCTAGTGGGCTGTTATCGGGTAAATTTACGGCAAAATCAACATTCGATCCGAAGGATCATAGAAATTTCAACCGTGATGGCAAGGCTTTCGATAAGGGCGAGACTTTTTCAGGGGTTCCGTGGGAACTGGGGTTGGAGGCAGTAAGCCGGCTTAAGAAGTTCCTGCCGGCTCCAATGGCAGAAGCAGCACTACGCTGGATACTGACATTTGATCAAGTTTCCACTATTATTCCAGGCGCCTCCCGTCCCTCTCAAGTAGTTTCAAACGCTAAAGCCTCAGATGCAGAACCTCTTCCAAAGGAAATTATGCAGCAAGTACGAGAAATCTATGAGGAACTTATAAAAGGTGTCGTGCATCAACTTTGGTAGAACCGAAGACGGTGGGATGGCAAGCATAGAATTCAACTGATTACCGGAAAAGAACTTGATCCTCAAACGAGAGAGAGAAGCGGAACCATCATGATGGTTCCATTTCCGAAAAGACACCCTTTGGTTATGTCAGGGGACAAGCGGCTCGTAATCAATTTCAAGGAAATCTGCGACTTCAGGAATCCATCTGGTTTTGACAAAGTTTCTATGATCTGGATGGGTATTGTATGATTGATAGTTTTCTTCAGAGCTGAATTCCATAGAGAGTCCAAAAGTATAGATATTTTTCTTACCCACCTGTCTAAGACATTCAAATTTTTCTACATTTGGAATATGTGCCAATTCTCCGGCTGCATCAAGGAAACTCTTTTCCATCTCAGATTCTGCAGTATGTTTCAGTTTAAAAGCTACGGTATGTCGAATCATATTCTTATCCTTATTAGAGGGAAATATCTATCGGACTGCAGTATAAAGCAGTCCGATAGGTGAAAACATAGTATCTCAGGTAATAGTCAGAAGTTTTTGATATTTCACAACTACTTCTAATGAAATAAGTTAAGCAATCAATCAAAAACTTCAAATCTATGTAAACATAGATCGCTATGTAAACATAGATCAGGTTCTTTTTGCTTTTAAAGCACCTTCAGCATCCCGAATAGCTTTTAAAGCCAGAGTATACTCTTTGTCACGGGT
>CAZMOX010000081.1:0-11100 GCA_964567895.1 uncultured Spirochaetales bacterium | reverse complement strand
GTCTATCGGAATGGTAACCCCGGTAATAAATCCGGCAGCCTTTTCACTGGCAAGAAAAAGGGCAGCTCCGGCTAGTTCGGAAACATCGCCAAACCGACCGAATGGGGTATGGTTAATCACATCTTTTCCACGAGGGGTAAGATTACCACTCTTCTCATCTATAAGGAGCGCACGATTCTGTTTTCCGATAAAAAATCCTGGAGCCAGGGCGTTTACCCGGATTCCGTCAGCAGCAAACTCTTTTGCTGTTGCCATGGTAAGGTTAAGAACTCCTGCTTTTGCTGCATCGTAGGCCCAAACACCAGAGAGCGGAATGTAAGAGGACATCGATGCAAGGTTAATGATAGAGCCTGGTTTTTTATTCTTTATCCACCAGGCAGCAGTGACTTTCGTCGGCACTAACAGACCGGCTACAAGATTAAGTTTTACTATGCTTTCGAAAAGGGCTACATCTGTCTCTACAAATGGTGATTGCCCCCGATTTCCCCCGGCTGCATTTACCAGGACATCTACGGATCCAAAATGTGCATATGTTTTTTCCAGTGCCTGTGTGGTAGATTCTTCAGACATTGCATCAACCTCAACAGGTAAGATTTTTCCGGAAATTCCGGTTGCTGAGGAGAGGCGGTCTGAAGCAGCTTCTGCAAATTCCAGTTTTATATCCCAAAGTGCTACATTAGCACCGTTTCTCAGGTAAGCTTCTGCCAAAGCGCCGGCAATTGCCCCGCCGCCCCCAGTAAGGATTACCGTTTTGTCCTGAAGGCCGAACATCTCATTAATATAATTCATCTTAATACCTCTTTTTAGTTATTTTACCTGAATCAATGCAAGAACTTATAAAGAAACAGGAATACGCCTAAATCGCATAAATTGCGGCAGCCCGTCTTCAATAATCGTATTTACTTCGCCCATTATCAGTGGGCGGGCATATGCAAAAAACTTTTCAGTAACAAAAAAACCATCTTCTGAAATCCACTCTTTCGGGAAGAGTTTTTCTCCATTGGCCACATCTGACAAATCTGCTGTTCCCGTTGTGTATGCGTATGGACTGGTTTTCTCCCGGACAAGAGTGACCATTTTGCCGCTTACCCCCTGAATAGCCAATTCAACGGCTTTTTTCCCCGTAGCATAAGCCTCTTCTGAATCTGTCTGAGAAGCAAAGTGCAAGCCGGTTCTCTGAATGGTGGAGGGGATTGCAAACCGGGCTTTAACCCCTGCTTTTGTCTCTACCAAATTTTTTATATATAAACCTGTTCCCCCGAGTTGGGTATGGCCGAATGCATCCTTTGCAAACGCACCCTTCTGTTCGGCAATGTAAGTTCCATCTGCATATTTTGTACCTTCTGAAGCTACAATAACACAGCGCCCAATGAGTTCCAGAAAATACTTGACCCGGGCAATAAAAGCATCTTCATCAAAAGGAACTTCAGGAAGAAGGATAATATGCGGGGCATCTTCCTCATTGCGTTTTGCAAGCGCAGTCCCGGCAGCAATCCAGCCGGCGTTTCTGCCCATAGCCTCAATTACATTTACCGTATCGGTAGTATAGAGAGCTTCAGTATCTCTTCCTGCTTCCATAGTCATCGCAGCAAGGTATTTAATGACACTCCCGTATCCCGGGCAGTGATCGGTGCATGCCAGGTCATTATCAATAGTTTTAGGTACTCCCATCGCCCTGAACTCATATCCGGTACGTGCTGCAAGTTTGTTCACTTTATCAGCGGTATCCATAGAATCATTCCCGCCAATGTAGAAAAAATAACGAATATTATACTTAACAAAGACATCCAGAACTTTTTTATAGTCTTCTTCAGTTTTTAACTTATACCGGCAAGAGCCAAGTGCGGCAGCTGGAGTAGTTCGCAACCCTTCAATAGTTTTCGGAGACTCTTTTCTTAAGTCAAAGAAGTCCTCATTTACTACACCAAGAATTCCATTGTGTGCAGCAAAAACTCCTTCAATTTCAGAATGCTTTAGTGCTTCCTGAATTACCCCGCAGGCGCTTGAATTTATTACAGCGGTTGGCCCCCCGCTTTGGGCTATAACACAGTTTCCTCTCACTTATTTCCCCTATTAATTTAATATATCGCTTTTAATGTCTCTATTTTGAATTCAGCCAGGGCTGTTTCCCCGGAAAAACCGCAGTCTGTTACCAGAATATCTATATCACCCGGACGGGCAAAAATGGAGAATGCATTAATACTGAATTTCGATGAATCTGCTGCAACAACTCTTCTGGTTGAATTTATTAGTGCCTGACGTTTCATCTCGGACTCAATAATGTTTTGAGATGAAAAAATACCTTGCTCTGAAAAACCGGTTGTTCCAAGGAAGCAGATGCTGAATTGAAACTCTTTTAGGCTGTTAACGGCAGAAGGTCCTATAAATGCACCTGATTCTTTCCGATAGCTGCCCCCGAGAGAGTAGAGCAGTACATTCTGTGCTCCAGATAATTCAGCCATAATATCAATTGAGTTTGTAACTACATGCAAATTCATGTCACGAATTTCTCTTGCCAGCATCAGACAGGTGCTGCCGGAATCAAGATAGACAGTATCGCCATTACTAATCAGCTCGCTGGCTTTCACAGCAATAGCCTGTTTTGCACCAAGATTTTCCCTCTGTCGAATATCAATAGTTTTTATCAGTCTGAAATCCTCGGCAATCATTGCCCCGCCGTGAGTTCTGATTAGGCATCCCATCTTTTCCAGTGCGGTAAGATCTTTTCGAATTGTCACTTCTGATACAGAAAGCCGTTCGGCTAATTCCGGGACTGCAATTTCCCGAAGTAAAGAGAGTATTTTTAGAATTTGTTCGTGACGTGCTATATACATGAACTTTCATTTCCTTTCGTTACTGAGAATACAAGTTGGAATAAATATTGTCAATATTCTATATTAATTAAATTAATAATATATTAAATATATATGAAACAAAAAGATAAGGAATATATTTTTTAAAAAAACCTATATTGACGAAATTGCATGTTGTATGATAAAACTTTCAGTATCTTACGAAAAACAAAAACAAAAGGATGGTTATATGAATCCTGCAAAAAAACTGCGTGATTTAAAACCGGAAAAACAGTTCTTTATCGGGTTGGATTCTGATGGATGTGTGTTTGATACCATGGAAATTAAGCACAAGGAGTGTTTTTGTCCCAATTTTATTGAAAAATTCGGCCTGCAGTCAGTCTCCCGATACAGCAGGGAAATTTGGGATTTTGTAAATCTCTACTCTACCATGCGTGGATGCAACCGGTTTCTGGCTGTGATATGGGCTTTGGATCTATTGGAAAGGAAACCTGAAGTAGTTAAAAGAGGTACAGAACTTCCAAAACTTACAGAACTGCGAAATTGGATCAAACGGGAAACAAAACTGGGAAATCCGGCATTATTGAAAGAGATGGAAACAAATAAAGCACCCGAGTTCGATATCGTATATGATTATTCAATTTCTGTTAATAACACCATCGAGCGGATGGTTCATGGGATTCCCCCTTTTCCCTTCGTTCGTGAGTGTCTGGAGAAGGTGGAAGATCTGGCAGATATGATTGTAGTTTCCCAGACTCCCTATGAAGCTCTTAATCGGGAGTGGGCGGAGCATGGGATTGATAAGTATATAAAGATAATTGCAGGACAGGAGATGGGTACAAAAACCGAACATCTTGAGTTTGCTGCTGTGGGGAAGTATCCGTTAGATCAGATACTCATGGTGGGTGATGCCCCTGGCGACTTGAAAGCGGCGAAAGCAAATGGTGTACTGTTTTATCCGGTAAACCCGGGCAACGAGGATGCTTCATGGGAAAGGTTATATAATGAGGGTCTGAATGAGTTTTTTAATAAAACCTATGCAGGAACGTATGAAAAAACATTGATTGATGAGTTTCAGGCATATCTACCGGAACATCCACCCTGGGAGGCGTAATCTGATGGTATACTATTCAGAAGGCTCAGTTGAAAAAATATTTACAAAACAGGAGCTGAAGAGCGCTCTTCACCAGGCTTTTGATAAGATTGGTCCGAAAAAGCGGGTTTTAATCATCCCGCCTGATATTACAAGATATCACAGCCGGGCTGGTGAGATAACTGAGATAGCCTATAACTATTACGGCGAGGCAGTTAAAGCGATTATGCCCGCACTTGGGACACATGTTCCTATGACCGATGCTGAGATTGGAAAAATGTTCGGCAGCATCCCGCGTTCTCTTTTCAAGGATCATGACTGGCGCAATGATGTGGTTAATCTCGGAGAAATTCCGGCAGAAACTCTGGAAAAAATTTCAGAAGGAAAGGTCTCATATTCCTGGCCGGTACAAGTTAACAAACTGCTTCTTGAGGGTGATTTTGACCTGATGCTTTCTATTGGACAGGTAGTACCTCATGAAGTTATCGGGATGGCTAATTATACTAAAAATATATTTGTCGGAACCGGTGGCCAGGATGGTATTAACAAGAGCCATTATCTTGGTGCTGTTTATGGTATGGAACGGATAATGGGTCGTGCTGATAATCCCGTCCGTTACATTGTGGACGAAGCATATGAACAGTTCGGTGAGAATCTCCCGGTAGTATTTATCCAGACAGTAATAGGTACCGAGTCATCCGGTGAGCTGGCGATGAAAGGTCTATATATCAGTAAGGATCGGACTGCATTCGTACAGGCATCAGAACTGGCCTTAAAAGTGAATTTTATCATGCTGGAGAAGCCGCTCAAGACGGTTGTTGTCTATCTGGATCCTGAAGAGTTCCGGAGCACTTGGCTAGGTAATAAAAGTATCTACCGAACCCGCATGGCTTTAGCTGATGGTGGTCATCTTATAGTTCTGGCTCCCGGTGTATCAACCTTTGGCGAGGATCCTGAGATTGATAAGCTTATCAGGAAGTACGGTTATAAGGGAACAAAGAAAGTTCTGATCGATGTTGAAGTGCAGGATGATTTGAAAGAAAACCTTTCAGCGGCTGCACATCTTATCCACGGCTCATCTGATGGGCGATTTTCTATAACCTATTGTCCTGGAGGACTGTCGAAAGAAGAAGTTGAGGCAGCAGGCTATGAGTATGGTGATATTAAGGCAATGATGGAGTTGTATAACCCTCAGGAGAAACAGGATGGTTATTATACAATAAATGATGAAGAGATCTATTTTATATCAAATCCGGCATTGGGACTTTGGGCCTGCCGGGAAAGATTTAATGCATAATTTGAATATGAGAGGAGTTAATAGAATGAAAGTACAAGCTGATATTGGTTTAATTGGATTGGCTGTAATGGGTCAGAATTTGGTCCTCAATATGAATGATCACGGCTACTCGGTTGCCGTATTTAACCGCACCACATCAAAAGTTGATGATTTTCTCAAAGACGCTGCAGCAGGCAGGGATACTATTTACGGAACCCACTCAATTGAGGAGCTGGCAGCTTCACTTAAGCGGCCGAGAAAGATTATGCTCATGGTAAAAGCCGGTGCAGTTGTAGACTCATTTATTGAGATGATCCTTCCTCATTTAGAAGAGGGCGATATCATTATCGATGGAGGTAATTCTCATTTCCCGGATACAACCAGACGAACCAGAGAGTTAAAAGAAAAAGGTATCCTATTTGTTGGAACCGGAGTTTCCGGCGGGGAAGAGGGTGCCAGAAGGGGTCCCTCTATAATGCCAGGCGGTAATCCGGAAGCATGGCCTCATGTAAAGGATATTTTTCAGGCTATATCTGCAAAGACTGATGATGGTTCTGCCTGCTGTGAATGGGTAGGTTCTGAAGGCGCAGGTCATTATGTAAAAATGGTTCACAACGGGATTGAGTATGGTGATATGCAGCTGATTTGTGAAGCATACCAGTTAATGGCAGAGGGACTCGGTCTTTCTCATGAAGAGCTTCATGAAGTATTCAGTGAATGGAATGAAGGTGAGCTTGATAGTTATCTTATTGAGATCACCCGGGATATCATGGCCTTCAAGGATACTGATGGTGAACCGCTGGTCGGTAAGATTCTTGATACTGCCGGACAAAAGGGTACCGGTAAGTGGACGGGAATCAGTTCCCTTGATCTTGGCGTACCGGTCACTCTGATTGGCGAAGCTGTGTTTGCCAGAGCTCTCTCAGCCATGAAGGAAGAACGTGTTGAAGCCTCAAAAGTACTTAAAGCTGCTGGTACAAAACCCTTTAACGGGGATAAAAAAGCATTTATTGAAGATATAAGACAGGCTCTGCTTGCTTCAAAGATTGTCTCCTATACACAGGGGTATATGCTGATGAGAGAAGCGGCGAAAGAGAATGGATGGAAGCTGAATTACGGCGGAATCGCAATGATGTGGCGCGGTGGTTGTATTATCCGCAGCGTATTCCTCGGGAAAATCAAGGAAGCCTTTGATAAGGATCCTGAACTGAACAATCTTCTGCTTGATGACTACTTTCAGGCAGTTATTGAACGCTGTCAGACTTCCTGGAGGAAGGTAATAAAACAGGCTGTTGATTTGGGAATTCCGGTTCCGACTCTCTCGGCAGCACTTATGTTCTTTGACGGATACCGAAGCAAACGGCTTCCGGCAAACCTCCTGCAGGCTCAGCGTGACTATTTCGGTGCACATACTTATGAGCGCACAGACAGACCTCGGGGTGAATTCTTTCACTCAAACTGGACAGGAACCGGCGGTAATGTAGCTTCCGGAATATACGACGCATAAGACGACAGATAGTAATTTTCAGAAATGAGGCAGCTATGCACCAAAAAGGCCGTTCAGTATGAGTTCTCTCATATCGGACGGCCTCTTTCTATTGAGATATCACGCTTTACTTTGTCTGTTTCATCACCGTTGTTGCAGTTGCAATTATCTTGGAAATATCTGTGAGATCTGCCGGGAGAATCATGGTGTTGTTCTCTTTTGCAAGTTTTCCGAACTCAGTCAGGTACTGTTCTGCAATTCTCAGGTTGACCGCGTCGGTTCCGCCTTTTTCCTGAGTAGCTGCTGCAATTTTCTTAAGTCCTATTGCTGTAGCTTCGGCAACTTTCTCAATTTCAGCAGCACGACCCTCAGCTTCATTGATACGTTTCTGTTTCTCACCCTCTGATTTGGCGATAAGTTCCTGTCTTGATCCCTCAGCGCGGTTAATTCTGGCTTGTTTGTCACCTTGTGATTCGGCAATCAAAGCACGTTTTTCACGCTCAGCACGCATCTGTTTTTCCATTGCTTCTTTAATGCTTTGCGGGGGAACAATATTTTTAATTTCGTACCGGGAAACTTTTACACCCCAGGGATCTGATGCCTTATCCACAGCTTCAACGATAACAGAGTTTATGGTATCGCGTTCCTCAAAGGTTTTATCAAGTTCAAGTTTACCAATGACACTTCGCATGGTTGTCTGGGCTATCTGAGTGGATGCAAATTTATAGTTATCAATTCCATAAGATGCTTTTTTAGGATCAATAACCTGCAGGTAGAGGATCCCATCAACCTCAATTGAGATATTATCTTTCGTAATACAGGTCTGGGATTCAACATCAATTGCACTCTCTTTAAGTGTATGCCTATAAGCTACTCTATCAAGGAAGGGAACAAGGATGTGAAAACCTGCCTCGAGGGTCAGGTGATACTTACCAAGCCGTTCAACAATGAATGCTGTTTTCTGGGATACGACCCGCACGGATCTCAAAAGGATAATCAATACAAATACAATAACCACAATAAGAACAAATGTAGATAAGAAATTATCAAACATAGTACTACTCCTATATATCTTTTTTGACTTTTAAAACCAGGCTCTCACGTCCTGCTATTATGACTCGTTCACCCGTTTTGCACTCTTCGGTAGATTCAGCAGTCCACTCTGTGCCGTTCAGGGAGATTCTTCCGGCAGATTTCGGTGTAATATCTACTGTGACCGTAACGGTTTTACCAACTATCTCATCAGACTCATCCTCTTTAACCGACCCGCTTTTTCTACCATGGAATACTTTTTTCAGTTTTCGACGCAAGAGAAGGAGGGAGAGGACAGATACTATGAGAAAAATAATTAATTGAAAATCCAGAGGTAAATTTGGAAATATCCAGGTAAGAAACATTAAAACCAAGGCACCGAAGGAGAAGAAAATGATCAGTACACCGGGGATAACAAACTCAAGAACCAGCAGTATTGCTGCTGCAATGAGCCAGAGAAAAACAGGATTTGTCAATAAATCCATAAAAGACCTCCTGACATGATAGAAATCCCTGATTGAAAAAGCAACCAGACTTATACTATTGAATATACTGCTTTACCGTGTATCTGTGTAGAGAAAGAGCCAATAATTTTATCAAAATTAATAATTACAACAAAACTAAGTTGTCCTTGGGTTGAGATGATATTTTATTGACCTCCAGCGCTCTGTATGAGTAAGTTCTAGATGGTAATTGGTGGTCAACGATGAAAACAAGCGTTAAGAAAATTATAATCACAGTAATACTTGTTCCGGTATTAATAGTATCAATCTATTTCTTTGCGGTTCTGGTGGGTGCAATGCCTACGGTTGTGGCGCCCACTGATACCGACAGAGCTGAATACCAGATATTCTTTACTAATAATAAATACCATGTTGAGATTTGTCTGCCGGCGAAATTCAGTCCATTCCGGGAAGATATTGAGAAGGTTAGGGGTGATTCCGGTCCGGATGAAGGATATTACTGTATTGGATGGGGAGACAGGACTTTTTATCCCGAAACCCCATTTCTGGAGGATCTTCACTTCCCTTTGGTTGTACACTCTCTCTTTTGGCCCACAGATGCGGCAATACGAATATCATTTTATAAGGGACCCATTCAGGGTAAGGTGGTGACTTCTTATAAAACAGATAAGCAGACTATTGAGCTGCTCTATGAATTTATTGAGAATCATCTAATTTGGGAGGATGACGGGAATCTCTCTGTAATTCCTCCTGAGACGGTGAATGCGGTGTATGGTGACAGTCTGTTTCTGAATGCGGAAGGAACCTACTCGCTGCTGTTCACCTGTAACAACTGGACTGCTGATGCGTTAAAGTATGCAGGGATAAAAACGGGACTATGGACACCCTTTGCCGGGAATGTTCTCAGGAATTCTCAGGCAGATCCAATTTCAGATGCAGTTCTTTAAGCTGCTGTTCATCAACTAGTGAAGGTGAGTTCTCCATAGGGGAGACACCTACATTATTTTTTGGAAACGGGATGACTTCTTTGATTGAACTTTGCCCGGCCATGATCATAACCATACGATCCAATCCCGGTGCAATTCCACCATGCGGGGGAGGTCCATACCTGAATGCATTCAGGAGAAATCCAAATCGATCCTCGGCTTCTTCTTCAGAGAATCCGACTATTGAGAAGATTCTTTTCTGAATTTCCGGATCATGAATCCTTATCGAACCCGAGGCGACTTCATAACCGTTGAGTACAAGGTCATACAGATCACCCTTTACGATGCCGGGATCCTGTTCCATGGTGTCCAGATATTGTGCCTGCGGCATTGAGAACATATGGTGAGCTGCTTCCCAACGATTTTCATCTTCATTATACTCAAAGAGCGGAAAGTCAATGATCCAGCAGAATACGAATTGAGCGGGATCAATCAGACCTAGATCCTTACCCAATTTAGAGCGGACAGCGCCTAAAGAGTTACAGCATACCGACCATTTATCTGCAACCATCAGCAGCAAGTCGCCGGGTTCAGCTTCCATATAGCGGATAATCTCATCAGCCTGATCACTGATGAATTTGGTAATGCCGCCTTCCAGTCCGGCTTCAGTCACTTTAGCCCAGGCTAAGCCTTTGGCTCCATATATTTTTGCCGCCTGCTCCAGTTCGCTGATCATTTTCCGTGAATAGGATGCGCATCCCTTTGCATTCAGGGCTTTTACACATCCATCTGCGTCCAGAACTGAGGTAAATGCGTTGAAGCTGCTGCCTGCAGCAAGGGTATCAAATGATTTCACGGGCAGTTCAAACCGCAGATCGGGTTTGTCGCTTCCATAGGTATTCATTGCTTCTTCATAGGTGAGACGTACGAATGTTTCGGGCAGTTTATACTGCATTGTTTTTTCAAACACGTAATTAAAGAGTCCCTCAGTGACTTTCAGGACATCGTCACGGGAGACAAAGCTCATCTCTAAATCAACTTGCGTAAATTCCAGTTGGCGGTCTCCTCTGGCATCTTCATCACGGTAACAGCGGGCAATCTGGAAATAGCGGTCAAAGCCTGAGACCATAAGAATCTGTTTGAAAAGCTGCGGAGACTGGGGCAGTGCGTAGAATTTTCCTGCCTGCACTCTTGAGGGAACCAGAAAATCCCGTGCGCCTTCAGGTGTTGATTTTATCAGGGTAGGGGTTTCAATCTCCTGAAAACCCTGATTGGTGAGGAACTCACGTACCGCAAAGGTGAATGCGGTTCTTAACTTTATACGTTTCTGCATGCCGGCGGAGCGCAGGTCGAGATATCTATAGGTCAGCCGTAAATCCTCTTTCGCATCGGATTCTTCATCTATCATAAATGGCAGTACTTCACACCGGGAGAGGATCTCTATCTTCTGTGCTTCTATTTCAATCTCTCCGGTTATCATGTCGGGATTGACCATAGATTCCGGGCGTTCTTTTACAACTCCAGCAACCGCAATACAGTACTCGAATTTTAATTCGGAGGAGACGTGTTTGAGTTCCGGGTCTGCATCATCGCCGATAAAGACCTGGGTTATTCCATAGGTGTCCCTCAGGTTGATAAACTGGATTTCTCCATGGTTTCTGTTACGGTGCACCCATCCATTCAGGGTTACTCTACGTCCGGCATCTTTTTTGGTCAGCTCTCCGCATGTTGCGGTTCTTTTCATTGTTTCCATGGATTGATGGTAGCATGAGTGGGGGGAATCGGCAAGGAGGGGAAACGGGAGACCGGAGACCGGAGACCGGAGGAGGTAGGAGAAAGAAGGAAAATCGGACAAAAGTATAATGTCTGGACGAGATTATCACGTCTGGAAAAGATTACTTTTCTTGGCAGTTGCTTTGCAACTGCGGGAGATAAGACAAGTCGATTTACATTTATTACCATTCGAGTACACATTTTTATATGTGAAAAACTATATAATTCGTATAATTT
>CAZMOX010000080.1:0-11628 GCA_964567895.1 uncultured Spirochaetales bacterium | reverse complement strand
CCCAAATGCATAGTAAACCTGCTTGCAGAAATGATTGAACCTTACTCTGGAACTATTTATGATCCTTGTTGTGGTTCTGGAGGCATGTTTGTTCAGTCGATAAAATTTATTGAAAATCACCATGGGAATAAAAAGTATTTATCAATATTTGGGCAGGAAAACACGTCAACTACCTACAAATTGGCAAAAATGAATCTTGCCATTCGCGGAATTTCAGCAAATCTTGGTAATGTTCCGGAAAATACATTTTTTCGTGATCAGCACAAAGACTTGAAAGCCGATTACATAATGGCAAATCCTCCTTTTAACCAGAAGCAATGGAGAGCGAAAAACGAATTAATTGATGATGCAAGATGGAATGGTTATGAAGTGCCGCCTACCGGTAATGCCAATTATGCATGGATTCTGAATATAGTTTCCAAGCTCTCTGAAAACGGAGTTGCGGGGTTCCTCCTTGCCAATGGAGCTTTATCCGGTGGAGGTGATGAGTATAAAATCAGAAGGAAGATGATTGAGAATAATTTGGTTGAAGCGATTTTGATTCTGCCAAGAAGCATGTTTTATACAACAGACATAAGTGTTACCATTTGGATTTTAAATAAGAATAAAAAAAGTAGAACTATTGAACATAATGGAGTAATTAAAAAGTATAGAGAGCGTGAAAAAGAAATTTTGTTTATGGATTTGCGGCAATGGGGCGAACCTTTTGAAAAGAAATTCGTACAATTTACAGTAGGTGATATTCAAAATATTGCACACACCTATCATAATTGGCAGACTATTTCCCCCACAGAGATTGACAAGCAAACAAAATACGAAGACAAACCTGAATTTTGTTACAGTGCCGGTTTTGAAGAGATAAAAAAGAAAGATTTCTCACTGGTTCCAAGCAAATACATTGAATTTGTTAATCGCGATGAAAATATTGATTTTGATGAAAAGATGAAAGCTTTACAAGCTAACTTTTCAGAATTACTGAAAGATGAAGAGCAGTCAAAAAAGGATTTATTGAAAGTTTTTAAAGAGTTGGGTTATGAAATCAAATTATAAAAAACTTGGTCAATATATTCGTGAGATAAACTCAAAAAATTTTGAAGGAAAAGAAGATGATTTATTGGGGGTGTCTACAAATAAGGGTTTTATAAGATCTATTGCTAATACAGTAGGAACTGATTTTAGGAAGTATAAAATTGTAAAATATCATCAATTTACATATGTTCCTGACACATCAAGGCGTGGAGATAGAATTGGAATTGCTTTACTTGAAGACTATCAAGAGGCCTTAGTTTCTTCGGCTTATATTGTTTTTGAAATAATAAATCAAAAGGAATTACTCCCAGAATATTTAATGATGTGGTTCAGGCGGCCTGAATTTGATCGCTATGCTCGTTTTAAATCATACGGAAGTGTTCGAGAAATGTTTGATTGGGAAGAAATGTGTAATGTAGAACTTCCATTTCCCGATGTTAAAAAACAAAAGGCAATAGTAAAAGAGTACAACACTATTGTAAACCGTATAAAACTGAATGAAGAATTTAACAAGAAATTGGAAGAAACTGCTCAGGCAATTTATAAGCAGTGGTTTGTGGATTTTGAGTTTCCTGATGAGAATAAGAAATCATATAAGTCCAGTGGTGGAGAGATGGTTTTCAATGAGGAATTGGGTAGAGAGATTCCTGTGGGGTGGAAAGGTGAACATCTTAACAGGCTTATTGAAATAAAATATGGGAAAGATCACAAACATTTAAAAGATGGGATTTTCCCCCTTTATGGTTCTGGTGGGGTAATGAGATATGTTGAAAAACCATTGTATCATGAGAAATCAATTTTAATACCAAGAAAAGGGAGTCTTAAAAACATTATGTATATTGATTTACCATTCTGGTCTGTTGATACAATGTTTTATAGTAAGTTAAGAGCGTGCTATAATGGAAAATATGTATACTATTTTTTAAAAACTATTGACATGGAAGCCCTAAATACCGGTTCAGCTGTTCCAAGTATGACAACATCTATTTTGAATGACCTTACTTTAACTATACCACCAGCAAAAAATTTGATGCACTTTGAACATCTTATTGAAACTATATTTCTCAATAAAAACAAAAAAGTATTGCAAATTAAAGAACTTCAAAAAATGTTAAAATTATTACTATTAAAAATAACAAAGGTGAAAAGGTATGGGTAACAAATACAATCAAGGTTCAGAGTGGAGAAAATGGGATTTACATGTCCATACACCATTTTCAATATATCAACAATTCGGCGAGGATAATGATGAGACTTGGAAAAAATATATTGCAGATTTAGAAAATCTACCTGATGAATTCGCAGTTATTGGAATAAACGATTATCTTTTCATTGACGGTTATGAAAAATTGAAACATGAGCAACACAACAATAATAGACTATCTAAAATTAAATTGTTACCAGTTGTAGAGTTCAGAATCGATAAATTTGCTGGGATTCAATTTAAAAATTTAAAAAGGATAAATTTGCATGTAATTTTTTCTGATGATGTTACCCCTGAAACAATTAAGAGTCAATTTTTAAATACGCTTGAACAAAGCTATTTCTTAGATAGTGGAAAAGAATGGACAAGAGCAATTACCAAAGAAAGTGTTGCTGAATTAGGAACCCAAATAAAAAAGAGCATACCTGAAACTGAACTATCTAAATATGGTTCAGATTTATCTGAAGGATTTAATAATCTGAATGTAAAAAAAGACCAGATTATTAAATCCTTAAAAAAGGATTGCTTTAAAGATAAATATTTAATTGCTGTCGGAAAAACAGAATGGGGTGAATTAAAATGGTCTGATTCATCCATTGCGACAAAAAAAACAATTATTAATCAGGCTAATATTGTTTTTACTGCTACAGAATCAACCTCTGCATTTAAAAATGCCAAAAAAAAATTAAAAGAACAAAAGGTAAATGATTTACTGTTAGATTGTAGCGATGCCCATTTCTTTTCAGATTCGAATGGCAAAGATAGAATTGGGAATTGCTTAACATGGATAAAAGCAGACCCAACTTTTGAAGGATTAAAACAAATCCTAAATGAACCAGATGAGCGTGTGTTCATTGGAGAAAACCCGCCAATTTTTAGTCGTATTGCAAACAACCGCACAAAATATATTAGTGAATTAAAAATTACTTCTACTGATATATACGATGATAAATATGGAAAATGGTTTAAAGATATTTCAATTCCATTGAATAAAGAGTTAGTAGCTATTATTGGACATAAAGGTAGTGGGAAAAGTGCAATTGCTGATATAATAGCGCTTTGTTCAAACTGTTACGATAATGATTTTTCATTTTTGACAACTAAAAAGTTTCGTGAAAAAAGTGGGAAAATAGCAACTAATTTCAAGGCAACACTTGCTTGGGAAAGTGGGTATGAAGTTGTAAAGGGTTTAAATGAGACTCCAGATGCAACTTACGAAAAAGGCGTTAAATATCTTCCTCAGGGACAATTTGAAAGGCTCACCAATGAAATTTCCACAGCTACAGAATTTCAAAAAGAGATTGAAAAAGTTGTTTTTTCACATATTGAAGATTCAGAAAAGTATGATACACATTCTTTCGCTGAATTAATTGATTTGAAGAAGAATACTTTGGAAACAGAGTTAATCAGCTTATATGCAAATATAGAATCACTAAATTCAAAAATCATCAAATTAGAGTTAAAAAACAACACTGTATATAAATTGGGAATAGAAACAAAACTCACGAAAAGAGAAGATGAACTGAAAGCATTAGTAGAGCCTCCAATTGTTTCTGACCCCAATGAAGACCCTGAAAAAAAGAAACAGAGTGAAGCTGTCATAACAAAAATTGATAGGTTAAAAGGAATTATCGAAAATTTGGAGTTTGAAAAAGATAAAAAAGAAGTGGAAAAGAAAGACATTCTCATTGCTCTTAAAAACCTAAAGGATACAAAAAAGGAAGTAGAATTAAAAGCTGTTGAAATAGAGCACTTTATATCTGATAAAAAAGAAAGACTTTCGTCATTTGAAATAGATTTTACTAAACTCATTTCACTCAAAATAGATTTTACTGAGTTAGTCAAACACATTTCTGAGCAAGAAAAGAAACTAGATGTTATAAAAGTATTTCTTGGTGAACAAACCGCTGGAGAGGTCAAAAAATCTGTAATTAAACAAATTAAAGAAAACCAAACCAATCTAAAAGAAGAACAGGAAAAACTGGATACAGAACAAAAGAAATACCAAGATTATTTGAATGCCAAAAAACTATGGAAAAAAGAGAAAGAAAAAATAGTTGGTAGTGATTCTATACCTGAAACAATATCCTATTATCAAAAAGAGATAAAATATCTCAACGATGGCATTAAATCTGAACTAACAGAGAAGAGTAAAGAGCGATTAAATACTACTCTTGAGATTTTTAAGAAAAAACAAGAGGTTGTTGCGATTTATAAAGATGTTAAAAGTCATATAAGCAATAGAATAAACGAAAATGCAAAAAACCTAAAAGACTATAAGATTGATATTGTAGCTTCTTTAGTGAAACGTACAGATTTTACCAATCACTATTTCTCATTTATTAATCACAAGCAAAAAGGTACCTACTATTCGAAGGAAGGTGCGGAAAAGGAATTGTTAAAAATAATCTCTGATATCAATTTTGATGATAAAAATTCAATAATCTCTTTTTTGAACGATCTAACAGAATCACTTCACAATGACAAACGAGAGAAGCAAGATAATGCTGAACGTCTTGTAGAAGAACAAGTTCAGGATATTTCTGGATTATATAATTATCTTTTTAAGCTCAAATTTATTGATTTTAATTATCAACTGAAGCAAGGTGGCAAAGGAATCGAACAGCTTTCACCCGGTGAACGCGGAGCACTGCTACTAGTCTTTTATCTTTTACTCGATAAAAATGATATACCACTAATAATTGACCAGCCCGAAGATAATCTTGATAATCATAGTGTTGCTAAAATCTTAGTTCCATTTATTCGTGCAGCAAAAGCAAAACGACAAATTATTATGGTTACACATAATCCCAACTTGGCTGTTGTTGCCGATGCCGAGCAGATTATTTATGTGAATCTAAACAAAGACGATAATTATACTTTTTCAACCGTTATGGGGAGTATTGAGAATAAAGATGTTAATGAAAAAATTGTAGAAGTGTTGGAAGGGACAATGCCTGCCTTCAATAAAAGGAAGCAAAAATATTATGAATGACCTCCGAATCTCAACCTACCGCTCTCCGGATACAACATGTAAGCATTTTTTACAAGTTCAAAAAGAGGTCAAAATATGAGCATCTTAATCAGCATAGAAAAACTTTTTTCCGGCAAATATGTCGAAGGCGCCCGGATGGAATTCAAGAAAGGCTGGAATCCAATCTCTACCCTGCGGACAATTTGTGCTTTTGCTAATGATTTCGGGAATGAGGACAGCGGCTATATTATTGTTGGAGTTGAAGAGAAAAACGGTAGAGCCAAACGACCGGTAGCAGGGTTTAATCCTGATAAATATGAACAGGTGCAAAAAGAACTTATTGGTTATTGTAATCTTATTCAGCCATCCTTTTTCCCCCGCTTATCTTTAGAAGAAATTGATGATAAACAAGTTTTGGTAATATGGGTACCAGCCGGCACCAACAGACCGTATAAAGTTCCGGATGATGTTACCGCAAAACATAAAACTTACAACTTTCGGATAAGACAGTTCTCAAGTAGTATTGTGCCAAATAGCGAACAAGAGGCGGAGCTGATTCAGCTTACAGCGAAAATCCCGTTTGATGACCGGGTGAACAGCAGTGCCAAAGTAGATGATTTGAATTTTGCCCTCATGAGAGAGCACCTTTCGCAAACAAAAAGCAAGCTATACAATGAAAGTGCAATAATGAGTGTTCAGGAATTAGCCGGTGCAATGAATCTATCTCAGGGTTCAAACGAACATCTGTTCCCGAAAAATGTTGGATTATTAATGTTCTCAGAAGAACCTGAAGAATTTTTTTATGGTATTCAAATTGATGTAGTAGAATTTCCCAATGGGTTAGCTGCAAAAGAATTTTACGAAAAAACCTTTAACGGACCGATTCAGAAACAACTGGCGGATGCGCTCTCGTATCTGAAAACAAATATAATTAAGAGTAAGGTTATTAAGTATGACGATAGGGCGAAGGCTGATAAAGTCTATAATTATCCATATCCTGCTATAGAAGAGGCGTTGGCCAATGCAGTATATCACCGAAATTATGAACTACGTGACCCTATTGAGGTAAGAGTATTACCATCTTCGATAGAGATCATAAGTTATAGCGGTATTGATCCATCCTTAACACAATCTGATTTTGAAAAAGGGATTGTAAGATCAAGAAGATATAGGAACAGGAGAATCGGCAGCTTCTTAAAAGAGCTGGAGTTAACAGAGGGTAAAGGAACTGGTATCCCAATAATATATAAAGTGATGAAAGACAACGGCTCTCCCAACCCGATTTTTGATACAGATTATCCAAACAGAAGTTTTGTTGTTGTAGAGTTCCCTATATATCCTGAATTTAGGGATGATGAGAATGAAGGTGGTGCAATAGGTGGTGCAATAGGTGGTGCAATAGAACTTACTGCTCGGCAGAAAGAAATATTAAGCATCATAAAAAAGGATAACAAAATTAGTTATAAAGCTATGGCAAAAAAACTTAATATTAATGAATCTGCAATAATAAAACACATGAAAACATTGAGAGAAAAAGGAGTGCTTGAAAGAGTTGACGGCACTCGGGGACATTGGGAAATCAAGGTAAAATTATGAAATTCACTGAAGAGAAATTGGAGAATGCGGTAATAGAACTCTTTGAAAAAGAAGGATACAAACATCTAAAAGGTGAGCAAATTCATAAAGAAATGCCCGATGTCCTTCTTCGCGATGATTTGAAGCAGTATCTACTTAACAGATATTCAAACGACGATATAAAGCTAAATGAAATAGATGCCATAATTCGTAAATTGGAACTGTTTCCATCTTCTACTCTGTACGAAAGCAACAAGGCTATCATGAAAATAGTTGCTGATGGATTTCTACTCAAACGAGAAGACCGTGATCGAAAAGATCTTTATATTCAACTCATTGACTATGGTAGTTTACCTGCATTTCGGCCCCCGCCTTCTGAGGAGTTACCAACTATCTCAGCCGAATCCGCTACGTTTAATGAAAGCCGAAATATCTATAAAATAGTTAATCAACTTGAAATACAGGGATATGAAAAGCGGATACCCGACGCTATCATCTATATCAATGGTATTCCGCTTGTGGTAATTGAGTTTAAAAGTGCTATCAAAGAAAATACCACTATCAAACATGCTTATGATCAGATAACGATACGTTACTTGCGTGATATTCCCGAACTTTTTAAATACAATGCTTTTTGTGTTATCAGCGACGGAGTAAACAATAAGGCAGGCTCTCTATTTGCACCTTATGATTTTTTTTATGCATGGGGTAAAACCGATGGCAATGAAATTAAAGAGGTCGATGGAATAAACTCCCTGTATACAATGGTTAAGGGGATGTTCAACAAAGACCGTCTTGTTGATATTGTCCGTAATTTTATCTTTTTCCCTGATACTTCAAATGAGGATATAAAAATTGTTTGTCGTTATCCCCAGTACTACGCAGCCCGAAAATTATTTTATTCAATTAAAGATAAGATGAAGCCTGAGGGGAATGGGAAAGGTGGCACTTATTTTGGAGCAACGGGAAGTGGGAAAAGCTATGCAATGCTTTATCTTACTCGTCTTTTGATGAGAAGTACTTTTTTTTCAAGCCCTACTATTGTCCTAATTACAGACCGGACAGATCTAGACGATCAGCTTTCCGGACAGTTTACCAATGCAAAAAAATTCATTGGTGATAATACCGTTGAAAGTGTTGAATCCCGTGATGATTTAAGACAGAAATTACAAGGCAGAAAAAGCGGAGGTGTTTTTCTAACCACTATTCATAAATTCACAGAGGATTTAAAACTTCTTACAGACAGAGCAAATGTAATCTGCATTTCCGATGAGGCCCACCGTTCACAGGTTAATCTTGATCAGAAAGTCCGTGTAACTTCGAATGGGGTAAAAAAGCTCTTTGGGTTTGCTAAATATCTACACGATTCTCTTCCAAATGCGACTTATGTCGGGTTTACAGGTACGCCTATAGATGCCACTCTCGATGTATTTGGTAAAATAGTTGACTTCTATACCATGAAAGAGTCTGTACAGGATAATATTACAGTACGTATTGTTTATGAAGGCAGGGCAGCCAAAGTTCTTCTTGAAGAGAAAAAACTTGCTGAAATTGAGGAATACTACAAACAATGTGCTGTAGAAGGGGTCAATGATTACCAGGTTGAGGAGAGCAAAAAAGCTGTCACTAATATGGAGATTATTCTCGGTGACCCGGATCGCCTTGAAACTTTAGCAAAAGATTTTGTAAAACATTACGATGAAAGATGTGAAGAAGGAGCAAGTGTTCTCGGAAAGGTAATGTTTGTCTCATCAAGCAGGAAAATTGCCTATGATTTATATAAACAGATTCTTGTTTTGAAACCTGAATGGGCGGAAGTAAGAGAGTGTGATTCTACCTGTGACGGCAAGGCAGACAAGGGTGGTGTATTACTGACTGAGAAAGAAAGGAAAGAAATAAAGCCGATAGAAAAAATTAAAATGGTCATGACCCGTAGTAAAGATGATCCCCAAAAGTTGTGGGATCTACTCGGGACAAAGGATTACCGTAAAGAGCTTAGCCGTCAATTCAAAAACGCAAAATCAAATTTCAAGATTGCTATTATTGTTGATATGTGGCTTACAGGTTTTGATGTACCCTTTCTTGATACTATATACATCGACAAACCAATTCAGCAGCATTCACTTATTCAGACAATTTCTCGAGTAAACCGTGTCTATGAAGGTAAAGAAGCCGGGTTGGTTGTTGATTATATTGGAATCAAAAGTAACATGAATGCTGCCTTAAAAAAATATTCAAATGTTAATGAAGATAATTTTGAGGATATTTCAAAAGCTGTAATTATTGTAAAAGACCATTTGGATTTGCTTGCAAAACTATTTCATACATTTAACACAGATGGTTATTTTAAAGGGACACCCTTAAAACAATTGGAATGCCTTAATAATGCTTCCGAGTTTGTGCAATTTTCAAAAGAAATTGAAAAGCGATTTATGTCGATGACGAAAAAACTTCGTTCTGCTTATACATTATGTTCTTCAAGTGATGAATTGTCTCAAATAGAACGCGATCATATACATTTTTATATGGCTGTGGCTGCAATAATTCATAAACTAACTAAGGGCAATGCTCTTGATACTGCACAAATGAATGAACGAGTTCGGGAGATGGTAAAAGAGGCATTATTAAGTGATGGAGTTGAAGAAATTTTTAAACTTGGAGAAGATGAAGCAAATAAAGATATCGATATATTTAGTGATGAATATATGGCAAAGATTGACAAAATTAAACTACCGAATACCAAAATAAAATTACTGCAACAACTTCTAAAAAAGGCAATTGATGAATTTAAAAAGATAAATAAAATTCAAGGAATAGACTTTACAAAGAAATTTAAGAAACTCCTGGAGAAATATAACGAGCGTAAAGAAGATGTTGCTTTTGCCAATGATGTTCTTGATGACATAGCCGGACAATTCGCAGATCTTTTTAAAGACCTTCAAAAAGAAAAGAACTCATTTGAAGAGCTGGGAATTGATTTTGAAGAGAAAGCTTTCTATGACATTTTAAAAGCAGTAGCCGAGAAGCATGATTTTAAATATCCACATGAAAAGCTGATTGCATTATCACAAGCAGTAAAAAAAGTTGTTGATGATAAAGCAAAGTATACAGATTGGTCACAAAGGGATGATATTAAAGCAGAATTAAAGGTTGGTTTAATACTTATTCTTGCAAAATATGGTTATCCACCTGTCCCTAAAGATGAAGTTTTTAAAGAAATTTTTGAACAAGCAGAGAATTTCAAGAAGTATAGAGATTAATGAAACAAGAAACTGCAATCTATTTGAACTGTCGATAATTTGTCGACAGTTCAAATAGAAGCTTCTAACGGTAAAAAAAGGAAGACAGATTGTGCCAATACAGAAAGGCTTATATGCATTATCCAATCTATCCCGTTGTCCGAAAGCTCTTAGTTTTAATAAAAATGCAGGTTATAATTTCCACAATCGTAGTCAAAGTCAATTGGTGACAGACTGTCACCAGTTGAATGTAAAGCAACTGATTGTTGATTTTTACGAAGTATAGAGCTGAATGAAACAAGAAACTGCAGTTATTTTGAACTGTCGACAGTTTGACGTCAGTTCAAAATAGAAGCTTCTAACGGTTGACAGAAATGGAGCAATAAGAAATTAATGAATCGATTTAACAATCAATACCGAATCCCATCAGCACGACTGCAATCATGGGATTATGGGTGGAATGGATCATATTTTATTACCATATGTACGAAATATCGAAAATGTTATTTTGGTGAGGTGTTAGACAGAAAAATGCAATTATCACATATTGGTATTTTGGCGGATATTTTCTGGCACGAAATAAAAAATCATGCAAAAAATATAATGTTGGGTGATTTTGTGGTTATGCCAAACCATGTGCACGGAATATTGATTTTGAACAACAATGGCCACGATGGTCATGATGGTAGAGACAAGGCATGCCTTGTCTCTACGGGGACGGGGACGGAAATGGGGACGGAAAAATCAATTGGACAACGACGGTTTCAAAATCAGGGGGGGAATACGATTTCATCCATTGTTGGGGCATATAAATCTGCCGTTGCAAAATATGCCCATCGTTTAGGGCATGAATTTGCATGGCAATCAAGATTTCATGACCACATAATCCATAACGAAAAATCATTTAACCGTATAATGGAATATATAATCAACAATCCTAAAAACTGGGGGAAAGGTAAATTCCATCCAGATCGCGACAAATTGTCCCATGCAGAATTAGAGGATATAAAATAATGGAGAATGAGAAACATCATCATCCTGCAAAAAGAATATCACACCGCCCTGATAAGTGAAGTGGTTACAATAACGCAGGAGGAGGTATGATGATGCGAACAAGCAATTGTCAAATTATCATATACCAAATAGCAACTGTCAAAGAATATTTGACAGTTCGACAAGAAGGTAATAGAGACTAATTATAATAGTAATAATTTATCAATATAGCTTGAAAATTGCTCATATTCATAATATACTATAAATATGATTTCATTAGAGAAAGAATATCTTCAGCAGATCAGGGATCTGTTCAGAGAACGTCGTATAGCTATTGGATTAAAACAGGTAGAGGCAGCGAGTAGATCCGGTGTAAATATTGCTACCCTTCGGCTTTTTGAGAAAAAAGGACAGATCAGTCTGCTTAACCTGCTTAAGCTTTCAACTTTATATAAAATGGATAGACATATAATAACTGCTATTACAGACAGAAGCTGGTGGACTATAACCGAACTAGAACGTGCAGAGAAGTTTAGGACAGTACGATGAACAAACTTCAGGTATTTCTTGATTCTCGGAATAGATCATATAAAGCCGGTGAATTGTTTCTTTCT
>CAZMOX010000079.1:1656-11673 GCA_964567895.1 uncultured Spirochaetales bacterium | reverse complement strand
CCTTTTTTTGGTTTGATGGAATATATCAGGAAATGAGGGGATTATTCAAGCCCTTGAAAAGCTGTTTAATAAATATACTGTTTACTATATGTATGTAATACTTCGATTCGTTAAAAGTCAATTTCTTTAAAATCGGCTCGTTATCGTAAAAAAAACCGCCCCAAAAGAGGGACGGCTTATTTCTTAACTAATTGTTAAATAAATTACAGAAGTGCAAACAGTACTGAGATACCTAATGTAGCCATCGTTGTGTCAAATTCAACATCACCAGGAACAAATTCAGGATCCATGATAGCACCAATTGATAAACCCGGGTCTATCATTACAAATCCGCCAACTGAGATTCCACCAAGGTTTACATCAACAGTTGCACGAATTTCTAAAGGTAAATACTCAAAATTGCTTTCATCAATTTCAATAAACCAACTATTCAATGGGTCTTGACGATTACTCAGCACGCCTACCACAGAATAATCATCATCCATAGATGTAATAACATCAAGTGTTGGCCCTATTGTTACACCCAGATCAACAAGCCCTAGCAATTCTAGAGAAACGCCAACTCCAAGATGCCCTGATAGAATTAAATATTCAGTGAAACCAGTATCAACCATCTGTCCTTGTACAAGTGCAGCCAGTTCAAATACAGAAACATTAAATCTGATATCAGCACCAAATCCCATGTCTTCCAGACCTAAAGATGTAAAATAATCAGGATCCATCTCTTCTAGATTAATTGGCTCATTCAAAATTGCAGCAGCTCCCACTTTCAGTCCAAGAAAACTCCCTGCAAAAACCGTTGCCGGTAATACAAACATCACTACCAGACATAAAACTAATAATTTCTTCTTCATACTATTGTCCCCCAATACTCATTAAAAAATATTTATAATATAAGACTCTGAAGTTTTCACAAGAAAACCTCCAAGATAAAAGTCAATTCAGACTCTATCCATTTAATGTCTATTATAAGCACACTATGCTTTAAAAAGAAAGTAAAAAAAGCAATGCAAAGGCATTCCTTATACAAAAGGAATATTTACACTAGCCCATTCAGAGCACTAAAACAACTCAAACAATACCGACACACCAGCTTTTCCCATCACATTGTCCAGCATGGAAGGATCAAATCCGTCTTTAACTATATTATTCAGATTTGTATTTGTGTCTACTATATAGGTAGCACCAACTGAAATATCGCCGAGCATAACATCTACTGCTGCTCTAAGAAAAAGATTTGAGGAAAACAGCTCATCCTCGGTCATAGGGACATCAAGAGGGAAAACACCGCCATCGTATACCACAAAAGAGATAGACGGACCGGCAAACAACCCAAGACGTACCATATCTAATAGTGGAAGTGAAACCCCGGCTCCTACATTTGCCTGAACATACGCCCCAACCAATTCACCAGATTCAGTCCACGGGGAAATCAATGCAAGCACATTCATCTCAAAGACTGCCAGATTAAATCGGGCATCAACACCAAAACTAAAATCCTCTATTGAAAGATCTTCAAAAAAATCTTCCGGAATATTTTCAGGATTTATTGGTGCATTCAGCATTGCTGTAGGTCCAACACGAAGTCCAATTAAATCAACAGCAAAAACTGAAGCTGGAAGAATCATTAATACTGCCAGAATCAGAAATAAAATTCTCTTTTTCATTATCATTCACCTCAAAGGATGTATTATCGTTTTGTATCTCTGTAGATATAATACTACCAGTTAGAAGAAAGTTACATTATACTTACATTAGTAATATAATTAGTTAACCCTAGTGGTTTTGTAATTAATAGTACTCAATATATAGTGGGTATGCAGATTTATGGTTATATTGCGAATTCAAATTCTGAAAAAGTAAGATCCAGGGGGTTCACCATAGCACAAAGGAAGTTCACCATAACAGCTCAATATATACTTTTCCCGGTTGTGTTGGTACTTAGTACTCTGCAAACAGGATGTTATATGCTCAAACAGGGCACACACCTATTATCAGATCGACTCCAGGCGGTACCAGTTGAAAAAATTTTACAATCAGATAATCTTACCTTGGAAGAAGAGATCTTTTTCAGCAGAATAGCATCAGTTAATAATTTTGCAACTGACTCTCTGGGTTTGCAAAAAAGTAAAAACTATTCCAAATACATAAGAACTGACAGCTCATACCTTGCAGCAGTTGTATCCGGCGCAGGAACCTTTTCAACAAATCCCTATCTCTGGAAATTTCCGTTTATAGATGAAGTTCCTTACAAAGGGTTTTTCAAGCATGAAGATGCAGTGCTGGAGGCTGAGAAACTCAGTAATAAAGGATTCGATACCTGGATTCGCGGCGTTGATGCTTTTAGTACCTTGGGTATAACCAGTGATCCTCTCTACTCTTTTATGACAGACTATTCTATACACCGAATAGCTGAATTGATTATCCATGAACAAACACATGCTACAATCTGGGTTCCAAAACAGACACAGTTCAATGAAGAGATGGCTGCATTTATTGGGGAAGCTGGTGCAGAACGGTACATTGCTGATACCTATGGAGAAAATTCTCAGGAAATGTTTACACTTCTTGCAGAAAAGCGCGATCGAATCCATTGGGTTGATGATATATCCGAACTTCGTATTGGCCTTGAAACCTTATACAGTAAAAATATTCCGGATACTGAGAAAGAAATTCTTAAACAGAAAACTATTGTAGATTTTAAAGATTCGTTCAAAGAAGGATATGAAGGCAGATATGAAACCGATCTCTACAAAAAAATCCCTGATTTGGAAATAAATAATGCTTTTATTGCACTTTATGCTGTTTACTATGAACATAACAGTTTACTGATGAAACTCTACCGCTATTGCGGGGAATCAGTATCAGCTCTTATTGAACTATTGAAACCATTAGCAGAGAATAGGGAAAATCCCTATGACTATATCAACACTATTTTGAAGAAGCCAAAACCTCTTTAAAAATTATCATATATAGACATCTAAATCCAAAAATTCAAAAGAAATTTTTATTATTCTCTGATTAAAACAGCTCCCGTCTCTAAATGGGAAGTGTGCGGATAAAGATCATAAGCTTCCAACCTGTTTAGACTGTAACCACCTTTCGCGGCCAGTAACTTCACATCTCTGCTGAATGTAACAGAATCACAAGAGATATAGAGGATCTTTTTAGGCTGCAGTTTGATAATAGTTAAGACGGCATCCGTCGATAGACCTGTTCTGGGAGGATCAACCGAAAGGAGATCTATTTTCATATCAGAAATACCCGACACCCACGACTCGACTGACTGAGAAACCAGATGAACTGAAGCTGACAGATTTTTCTTTGCATATTTCAGACACAATGGATTGCGCTCTACAGCGGTAACCCTGCTGAATCTATCTTCCAGAAATGATGCAATAGTACCTACTCCGGAGTAGAGATCAACCGCATTCTCTCCGGATAAATCTGATATCATATTTTCAACAAGGGTACTGAAGACCTCTCTGTTTGACTGAAAAAACACTTCAGGTTCGGTTTTAAACTGTTTTCCGCTAATCTGAATAGAAATTTCCTGATGTTCAATTGCATACATTGTCTCATTAGCCGCAGCAAACACGCCGCTTTGTATTCTGCGCCTGCCCTTCGCAGCCCTGGCAGCTGCATTAATCAATTTTCCAGGTTTCTGAAGAAGTTCGTTCAGTTTCGGGACGAGCACCGGACAAAAATCAATGGGAACAACAGCTCCTGAACGACGTCCATAAAATCCTGCTGCTTCCTGCTTTGCATCACCCTGAAATCTTGCACGATTTCGGTATCCAATTGTTGCTCCCCTATACACAGGTATTTTTGTAGTATGGGATATTCCACCAATTCTGCCCAAATTTTCCTGAAGAATTTGACTCTTTAAAAAAGACTGTTCCTCCACAGCCAGATGTTGAAGATCACATCCGCCGCATACTCCATAATAGGGACATATTGGATCTGATCGGTATTCAGATAGTTTAAGAACCTCTACGACAACCGCATTACTATAATCCTTTTTTTTCTCAATATACCTGCAGAGAACCTCTTCCCCGGGCAGCGCGCCCTCTATAAAGACTACCCCGTCAGGAGTTCTTGCAAATCCTTTCCCGCCCTGTACGAGTTTTTCAGCAACAATCCTGAATATGTCTGATTCCATAGCCATACTCCAATGTTAGAAAAGGTGCCGCAGCAAAAAACCGAAACCAATCCCTAAGTAGTTTCCGATCACCCACCCAGCTATACCGGCAATCATACCAGACATAATTACTTCTTTGTTTTTTAAAGCTGCTGCAACTATCGGAACAAATGGCGGAGAATATATCAATGCTGCTGAAACTATAAGATGTGTATCTGCATCAACTTTTAATACTTTTGATATGAGTGTATGAATAATCAGAGTCATAAAAAGGAGAACAGATATATAGAGCATCATAATCGGCGCTGAACCTACGAGATTACTGATATCCGCCATTGAACTTACTACTAAAGAGAATATTAATAAGAGGTAATGGCCCAATTGGAACGTCATGGGGATTTTCCGGATGGATTTAATACTTGATGCAGCCACTCCGAGAGTTGTAATTACGAGGATAGCGGTAACTGTAGAGAATTCTGCAGGAACAATAAAACTCAATCCGCCGCCAATCCCGAAAATCAAGACAGAAAGCCCTGCCGCCTTAAGTAACGGTAGAAAATTACTGCGGGAAAATTCGGAAAAATAGACACTAAACCCACCATTTTTCGGTACGTTTTCATCAGTATTAACAATTTTTGCTGCAAATCCAGGTAGGATTTTCCGAAAAAGAGCCGGAAAAACTGAAATGAGCAGAAGCAAAAAGATCCCTCCGACAACAACATCTGAAGCATGAACGGAAAGATATTGCGTAGAACTTATATCAAGTGCTGTCCCGATGGCTGCCAGATTTGGGGTTCCGCCAGTGTATACTCCAATTAGCATACCTCCTACTTTCCATGCCTCATCACCAATCTGAAGTTGAAAAATCAGAAACGTCACCGTAGAGGCAATCAATACCGCGATAAGAGCACCAAAAAAAGCTTTAACGATTACACCGGTTTTCCTGCCCCAACCTCGAATATTCATGGAGAAAAAAATCAGCGGAAGTGCCAGGGGTATAACCAGGGTAGTGAGCAAATCCTGTATTTCAAAAATATTTTCCGGAAAGATCCCGATATTCCCAATGGCAATTCCCAGTATATAGCAAACAACAACTGGTCCTAAAATATCCAAAAAATTAACTTTTGAGCATAGCCATAATATTGCTGCCGGTGCAGCAAGAAAGAAAAGAACCCACAATATCGTTAGAAACATAGTAATGAATCCCTGAACTGATCAACAAAACGCGAGATCACCTGAATTCCCTGTCGCCAAAAATCGGGGCTCTCAATATCAAAACCAGCAGACTTTGTTACATCGACTGCAGAATTTCTGCTTGTACGATAGAGAATTGAATCATATGTTTCCTTGAAATCCTCACCTCTTTTTTCATAGAGAGCATACAAACCGAGTCCAAACAGCTGTCCAAATGCATACGGGAAATTGTAATAAGAGAGCTCTGTTCGGTAGTAGTGTCCTTTTACTGCCCACATATAAGGATGAAGCTGATCTTGATCCAATCCATCACCATAGGTCTTTTTCTGAGCGTTTAGCATCATAGTATTAAGTTCATCAGGCATCAAATCACCTGACTCCCTTCTGGAAAACAGTTCTCTTTCAAAATAGAATCTGCTGAGAATATCTACAATTACCTGAGTTGACTCCTGCAGAAAAGTCTCCAGAACCACTTGTTTCTCTGCTTCATCAGCATGCTCAATTGCACCATTAAATACAATTGTTTCTGCAAAAATTGATGCTGTCTCAGCAAGTGTCATGGGATAGTCGGATAATAGTGCTGGTTCATCACGAAGAACATGCCCATGATAGGCATGTCCCAGTTCATGGGCTACCGTTGAGACAGAGGAGAGACTTCCATCAAAATTACAAAGAACTCTGCTTTCTCCCTTTAGCGGAAAACCGATACAATAAGCTCCGCCTACCTTGCCATCCCGAGGTTTTGCATCTACCCAGGATTCTGCAAAGGCTTTTTTGGCAAATTCGCCCATACCGGGATGAAATGACGAAAATCGATCAATAATAAATTGCTTGGCTTCATCGAATGTCCATACATGAGCAGAGCTGCTAATTGGGGCAAAGATGTCATAAAACGCAGCTTTTTCAATACCCAAAGCCTTTGCCTTTAATTTTAGATATTCCCGAAATATGGGAAGAGATTCCTCCATTACACTAATCAGTGAATCCAGAGTTTTTTTGGTTATCCTTGATTGCAGGATTGAATTTTCCAGTACGTTAGCATAGTTTCTTCGTTGATTCAGAGTAATGGTTGACCCCTTTACTCCATTTATTGAAAAAGCAAGGGGTATCTCATATTGTTTCCATATTTCCAGCTCTTTGTCATAAGCCCGTTTCCTGATTTCCCGGTTTCCCTCGAATGCCATTGCACGAAGCTCAATAACTGTTTTTCTTTCACCGGTCTCTTCATTCCAAACGGTAGAAGCTGTTGAGGATATAGATTCCTGAAGCCGGCTCCAGGCATCTCCGCCTGACCGACCAAGATCAGCAGCTAAAGCCTCTTCTATCGGCTGCATCTGGTGCTGTTGTTCATCCAGCATCTCTTTTATAATAAATAAATACTCAGCCAAAACCGGATCTGCTTTTAGCTCTGCATCAAGTTCATTTCCAATGACTGCAGCAAGTCTGTTTTTAAGGGTAACTGAAATCGCTTTTACCGGAAGGGCGGCTTCTTCAATAATACTTATACCCTTAACCGCTGCCTCATCTCTCGTATTAGTTGAGTAACGCGCATAGGCATAGGCATGTAAGGTATCTTGAGTTTCCAACACCCGGTTATATGCATTAATAACTTTCATCAGCCAGGATATTTTTTCAGATAGAGAAACCGGTTCCTGCCTAAGTAAAACAGCCAGGGTATCTACCCCGGTTTTCAGAAAATTCATGTCTGAAACATGCTGAGTTGAATTAAAATCATCGTAAATGTTCGAAAGGGACCAAAGAGGAAGTTGTGCCATAAAGTTTTCGATTCTCCATCTATTGAGATTCTTCCAAAAGTATGTATTGCATACTTCAAAAGTCAATTCCCGGTCTCTGGGAATTGTCTCATTAGTATGTATTGCATACTTCAAAAGTCAATTCCCAGTCTCTGGGAATTGACTCATTATCCTGTGAGAAAAGAGCACCGTCAACCCTTTTGGGAATTTTCAAGGTAATTGAGCCAATTTTTTTTATATGTTTAAACTATATTCTGCTATCTTGTTTATTAAAGTTCGTCGGGAAATCCCTAACTCACTAGCGGATTTCGTTCGATTTCCCTCCCAGCGGTGCAGTGCCTGGATTATAGCCTCTTCCTCAATCTTCTTCAGTGTTTTCGGCTGTGCCTCACCCTTCTTTAGGTCTTGTATATGCTGAGATGGTTGTTCCTGCTCGTGAAAGGCCACTCCCCGAAGCTCAAAATCAATCTTTCGAAGCATTGGCTGTTCAGCAAAAATAACTGCCCGTTCAAGTACATTCTCCAGTTCGCGAACATTCCCCGGAAAACTATACTCTTTCAGAAACTGCAGGCCGTCAGGTGCAATACCCTCAATGCGGCTGCCCATTTGGCGGTTCAATTTTGCTATGATACTTCCTGCTAGAAGCGGAATATCTTCCTTTCTCTCTTTTAGAGTCGGAATCTCTATTCTTACAACATTTAACCGATAAAAAAGATCTTCCCGAAAGGATCCTTCACGCACCATAGTATCTAATGATTTATTGGTTGCGGTTATAATTCTTGCATTAATCGGGATGGTAGTGGTTCCTCCCAATCGTGTTATCTTTTTCTCTTGTAAAATCCTAAGCAATTTAACCTGCAGGCTTAACGGCATATCACCAATTTCATCAAGAAAAAGTGTTCCTCCGGAGGCAATTTCAAACATGCCGATTTTTCTGGAATCTGCACCGGTGAAGGCTCCTTTTTCATAACCAAATAGTTCACTCTCAATCAAATTTTCAGGAACTCCGCCAATATTTATAGGTACAAACGGACCTTCAGATAGAAGAGATACCGCATGAATCTGCCTGGCAGCAACCTCTTTTCCTGTTCCGCTGTCTCCGGTTATCAATACAGTTGCAGGTGTTTTAGATATCCTGTTAATAACATCCTTAACCCTCTGCATAGGCTGGGATTCACCGATAAGTTTCCCTTTCCCGGTCTGGGTTCTTTGATCTGACTCAACCAGATTCAGGAGATTCTGTGACTCAATCAGTTTAATCAATCTAATGCTCAACTCTTCCGGATCAAAAGGTTTAACAATATAATCCTGTGCACCGCTCGTAAGAGCCGCTACAGCATCATGTATCTCTCCATGAGCTGATACCATAATAACGGGCATGCGAAAACCCTCACTCCTAATCCACTTAATGAGGGAAAGCCCATCCATTCCCGGCATTTTCAGGTCTAACAGACATGCATCATAATGATTTTCCCGCAGCAATCGCTGGGCGGACAATCCGTTTTCCGCTCCCTCACTATCAATGTTATCGAGTTTAAGATAGGTTCCCATTAACTCCCGGATGTTTTTTTCATCATCAACTATTAATACTTTCATGTTCTGCTCCCAGGCAGTACTACTTCTGCAATTGTTCCTTTGCTGCTGTGCAGAACTCCATCTTCCAACTCTCTTCTCCTCAATTTCAACGTACCGCCAGCGCTTTCAATAAAACGGCGGGATATTGCAAGCCCAATTCCTGAGCCGTGTGTTTTTGTAGTAAAAAAAGGATCAAATATCATTTTTTCCTGCCCGTCAGGGAGCCCGTCTCCAGAGTCAACTATACTGACAGATATTGATCCTGCGCTGGATTTACAAAGTACAAATACATCCGGGTTTGAATCAAATCCACTTTCCAAAGCATTCTTAATAAGATTTCCAAGTGCAGATCTGGCACGTTCCCTATCAATTTCTAAAAACTTTGCATCCATCTTCTCTATTTTGATAGGAATGTTCTTATCAAAAGTTTCAGATATTTCGGTTATAAGATCAACTATATTGATATGTTCAGGATTACCCTGCCCATTTCTGATAAATTCACGCACACGATCTGCCAGGTTATTCAACCTGATAACCTGCTCTTCAATTGTTTGCAGCCCTGAACCAGCCTCATCAGGCATAGTCTTCTTGAGCACAGCAGTCTGCAGTGCAATTGCACTCAGAGGATTCTTTATTTCATGTGCAAGGGTTCTTGCTGCTTCACCAAGACTTACTAAACTCTCCTGTTTGGAAAGGGTTTCACGATAGGCCTTATTGCGTGCATACATTCTCCAGACAAACAGCTCAAATACTATGATTATGAGGCAAAACAATCCATAGAAACCGAAGAGAACCAATTTTGTACGTCTGTAAGCTTTTCCATCAAGTGCTATATACATAAGATCCGGAACAGCAAGTATTTCAGAACCAATTGAAACTGCTCCCATTGCACGCCTGGTATACTCTATAAATCCGGTATCTTTATTATATTCAGCCTTTCCTTTTCTGGATATGAGATCTTCAAATTTCTGCGATGGGATATATACTTCCGGAACCTGTCCCAATCCGATGATCAGGACACCTTCTTTATCATACGTTCCCAAACCCAGAACTCTGGATTCACCAAACATTTCATCTGTATAACCCTGATTTTTACTTGCCTGATAAAAAAAAGTTAATAGTGACTGTTCTGCAATATACTGCATGGAGAGCTCATTACGCTTATCCATCATCCTCACAAACATAAAAGCGACGGCAATAATCAGGATACAAAAAACGGATAAAGCCATCATAACGAGAATACTTTCTTTGTCCATCTTTTGTGTCTTTTTACTCATAATTCAACGCTTCTATGGGGTCAAGTTTAGATGCTTTCATAGCAGGATACCACCCGAAGAAAATTCCTACAAGCAT
>CAZMOX010000079.1:0-1556 GCA_964567895.1 uncultured Spirochaetales bacterium | reverse complement strand
ACTATTTCAACTTTTTCCATCCGCTGAATATAGGTGTTATAGGGAATATAGACGCTGGAATCAAACTGCAGGTTGAAACTAGCTGCTTTCTCCTCCATTACACCAACAACACGATAACTTTTTGCCTGATTTCTGAAAATACTTACGTAGGAACCTATGGCGTCACCGTCAGGAAAGAGAGCCTCTGCCGCTTCAGTACCCAGTACTACCACTTGCCGGGTATCCCCGTCATCTTTACCTGTAAAGAATGTACCTTCAGCAGCAGTGTAATCCAGTACCTCAGCATAATTTGCCGGAACACCCATAACACTGTACGATTCTGACACCTGTCCATTTCTCAAGTTGGCTCTGGTAGAATTCGTTGCCAGCACTGTACTGACCCCCTCGACATTTTCAAGGATCTTACCAGGCAGCTCTTCGTTAAATTCACGCTGGATGGATTTATTATCATTTGAAGTGGAGAAAAGGGAAATTGTTTCAAGACCGGATTCCACTATACTTTGTGTAATACTCTTTGTCGCACTTTCGCCAAGAGTCAGTATGGTAATAACTGACCCTACTCCAATAACAATACCAAGCAGGGAGAGAAGTGTTCTCAGTTTATTCCCCATCATGGCTTTTAGGGCCAATTTAATATTCTCTTTAAACATTACGATCCCCCTCTAACTTTCCGTCACGGAGCCGAATCTGACGTGCACAATGTCTTCCTATCTCATCATCATGTGTGACGATAATGACAGTCCGGCCTTCTGTCTGCAACTCAGAAAACAGCTCAAGAATCTGGTCGCCGGTTTTCGTATCCAGTGCACCTGTGGGCTCATCGGCTAAAATAATCGAGGGATCATTTACTAACGCTCTGGCAACTGCAACTCTTTGCCGCTGACCTCCCGATAGTTCATTTGGCCGGTGTTTCATTCTGTCAGCCAGACCTACCCGTTCCAAGGCAGCCGCTGCCATCTCCTTTCGCAGTTTAACGGGAATCCCCGCATAGAGCAGCGGGGTCATAACATTTTCCAGAGAGCTGATTCTTGAGAGCAGATTGAACTGCTGGAATACAAAACCCACTTTCTCATTCCTGATGAAAGCGAGTTCAGTCTCGTTCAAATCAGAGACATCTTCATAATCAATGCTTATTTTCCCCTCTGTAGGAGTGTCCAGACAGCCGATAAGGTGCATCATTGTTGATTTTCCGGATCCCGAAGGACCCATAATTGCCGTATACTCACCACGCTTTATCTCAAGGGAGACACCATCAAGAGCTTTCACCACATTTTCACCCATGACATAGTATCGCCTGATCTCATCTAATCGTATAACAGTGTCAGCCACTGAAAGGCTGCTATTTTGTTCCACTGCCGGCTCCTCCGGTGGAACCGGTAAATCCTCCACCGGTTCCAGGCCGCACCCCGCCTGATCCACCACCTGCTCCGGGTATTCTCATACCAGGCATACTAAATCCAGAGTCTTCGCCTTCAACCAGTGACCCCATATCAACAAGTACTATGACATCACCAGCCTTCAGGTCGCCGGTCAGTATTCGGACCATACCATCAGGA
>CAZMOX010000078.1:0-11769 GCA_964567895.1 uncultured Spirochaetales bacterium | reverse complement strand
TTGTATAATCCTTGAAAACCCTAAACAGAGACCACTTGAAATCAGCAGAAATATCTGGAAAGAGATATATCCTCTGTTACACAGCTCTCTTGATATCCTTGTTTATGATAAAAAAACCTTTGATGAAAGATCTGCTTTCCCCTTAACCATGGAAGCAGAAATTATTGAGCATGCAAGAGAATTATGAATAAAAATTAATTAGTCAAGGAATGGCTTGATTACAGCATTAAAGATATACCTTTATTCCTGCAATATCCGCCCACCTGGAACACATGATCTGGATGAGTTAATTTCTTTCTGTGACAATAGTCAAATTTCAGAATTGAGGGAAAGAACAATTCCATTAAATGATTATTCTGTGATGATCAGATATCCATCACTTGAAGAAGTCAATCAAGATGATAAAAATCAAGCAATTGAAATTTTAAATTGATTTTAGTCTTTAAAAAAGAAGGATCAATCGAAAAACCCCCTGTTGTATGTAGTAAATTTCCCTTATTTAATGTTGTTCCGGAATAAACCTGCCACCGGTTTCGGTTTTGTATGAAAAATGGCAGATTTAGCCAAGATTAGGTGCAGATTTGCCCCGGAATCTGCTTTCATCCTTAAAAAAGCAATCCCTGCCATAAATAATCCAGAAATGTAGAATAGGAAAGTACAAGGATACCATCCTCTGTTTCCCGATCATGTGTATCCATTGATACTATTATCATTTTTTTAACGTCAGGATGCTCCTTTTTCAACTCCCGTAATCCTTTCATATGTTGAGAGGTGACTTTTTCAGATGATTTCGATTCAATGGCACAATCAATATGATTAACTATAAAATCCACTTCTACCCCTGACGATAAGCGCCAATAGTAAAACTCTGCAAATCTCTCATTATATGAGTTATAACAGCATAATTCATGAAAAATCCAATTTTCAAAAGCCTTTCCTATCAACTCTGACTTAGTTTGAATTGTTCCTCTTTTTGCAAGAAAATTGACAACCCCCACATCAAAAAAATAAAATTTGGGAGCTGTTGATATTCTTCGCTTGGGTCTCTTTTTATAAGAAGGTAAAAAGCGACCGAGTAGAGTATCAGACAAAATTTCAAAATAGCCTTTTATTGATGAGCTGGCTATACCAACATCTCTGGCAATGGTTGAATAGTTTAGTAATTCTGTATCTGATAGTGCTGCAACATTTAAAAATTCGGAGAAAGCAGGCAGATTCCTCACTAATCCCTCGGCTGCAATTTCCTCTTTTAAATAGTGGGCTATATATGAATTGAGAAGCCTTTTTGGATAGTTACTTTGATATATTGGAGCTATATACCCATGATTGAGTAATTTCATAATATCAAGATCATCTGCAATTTCTCTTGCTGATAATCCATAAAGCTCATATTTTATCCCTCTACCTCCCAGAAGATTAGCATGACCTCTTTTTACTTTACGAGCACTGGATCCACATAATGCAAAATTAACACCCCTATTCTCAATTAACCAGTGAACAACATCCAAAAGCTGAGGAATTTTTTGGATCTCATCAATAACCACAAATTCAATCTCTTTAAGGGTAACTTCTTCAATTAGTTGTTCAGGGTTTGTAAGATAGGTTCTATACACATCCGGTAACAGCAAATCTATCCAGTATGCATCTGAAAAAAACTTTTTCAAAAGAGTAGATTTCCCCGATTGCCTGGGACCCCATAAAAAAAAAGTTTCTTCAGTAGTCAATGTCAACAATCGCATGTATTCTTGCTTCATAAAACTAATATATCATGTAAATTTAGTTTTGTACAATATATTTACATAATATAAGAGGTTCGATAAAATTGCCAAAGATTAGATCGGACTCTTGAACCTCGGGACAAAACCAGAGGTTTTGTCCTTGGCAGTTTTACCGGTATATTAGCTTTACAAGTAAGATGTTTTTTAAAGAAAGGTTTTCTGCTTATCAAGGTCTTTCATAAAACTGCTTAGATTTTCTTGTGCTGCATCAGGGCAAAAGAAAAAGGAGACCCTTTGGATCTCCTTTTTCTTTTGTGCCCGGAAGAGGACTCTGACCTCCACGAAGTTACCCTCACTAGTCCCTGAAACTAATTTCTTGTATTATATATACTTATACTGCCTTCGATCTCTTTATATAAGTTTATACTACAGATGAAAAAAGTCAAGAAATAGTTTCTATCTGTTACTATAGCTTACGCCTGGTTTTTACTTCCAATTGGTCACATAACTGGTAACAGCATGTAACAAAGCCCTAGGGTATTTTGAAAATCAACTTAGACTTTGGCTAAGCTTTGTTCTAATCATTTGTCACTTCATTTACAGAAAGCATTTTCCACAATCAAGATATCTCCCACCCAATCCCGTTCTCTTTCAAACTACTAAAGCAAACACCAGCGGTGTCTGGTCAGGTTCAAAGTCCTTGTGGTCCCATTTTAAGCACCTCAAATGAGGTGCTTTTTTTGCCTAAGCCCTTTCTGAATAAGAGATTAAGTTGATTTGTGTAATTGGGTCAAATTGATCAAAAAGAGCACTGATACCTTTATTGACGCCTTTTGACATGTGATTTACTGATTTTTGGTTGAATTATTACCTATCTCTTTACAATTCTGTTCGGAGTTCCAGTGCATAATCTTGCCTTCTTTATTTAGGAAGAGCCCGTGGTGTAGTTATTTCTCATCCCACCCTAAAATGATAAAATATTTCCACATTCCGATAATGAAAATATGTTCAACTTTATTATAGAGCTACTAAAAATCAGAAGAATATAAAGCTACCCGTGGTATGGGTTTTTTGACTTTCAGGCACTGCTTGGGTAATAGATATAGTGCAATCCACCTAAAATCTGCTCTATTTTGATATTTTTAGTGGTTAGAGATATATTGCCCTCTGGGATTCCTTCAATGGATTGATGTGGCCTCAGATGATTATAATAGTCTACATATTCTAGAATAATGTTCCTGATCTGTTTCTCTGAAAACAAGAGAAAATGATCCAGTGCTTCCCGTCTGATACTGCCTATGACTCTCTCTGTAAAAGCATTCATATTGGGAGCTGATGAACAAATATTTACTCCCCTGATGTCATACCATCCATAATAAATAGATGTAAATTGAGGAGCATTATCGTAAATCAGCGTCTTATTATCCGGAAAATCTTCTGAAAACAGTTAGATTCTTTGTTTTACAAATTCTCTACATAGATTTTCTGTTAAATGATGTCGAACAATTCTCCGTATTTCCATTTCCATGATGAGAAGATAGAACCTTTTTCCAACAGAGTATCGATAGTCATGAAATTAGTGACAAAAATACCCGATCACTCTGTTTCAAAGAATTGTGCACTTTCTTTTGATTAAGATGGCGCTTATATATCTGATTCTCCTTTTTCAGGATCATTAGAGTGAAATTATATCTTAACGACTTAAGAAAGTGATTTTGAATATTGAGTGGAGAAAGTTTGATATAAAGTTGAACATATTTCAGTATCGGCAGTGGTGAATGTGGAAGTTTTTCCATATTAGTTGAAAAAGCCATAGCACGGGGAATAATAATCATTATTATTGTTATTCAGCCTGAAACAAAAGCACGGATGAATTTAAATATACCACGGGGCTATGAAATTCTTTAAATTGACCTTGCCGTCAATTAATTATTTGTTTGGGGTAAATTATGTATCAAGCTGCATCAAATAAGAACGCAAATTTACGCTTTTATTCTTTAATCCAAGTTTATCCCGAACTTTATTTCGATGGTTCTCAACAGTCTTTTGAGCAATATCCAGCGCATCAGCAATATCTTTTGAAGTTTTACCCATACGAATAAACTCAGCTATTTGTATCTCAGAAGGAGTAAGAATAGCATATAATTTAGTAATAGAATTGGCAGGAGAGACAAATTCCTCCAGATTAGTTTTGATTATATCAAGACAGAGAGAAACTATCGGGTCATGAATGGTATTCTTTAACCGTTCAAGACCTTCAACATAATAATCCTGAATCTCCAGGCTCAGTTTTTCTTTTTTCTCTGATGAATCCAGATTTCTTATTTCATCAAGAAGGCTTAATGCGTTCTGGATATTTTCCAAACCGGTCTCGGTCTGAGCTAGTTCAACCTCATCTTTCATCTGCTGGGAAATTTTTTGCTGATTAAATAAATTTATCTGAAGAAAAAAGATATCTTTAAATTCTTTTTGAGTATATAAAGTGAATTCGAGAATATTATTTTTCAGAGTTATTTCAAAAGATTCACTTCTCGAAAATTCCATAAATTTCCGGATTTGTTCAATATTTCCAATACCAAGGATATACTCGCAATCAGACAATAAATTGAGATTGGATCTGTCAGGAATATTGTGGTAGGCAATCTCTTCTCTTTTTGTAAGTACCAGAAAGTATATATTATTCTTGGACAATACACTTTCCAGTAGAGATTGATGATGTTTTGCCTGCTCTTTTTCTTCCAGTATATTCTCGAGTATTGTAAATATATGATTATTTGAGTCTTTCACCATAGCCACCATAGTTTATAATAAAGAATAATTAAATAACAGGGTTTATATAATTCCCGGTTTTTACGATGATAAATGAGGGCAGAATATTATGTCTGCCTTCATCGGATTATACACGAGCTGTTACAGGTGCATTAGCACTAAAGTCTGTTTTACGACCTGCAAGTAAAATCGCTGCTTCAACCGCGGAGCAGGTACGACTCGAATAAGAACAAAGATAAGATACATCCTCAGGATATCCTGCTAATTCATATGAGCTCCTCAAGCCTACAATAATGGTTTTATTTGCATACAATCCTGCAATCCTTTGTACCATTTCCTGTTGTTTTTCTTTTGCAAAGTCTTCTCCAGGCAGAGGATAATCTTCAGTCACAAGGATGATTGCTGCGGCTGATGCAAAAAGTTCAGAATCATCATCAGAAACCTCTTCATGAGATACAAACTCGACTTGTTTATCAAGTTTTTCCAGAGTTTTCCTAAAACTATCAAATGCCGGATTTTTCTGGTTTGGACCAATGCCACGGCTGTTCATCAAATTAGTATAACTTGTACAGGGAGTGGTATTGACACAGATAATTTTTCCTGTGGTTGGCATGGGCCATAATCCTCTCTGAAGAAGAATAAAACTTTTTCTGGCTGCATCAGATTCGATTTGGTCTATTTTATTTATTTCATCTTCAGTCCGGGATGTTGTTTTTACTTTCATATGATTAAGCTTCATCTCAAGTATTCTGAAAAGCTTCTCATCGACCTCATTTTCCGGTAATCTGCCGTCCATAATAGCTTCTTTGACTATTTCCAGTGAGGCGATTTGTTTCGGCAGATAATCATCGCTGTGGTCATAATGCTCTTCTGACAGCATAACAATATCGACTCCGGCTTTGAGGGCTAATAATGTAGAATCTGCTGGATTATAAAATTTTCTAATTGCTCCCATATTCATACTATCAGATAGAATAACACCATTAAATCCTAATTTATTTCTGAGTATATCCTTAAGGATAGGAGCAGACATGGTTGCAGGATATTCGGGATCGATCTGGGGAAAACAAATATGTGCAGTCATAACAATATCTGCACCGGCTTCTATCCCTTTCGCAAAAGGAAGTAAGTCTTCTTTCATAAGTTCATCCAGTGATTTATCCACTTTCGGGATCTCTCGGTGAGTATCGCCGCTGGTACCACCATGCCCTGGAAAGTGCTTGAGAGTTGTTAATATTCCTGTATTTGAAGCACCTTTTACAGCCTCCTGAACACAATGTGCCACCCGATCAGGGAACTCACCAAAAGATCGTGTTCCTATAATTGGGGAAAGAGGATCTATGTTGATATCAGCACATGGGCCAAGTAAAGCATTATATCCAACAGAAAGCATCTCCTGGCCATAAACGCCGTACATATCATGAATAAGAGAAGAGTTTCGGATTGCTCCTAATGCCAGATTCCCCGGACCTGTATGAGATTCGGGAACAAGAACTCCCCATGCTCCCTCCTGATCTACTCCCAGAAGGAGAGGAATCTTTTGCGGAGTTTCAGATCCCATCTTCTGAAGTAAAGCAGAAGTTGTTTCAGCCTCCTCAAATGTTTCTGCATTATCCTGACTGATATAACAGCCTGAAATTCCGTATTTTTCAATTAAGGGGCGAATAACTTCCGGGTCTTTGCCGGGATAGGCCAATAGGAAAAGTTGGCCAACCTTAAAGTCCAAAGTCATTTTATTTATTATTTCCTTAATTTGATTTTTTGAATATTTTTTCATATCAGATCAACCTCGTTTTTCACGCATAGTTAGAGAAACGGCTATGATAATTATCAATCCCCTGAAGATCATCTGCTGATCTACCGAAAGTCCCAACAAAATAAGGCCATTATTAAGGATTCCCATAATCAGTGCACCGATTACAGAACCGATAACTGAACCCTTACCTCCAAACATACTTGTTCCACCAATAATAACTGCAGCAATAACAATCATTACTTCATTTCCTCCAAGGGTATATCTTGCTCCATGAAGACGTCCGGCATAAAGGATTCCTGCAAAGGCAGCTAAAACAGAATTGATAACCATAACTGAGAGCTTCATTCTGGAAACTTTAACTCCAGAATAAAGAGCGGATATTTTATTCCCGCCTGTAGCCAGAACTTTCCTCCCAAAAGGTGTTTTCTTTAAAACTATGTGTCCGATCACTCCAGCGAGAAGCATCCAGAGGAATAAAACCGAAATCGAACCTATATCTCCAGATCCAAATATAAATGTAAAAACATCATTATTTATTGGAATTGATTGTAGATGACTCACCCAGCGGGCAATACCAAGGATAATTCCACTCATACCAAGAGTCACCAGAAATGAAGGTATTCCTACTTTAGCTACAAATAATCCATTGATAACTCCAATAACTGCACCTATAACAAGTCCTGCAATTACAGCCAATATTATGCTTCCAGTTGCTCTTAGAACCTGGGCAGTTATTATTGAAGCAAGGGCTACCACTGCTCCAAAAGAAAGATCAATCTCTTCTGCAGCTAAAACAAATGTCATTCCAACTGCCATTATTGATATCATAGCGGTCTGCCGGGCAATATTCATCAAGTTTGAACCAGTTAAAAATCCTTTGTCGAATAGCAGAATAGAAAACAACAGGATAATACCTGTAAAGATGAAGTAGATTACATGTTCCCGCCATTTAATCTCTCTTATTTTATTTGTCATTTTATTTATTCATTATCCTTTTGTCTTATCACTGCACTTTGTATAACAATTCGTCTTCACTTACACTGTCGGACAAGAACTCGGTAATACTGCCTTTCTTCATTATATAGATAGAATCACAAAAACCTGCAATTTCATTGAATTCAGAAGAAACAAACAATACTCCATTACCTTTAGAGGCATAGTCGATGATAATTTTCATAATCTCATGTTTTGCATGTATATCCACCCCAAAAGTGGGGTCGTCAAGTAGTAAAATCTTTGAATCACTGGCTAGACACTTTGCAACAACAATTTTTTGCTGATTTCCTCCTGATAGGAATCTTACTTTTTGATCAGGACCCTGAGTTTTTACATTGAGGGATTTTATATAGTGATTGACTATATTTCTAATTTTTACTTTATCAACAATAACAAATTTCTTTAATCTGTTAATAATGGATAATACGATATTATCCTGTACGGCAAAATCCAGAACTAGTCCCTGTTCCCTTCGATTTCCAGGAACCAAAGTTATCCCTTCATCGATAGCTTTTGATGATGAAGAAACAATTACAGATTTACCCTCAACCAAGATTTCACCATTTTTAAGTTTGTCTATTCCAAAAAGAGCCTGCAGCAATTCAGAACGACCACTGCCAAGCAGACCTGCTATACCAACTATTTCACCTGGATATATTTTTAAGTCGATATTATTGATCTTATTTGTAGTAAGATTTTTGATCTCCAATATAGGAGTTCCCTTCCGTTTAGCCTTATTCCGGTTCCATGAAATTGTTTCAGATTCACCACCAGCCATAGCATCAACTAGAAATTTAAGGTCTATTTCAGTGGTCTCTTCTCTGAAAACTACTTCTCCATCACGTAACAAAGTCAGGCTATCACAAATTTTAAAGATATCCTGCAGATAGTGGGTAATATATATAATCGATATTCCCTTCCTCTTAAGTGTCATAATTACATCAAAAAGGCACTCAATCTCAACACTGGAAAGTGAAGCAGTCGGCTCATCTAAAATCAGGACTTTAGGGTTGTGAGAAAGAGCCTTGGCTATCTCTATAATCTGTTGTTTACCAACACTTAAATCTTCCACTCTGTCAGATGGACTAATTTCCGTGTCCACACCAATCAGAGCCAGGAGCTCTATAGCTTTCTCATTACCTTTTTTGTCATCAATTAATAGCCCTTTTCGGTACGGATGAGTCTGAAGAAAAATGTTCTGTGCTACAGTTAAACTCGGAATTAGACTCAGATCCTGAAACACCATGGCAATTCCTGCCTGCAATGCTCCTTCGGGAGTGTCATAATCAGAGGATTTATCAAACAATGAAATTCTACCGGAGTCTTTTTTATAAACCCCGTTGATTATCTTAACAAGAGTAGATTTTCCAGCACCATTGGTACCCACCAGTGCATGAACTTCTCCTGTTTTTACCTTAAAATCAACATCATTAAGAATTTGTACACCATCAAAACTTATGTTTATCCCTGAAGCGTTTATAGAATATTCACTCATACTCTTTCCTTGGATGAATACCGCGATCGGGATTCCTCTTCGCGGTATTCATTTTACCTTTTATTTTAATTTTTTGCTTTTAGTACATCTGCAGGAAGAGCTCTATTTAATGAACGTTCCCACTGAGTTTCAATATTGTCACGGGTAACTTTAATTGCTGGAACAGTTACAAATGGTGGGGTTTCTTTTCCCAAAACACTCAATGCTCCCATCTTGGCCAGAGTTTCACCTAGAATAAAAGGAAGGTCTGCAACCATACCTTTCATATTTCCACCTTTAACCAGATCCATTGCATTATTTGCACCGAGATCCATTGTAAAAACCCCTACATTATCTTTACCTGCAGCCCTGACTCCTGCCACAACACCTTCGGCGATTGTATCCCAGGGAGCATAGATTGCATCAACTGAAGGGAACTGAGTTAATATTGCTGAGGCAATGACATCACCATCACTTGGATTCGCAATACCTTTTTTTGTTACAATATTAATTCCAGGATAATCTCTTTTAAGAACAGCTTCAACAGCTTTATCCCTCTGATTTGTAACATAATAATTTGCATCATGATACATTAGGGCTACATCGCCTTTGCCTCCTAAAAATTCTCCTATCATTTCAGCTGTAGCCTGTCCCATCTGAAATAGATCATCTGTTACAATTCCGGCATAATCAACACCATGTGTAAAGTCATTTGGCAGGTTACTGATCAACACAACTTTTACTCCTGCAACTATAGCCTGTTTTAAAGCCACAGAGCCACTTACCGGGTCGAGTACCAGAGTAACCAGAATGTCCGGCTTCAAAGCAAGAGTTGTCTCAATATCAGTTCTTTGTTTATTAGGATCCATCTCTGCATCGGTAACTGCTACAACCTCAATACCCAAATCGGCAAACATCCCTTTAGCTCCCGCAATTACGGCAGAAGCCCAGTCGGATGAGGTGTGCATTAATATGGCAACTTTGTAGTTACCATTTTTTACCATTCTAATCTCATCTTCAGTTAAAGACACATTTTCATAACTAGTAGGAGCTTCTCCCTGAGGACCAATAGTTTTATAAACAAATGGTTCCAGGTTTTCCTCTTGTGCCCCTGAAGAAAATAAAGGGAATAGTGAAACGGAAAATAATAACACAGCGAGTATAACATAGGTGATTTTTTGGTTTTTCATAATTTTTCTCCTTGTATAATAACCTTTATATCAATTTATGCCTATATTATTTGTATTGTCAAGTGTTTTGTGTAGGTGTTTTATAGGTATTTTATAGGTATGTATCGCTATTCCCGTTATTGATAATTTATTGCCTGAGATTAATAGGTATCTATTGAGTGCTATTAACTGTACGTCGTCAAATGATTCAAACAAAACATAGCCAAATCTATAACTATCTCAATTGTTACAGACCCCATTCCTCATTACTTCCCAACCACCTTGTTTTTTTCTTCAACAAAGAGGTACACATACACAACTTTTGATTAGGAATCGCTCAACCCCAACTCCTGCTCGTTATATCTCATCTTAGATTTGAAATTGAGAATAGTCGATTCCAGATACCTACTTCTAGCAGTCTGTCGGACTTTAGAACGGAAAGTAATTCCAATACCTGGTAAAAATGATATCAAATTACAGCATGAGTGAAATATTTATAAATATTGATAGAGAAAATCCTCTTCAAACTGATGGAAATTACGTTCCTGGAGATCTTTTAATTGATTGCGATACTTCTTCACGGTATTCTTTGCAATCTTCTGCTGACGGGCAATTTGTTTAATTGGAGTATTGTCCAATAGTGCTTTTACTGCCTCTTCTAGTCTACATAGCTAACTCCCTTTGATCCATCATTCCCTCCATTGCTGAAGGATATTTGATGGTTGCTTAGGGGGTCAAAATACCGATTTTCAGGGGGTCAAGATTGCAGTGACAGGGAGGTCAACTATAGTGAAAATTGACATGGCTTTTCTCCTTGTTTCAATTCCACCATGCATTTCAGTTTCGTGGTAGAAGGTAATGGTATGATGTTTACCCCACTCGTTTTAGCAAATAGCTCCAAATTTATTAGTAAATAAAGGCTGTTACTTAAGTCCTTTCTGACTTTTACAACAGCCCCTTTATTTGACGCTTACGCTGCCTCGAAAGACAGCTCCTATAATACTATTTTTGTTTGTATTAATTATTTCAGATAGATGTCTTTTGTTGGGTGGTAGTCCATTACGTTTACATACCATCCGCCCCATACATCAAGGTCAATTAAATTGTTTGATGTGAAGAAATAGATAGGCATTACACCCATGTCTTCGCCGATGAAATAATCTTCAGCTTCACGAAGTACATCATAACGTGCTGTTCCTGGTTCCATTCTTGCAGCTTTGTTTATTGCTGCATCAAAACCAGCGTTGCTGTACTGACCGTCATTTCCACCACCGCCGGTGATAAACATATCAAGCATTGTGTTTGGATCCGGATAATCTCCAATCCACCCAGCTCTTGATATTACAAAGTCATGTGTACGTCTGTTTTTAAAGTATGTTCCCCATTCCATGTTGATCAGTTCAACATCGATTCCCAGGTTCTCTTTCCACTGCTGCTGAATGTATTCACCAATTTTCTTGTGGCCTTCAGAGGTGTTGTACAGAATCTGGATGCCTTCCGGCCAGCCCTGTCCATTCGGATAACCAGCGTCTGCGAGAAGAGCTCTTGCTACATCAACATCTTCCTCAAAATAGTTTTTTGTTGGGAACCCAGCCATGCCTGGAACCATGGCATATGCAGGAAGCTGTCCGCCCCTGGTAATAAGATCTACAAGTGACTGTCTGTCGATAGCCATTGACAGTGCTTTTCTTACACGAACATCGTCTGTTGGAGGAGTAGTATTCTCGAAGAGGTAGTAGTATGTTCCTATGTAAGGAGCCTTCTGATAGTCGTCTCTCAGTTTAACTGCATCCATTTGGTTCAGAGGTAATGAGTTGTTCCAGTCTGCTTCCCCATTGAGGTACATGTTATGAGCTGTATTGTTATCATCTATAGGAAGATAGATAA
>CAZMOX010000077.1:0-11891 GCA_964567895.1 uncultured Spirochaetales bacterium | reverse complement strand
GACACAACAGTTATTCTTCAGGGAGAAAGTGGTTGTGGTAAAGAACTTTTCGCAAGAATAATCCATCGGGAAAGTTCCAGGAAAAACAAGCCATTTATTCCTATAGATTGTGGCGCTATACCAGAAAACTTGATTGAAAGTGAACTTTTTGGCTACGAAAAAGGTGCATTTACCAATGCGAACACTACGCATAAAGGGAAAATCGAACAAGCAAACAGAGGTACACTTTTTCTGGATGAGATTACTAATCTTTCTGAATCAGCCCAGACAAAACTTCTCCGTGTAATTGAGGAAAAAAAGATCTGGCATCTGGGGGGGGCAAAAGCTATCCCTTTAGACATTCGGATAATAACTGCTTCCAATATTAATATTATTAGTGCAGTTCATCAAAAAAAGTTTCGTGAAGACCTTTATTATCGATTAAATGAATTCACCATCTCCATTCCTCCTCTGAGAGAGAGGCAAACTGATATTCCAGAAATACTATTTTACTTCATAGTAAGAGCTAACAATGAATTTAAAAAACAAGTGAAGAGTTTTTCTCCCATGGCACTTAAGTTGCTGATAAATTATTCCTGGCCCGGAAATGTAAGAGAACTGAAAAATGTCGTGAGAATGGCCGTATTATTTGCTGAATTTGACACTATCAATTATAATGAGTTGCCACAACAAATCACTGCATTCAAACCAGACATCACCTGTGAAAAATCCGTGCAAATGGATAATAATTCATTTAAATCCGTTACCTGCAATATCGAAAAAAAGCTGATAATAAATACTCTGAACCATACTAAAAATAATAAAACAAAAGCCGCCGAGCTTCTACAAATGAATAGAAAAACACTTTACCGGAAGATAATAAATCTGAATATCAATAATTAGGGAGTGAAAAACTTCTCACACCATTCTGCATTGATACCTAATGCAAATTACTTGTCGGCCAGTACATTACGCAGCGTCTCCTGCATTTGTTCAATGTGGTACGGCTTGTTTACTATACCACTAAAGCCATAATTCTTATAGTTAGCTACAATGGTGTCATTCGAGTAACCGCTGGACACGATTGCTTTAACTCGGGGGTCTATCTCAAGCAATTTCGCAATCGTCTCTTTTCCCCCCATACTTCCCGGTACGGTCAGATCCAGAATAACCGCATCAAATGGGTTTTCAGAGATCTTAGCTTCGGTATACCGTTCTATTGCATCATCCCCATTTCTGGTGAGTTCTACTTTATAGCCAGCATTAATCAGCATTTTGTTTAGAAGCGCAAGAATTGTTTCCTCGTTATCCATTATCAGGATGCGTCCCGAAGTTACTGCCAGGGTTTTGATTGCGGCAGCTTTCTTCTCTTTTATGATTTTCTTCTTGAAAGCAGGCAGGTACATGTGGAAAGTCGTCCCTATCCCTAGTTGAGAGTCGAAAGTGATATGGCCTCCATGACTTTTCACGATAGAATACGTAGTGGCCAGACCCAGACCGCTCCCCTTCTGTTTAGTAGTGAAGTAAGGGTCGAATATTTTGTAATAATGACTTCTTGGTATACCGGTACCGTGGTCTTCTATGTCTATCATCACGTAGTTTCCTTCAGGCAGAGGCAGGTGTTGTTTTGTCCCTATGACCATGTTGTTGGCTCTTATATAAATTATTCCGCCATTGGGCATGGCCTGGTCGGCATTTATAACCAGGTTACTGAATATCTGGGTAAACTGCCCTTCGTCAGCTTCCACTGTCCACAGATTATCTGGAAAGGAAAATTCAGGTTTAATATCAGACCCTCTCAGGACAAAGCAAACTGATTCTTCTATCAACTTATTGATGGATATCAGTTTTTTCACTGGGGTTCCACCTCTTGAGAAGGTAAGCAGCTGTTGTGTAAGGTCCTTCGCCCTGAATGAAGCCTTTTCTGCTTCAATCAGCATTTCTTTAGCCGTATCTACTTCATTGGTTTCTATAAAACTATTTGCCAGTTGGACGTTTCCCAGTATTCCGGTAAGAATGTTGTTGAAGTCATGGGCAATTCCCCCGGCAAGGATGCCTACCGATTCAAGCCTGACTGTTTTCTCCCGTTCTTCATCAGTTCTCTTCTGTTCAGTAATATCACGTATATTACACTGAAAAACTCTTTTTTTGTTTACTTGATATGCGTTAGCTATAACTTCCACATCAATTTGTTTTCCTTCTTTGGTGATAAGCGGTAAGTGATCAAAACGAATATAGTTTTTATCCTGTAGTTCCTTATAAGAAATTTTACTTGCCAGAGTATCTTGTAAATCACCAATTCCCCATAGATTCTTCCCCATTAATTCATCTTGAGTATAGCCAAGCAGGTCAAGGGCGAACGGGTTGACGTCCAGGATCTGTCCTGTGTTTCCATCGAGAATTAATATAGCATCCTGGGCAGTTTCAATGAGACGCCGGTAGCGAATTTCTGAGGCTGCCAGAGCTGACTCAGCATGCCTGTTCTCAGTGATGTCAGTAAGAATAACTATCCTTCCCAGGATGTCACCTTCAATATTTTTTAACGTGCTGGTACTAAGAAGAAAGATGAATTCCACCCCGTCTTTCCGGTTCATTCTGACTTCAATGTTTTTCTTAGTCTCTTCACTTGTAATATCTGAGAAAGATAAAGACTGATTATCGGGATCGGTGAAAAAAGAGAGCAGTTCATCAAAGTGTCGATGTAGAAGGTTACCACCAAGTATTTGTTGTGCCATCCGGCTGATACGGCTTATGATTCCAGCCTCATCACACACCAGAATTATCTCGCTTGCCTGCTCAATAATTGAATTGGATAGTTTTCCTGAAGCCAGGATTTCTTCGTCACGTTTCTGTTTGCTCAAATCTGTCACTACTATACAGGTCATTTCAATATCGCCTGCCCTGTAAATACTTGCAGAAAAACAGACCGGGATATTGATACCGTCAGTGGCTGAAAGAGTAAGTTCACATTTATAATTATCTCTATCAGTGAAAGAATCAAAAAGCAGAAGGGAAGATAGCGTAAGCAGGGAACGGAATGGGGCGCCGGTGAGTTTTTCCATTGGTGTCTTGATCAGTGATGCTAAGTTACCATTGCAGTAGAGGATACTATTATCAGCCGCCAGTAGGGCTGCTCCTTCATTCATTGCCTCGACGAGTACCCGATATGCATGTTCTTCACAAATTTTATTGAGATTGGCAAAAGCGGTCACAGACTTCTGCATTACATTAAATCTCCCAAAGGTCCTAAATTGAGATTCAGATCATCATCTTTCAAATTGAAAACAGCTTTTAGTTCTTCCATTTTACTTTCCAGTTTCATGAAAGTTTCACCAAGCTTTTCTATCTCATCTTCTGATAGAGACCCTGCATCCATTCTTCTCATACCTTGTTTCTCTAATAGTTGTCTGATCAGTTCAATTAGCGTAAGAACCAGTTTAGCAAGTCCTTTTTCCGCGTTCTTTGGATTAGCATCAATTTTTCTTGGGAGGATGTTCTGAATTTTTTCAATTTCCTCAATAAAACCTTCTGGGTGATCCGATTCAACTCTCTCATTGATATTCATCATCTTAAAACCTTTATTTTGTAAGAATTGTATTTACAAAATTTAAAATAGTGGAATCTTGATCTAAACTTTGGTTATTTTTCATTTTAATAAAATTATAGGGAGGCCATGGACCACTGAACTGATATTCAAGATCAGGTTGAATAATTCTTAGTTTTTTGAAAGCCTGTGTAAGTTCTTTTTGCATATCTTTTTTTACCAGATATGCCGCATTTAAAAGTAGTTTCTCTGTCTGTAGTTTTTTCAATTTTTTTTCTACAGCAAACACTGAAATAAAATCATCGATTTGTGTAATATATTTTTCAGCTTCTTCCCAAAATGCTTTTTCATTCCTATGCAAATCAAGTTTTTTTTTCATATACACTTTTTGAAAAGACTCACCAGCAACAAGTTCTTCTTTTCTACATCTCTCTTTTTCAATAACAAGGTTAATTTGCTTTTTTATTTTTGTAGCAGGCCATAAAACTTTAATACCAAATTCCACTTTTTGTGAAAGTCTTTTAATATTTTCCTGCAATGCAGAATAGTGCTCTTCCAAAATTCTCAGAACACCTTCATTCCCCATGGCAATTGTCATCAATCTCATTGGAAGAACTGTATAATTCTCCATCAGTAATTCACATATTTCTTCATGTATCACCGCATAATTCTCCACTTGTGTATCCATTGTACCAACTGTCTCAATTTCACTGACAACAGCTGCAACATCTTTATATTTGATAAAGAACACTTTACGACTGCTCATAGAAACATCCGTTATATATGCAGCTGCATCACTATCGTGGGAAATAATGCAATAAATATAGATTTTTTTTAATGGTGTTGTGTTTTTCGGAAATGTATCTTTCTTCATCAGTACATACCCTTTAATTTCTCCATCGTTTCTACTGAACTCAACAATGCACGAAGTCCTAAATATATAAGATCTACATCTGCGACAGAAATAACAATATCCCCTGAAATAACTACACCTTTATCCAATACCCTATCCAGAATTTCTAAAATAGTGACATTTTTTGTTTTAATATCTAATTCATCCAAATTTTTCCTACCTCTGAGTTAAGCTGCTAAAATTATAGGGGGGCCATGGGCCAACACATTCGAAATTAAACCCTTTAGAATTATAATCCTTCTTAAGAATTTCCACCTCCGTAATAAAATTTCCAACATCACTTTTACCCACAAGAAAAGCAGCATTCAAAATCATTTCATCATTTTTCTCTTTCAATGATTCCTTGGACGATTCATTTATCTGTGTATCAAAGCTATGTTCTGCCAAATTATCTCGAAATAAAGTTCTGTACGTTGAAATAGTTTCATCAACTAACTCTTGAAGTATTTTAGTTTTTTTCTTTTTTAATAGATATGCTTTTCCAACGGAAGATAGAGTAATCTCATGCTCAAACAGCAGTATCCTATCAGATACTTTGCTAACATTTCTTAAAATCTCAACATCACAATAAATCTTTACGCCCCACTCTTCTTTTCCCTCCAAATAGATGAGTTTTTCCTCTAGATGACCAGCATGTTTTTCCATAAAACCTTCCAGGTTTTTCTTATCAATAAAAACTGTAGCAAATTGGGAAGGAATCACTGAAGTATCCTTCATAACAGTTTCTATTACTTTCTCATGGATTATCACATACTTACTCACCCACTCAAGGTTCTGTAGATTCTTTTTCAGGATTTCCTGAGTAAAATCATCTTTATCAACATAACTGATTGTTACATAAAGATTCCCGAACTGAAGAAAATCGATGGAGTCTACTAGATCAGTAAGATTAGTAAGCCTGGGAGGTTCTTTCGTGATACAGTATACATACAGGTAGCTAGCATCCGTATTCATTCTTCATCCTCTTCATCTTCATCATCATCATTTGCACCTATATTTAATCGCTCAAGCAATTCACTTTCTTGTGCAATATATTCCTCTTCACTTATTAAATCTAATTCATAACGCAGCTGCAGTTCCATAAGCTTTTCTTTTATTGAACCCCGTCCTGAAAACTCATTTTCTGCCACCTCATTAATTTTTTTTGCCAGCCAGATTACCCCTTTAATTATTAGCATAAAAATTTCCTATACCTGAATCCTTAAATTGACAAAATTAAATGGTGGTACCACAGTAACATATTTAATTCTAACCAATTCACCATATTTTGTATTGATATCTTCAATTTTACCGTCAAAATCCTCCAAATTATCATTCTCGACTAAAAAAGCTGCGTTTATCACCATCACTTCACCAAAAGTCCTATTCATTTTTACTTCCACCGCCAAAGGGGAAAGTATCTTGAGAATTTCATCCCTTAACAACTCAACTTCTTTCTTTAAAGCAGATTCAACCATTTCTCCTATTTTCATCCGCTGATAATGACTTTTTTCAGACGGTAAAGTAAGTATTATTTTCTTTAATTTTCTCAATTCCTCATATTTTTCAAGAATATGATTATAAATGACATCTTCTCGAAAGATAACTTTTAGTCCAATTTCCTTTTTATTATCAAACTTTGCCAGTAGATCCTTGAATTTGGCAGTATCCTTACAAAGTATTTCTCTCACTCTATCCTCATGCTTTGCAACTGTTGCAAATCTTACAGGCAGGGTCGTGTGGTTTCTCATAACTTCCTCAATAACTTTTTCATGTGTCATGAGATTTTCTCTTGAAGTCTTGTATTTCTTTAAAGGGGCATTACTTACAACTGCTGCAATTCCATTGGTACAAATACTGTAAACAGTATCACCCCTTTCTAAAATACCGGAGATATCAAATTCCCTGGAAAATTCAGATGCTATAATACAATAAATGTACTTTCCTTCATTCTCTATATCTAGCATGTTACTGTTCCCATTCTTCAGGATGTATGGCAATATTCATAAAATTAAAAACAGGAAGCGGGCCAGTATATTTAAATCTTATCCTGCTGTCATATTCTTTACATAAATCATCCATAAGATTATCAAATTCTTTCTCCCTTCCTTTGGAAATCAGAAACGCACCATTCATAAAATACTCATCACCTGAAGTACTGTTCACTCTGTAATCATATGATGCCTCTTTTAACACTTCAACTATCCTTTCTGTTTCCTCATTTTTTTTACTTTGCAGTGCATCTTTTACCATCTTTCCGATTTTCTCTATCGTCTTACTATCTTTCCCGCCGAGAGCTTGCTGCCTTTCCATCTCTATTTTTAGATTGTCATTGGATTCTTCAATCTCTTTGAAAATTATACTCATATTTGTCCACAACCCTTTTACCCCTAATTCAATAAGATTTCTCATTTCCAAAGAAAGATTATTGAATTCCTTGTATCTCCTGATAAGTAGAGTTCTTATTACATCAGCGGTAGTTGCAATTGTACCAAATCTGACAGGGAGTACACTTTCATACTCCTTCATAACTTCTTCAATCACTGTTTCATGAGCCAGCAAATTTTCCCGATTTACCACAAATTTTGACATAGGATGACTGCTTGCTACCACTGCAAGACCTTCATATCCTATGGTCACAACCTCATCACCTCTCCCGCCTATTCCTATTGGGCCGAATTTTCTGTCATGCTTAGTAGGAATAATGCAATAGATGTATTTCCCTTCATTTTCCATATCAACTCCTGAGTTTTATAAAGAATGAATTTTTATTGATGTCTTCCTCAAGAAAAGAATATTGTCTTTTTTTAGAAACTTTAGCAAAAGAACAATAATCAATAAGTACATTATAGGCTCTGTTGATCTCATTAAATTCTTCCTCACTACCACTACCATGAGATTCAATTTTTCGGTCAGGGTGCAAGGAAAAAGCCATGTTTTTATAGGCTTTCTTGATCTCATCTTTCGTAGCAGAATATTGTAGCCTGAGTTTTTTTCTTGCCTGATCCAGCTCTGAGAAACATGTCTTCTTTACTTCAATAGAATAAAAACTGTAACAGGGAAGAGGACCTATATATCTAAAATTTAATGCATCGTTAAATTCAGCACTTAACTGAGTAAGTTTTTCAACAAAAGGTTCTTGATTTTGTTTATTTAGAAGAAAGGTTGCATTGAAAACAATTTGATCTAATACTGTTTCATGAATCTTGACATCCGGATATGCAGGCACTAAAGCATCAAATATCCTTTCGAAATATATGTTATTTTTTTCTCTAAGTGCGAGTTCTACCATACGCCCAATCTGTATCTGATCCTCTTCAGTCATTTGCCTTGATTTGGATTTAAGACTTTCTTTAAGCTCACTGATTTCCTTTTCTTCTTCACTAATTTTCTTAAGAATAGAAGGGAAGTTATTCCAGACAACAACAATATTCAATTCAAATTTGTCAGTTACTTTTTCGATTATGCCCTCTAGCAGATCAGAATTTATATGTAAAATCTGTTGTACCTCATGCTCATTCTTAGCAAACGTACCCAATTTAAAAGGAACAATGGTATTCCCCAAATTCATAGCATCCTCAATGGTTTTCTGATGCAGCAATAACTGTTCGGTAATAACTTCTTTTGACATTTGGGTATAATCGACTATTTCTGATTCAGTAACCAGAGCAGAGAAATATCTGCCGCTAATCAAGTACGCCCTATCGTCACCAATCTCAGATAAGTTTTTCTGATCAGGGTTCTTTGGAATAATTCCGTATATATACATGCCTTTCTCTTTTACCATATTTTGTTCACCCATATTTCTCCAACCATTACCTAATGCTATTTTGAGTCTTAACCAGGTTAATTGCTTTTTCAAAATGTTTTTCCGAGACTTTAAAACATTTTTGCAAATCCTCAGACACGAATGAATTGTTTTCAATGATTTCTCTAATAGCAAATAAAGAAGCTTTACGACAAATGAATTCGATATCAGCTCCAACCATAGCTTCTGTTTCTCTGGCCATCATGGTAAAATCCACATCAGGATCTGTAACCATATTCGTTGTATGCACCTTAAAAATCTGCTTTCTGGTTTGTTCATCCGGTACGGGCAATTCAAGTATCAGATCAAATCTTCCACTTCTCAATAAAGCAGGATCAATTAAATCTTTTCTGTTAGTAGCCGCCAAAACCAGAACTCCCTTAAGCTCTTCAATGCCGTCCATTTCCGTTAAAATCTGGCTGATAACTCGTTCTGTGACTTGCGAATCTGATGAACCGGCTCCTCTTTTGGGTACAAGACTGTCTATTTCATCCAGAAAAAGTATTACTGGAGTAGCCTGTCTTGCCTTTCTAAAAATCTCCCTTACTCCACGCTCAGATTCCCCGACATACCTATTAATCAGTTCTGGACCCTTTACATAGAGAAAATTGACGCCACTCTCATTGGCAACAGCCTTTGCTAAAAGTGTTTTACCTGTTCCCGGTTTTCCATAGAGCAGAATTCCTTTTGAAGGTTTCGTATTTGTCACTTTAAAGAGCTCTGCATATTTTAATGGCCATTCCACTGCTTCTTTCAACTCTTCTTTTATGTTTTCCAACCCTCCTACATGATCCCATCTGACATTCGGGACTTCGACAAATACTTCCCGGAGTACTGAAGGTTCAATTTCCTTCATTGCCTCATGAAAATTGTCCATAACAATTTGCAATGACATTAACGTTTCATAGGGAATTTCAGCCATTTCAAAATCAATTTTAGGAAGTATTTTCCTGAGGGCTACCATCGCAGCTTCTCTTGCAAGAGATTCAAGATCGGCTCCTACATAGCCGTGTGTAATAAAAGATAATTCCTCCAGACTTACATCATCAGCCAAAGGCAAACCCCTTGTATGAATCTGAAGTATCTCCAGTCTTCCATTTTTATCGGGTATGGATACAGATATTTCTCTGTCAAACCGGCCGGGTCTTCTTAATGCCGGGTCTATGGTATTGGGAATATTCGTAGCACCAATTACAATTACCTGCCCTCTGGACTCCAATCCATCAAGCAATGAGAGAAGCTGTGCTACCACTCGCCTTTCAACTTGCTTTTCTCCTCCCATATCTTCTCTTTTGGGAGCAATAGCATCTATTTCATCAATAAATATTATTGAAGGTGCATGCTTTTTCGCATCTTTAAACACTCCACGCAGACGTTCCTCACTTTCACCGTAGAATTTTCCAATAATTTCAGGTCCTGAAATATGAGTAAAATAGGCATCGGTTTCATGTGCTACTGCACGTGCGATTAAGGTCTTTCCTGTCCCGGGAGGCCCATAAAGAAACACTCCTTTGGGGGGTTCAATTCCCAGTCGTTCAAAGACCTGCGGGTATCTTAATGGCAGTTCGATCATTTCCCTGATTCTCTGAATTTGTGGTCCGAGACCTCCTATATCTTCATAGGAAATTCTTATAGATCCATTTAATTTCTGTGTATCCTCCTCCATTCTGATGGTAGTATTTTTATTTATCAGCACAACCCCTTTTGGTGAAGTATCCGCTACCTTGAAGTCATAAGATTTTGATCCAAAAAGAGTAGCTCTTATTCTGTTCCCGGTAACGACCGGTTGCCCTTCAACCAGAGACCCAATATATTTTGTATCCTTCTCCTGAAGCCCACTGGAAAATGTTAAAGGCAGAAGGGTTACCATTGAGGCTAGTTCATACCTGATAGTATTAATTACTACCTTCTCATCGATAGAACACTGTGAATTTTCTCTGATTAAACCATCTATTTGGATAATACTTTGCCCGCGATCTTCAATATAACAAGGCATAATCCTTACAGGAGTCTTCTTTTTTCCCTCTATTTCAACAATGTCACCGATTTTTAATTTGAGTAACGTCATATTTTCAGGATCTATTCTTGCAATAGCCCTTCCTACATCTTTAGATAGAGATTCCTTAACTTTCAATATTAGTTTTTCGGTCATTTGGGCCAATTTGCAACTCCCTTTTAAAGCACTTTATCGAAAAGAATATTCTTAACCTTCTCAAGTGAACTAATCCCGCTAACAGGCTGCGCCTGAAGTGGAACTTTTATTATTTGATGATGTTTGAATTTTTCGAATATGATATCTATATATTTTTTTTGGGATTTTATTCTATCCCTACAAAATTGACACCCTTCTGACAGTGCAACATTATTAATTATTATTCGTTTAATAGGGATGCCAAATTCAATCAGGTTATGTACCAGCCGCTCAGTCTCAAGAATTACCATAGGTTCCGGCTTTGTCACAACTATAAATTCACTCTGTTCGTTATCCCTGAGCAGTCGTTCAATTTTCTTCACAGTCTTTTTTAACATCATAAGGAAATCATCACTTGAATCTGACACATAGGTCCCGGAAAAAGACTTCACCATATATCTATATTTCCATCTCAGTTTTGCCATAACCTTCACCCATTCATCTATAAGATGAGGTGAATTCAACAGGTGCAGAGCATGCCCTGTAGGGGCAGTATCCACAATATATACACTAAATTTTTCTATCTCCATAAGATCAACAACTGTCTTTAATCCCATCAGTTCATCCATTCCAGGCATTGACAACTGTAACATGGAATCAATGTCTTCGTTATCCAGATAAGTCGAGGTATCTAAAATAGTTCTGAGTTCATCTTCATATTCAATTTTGAACGTAGAAAGCACTTTTTCAGCATCTACCTCTAAAGCGTATAGATTATCTACTCCTTTTATAGCTGTAATGGAATTCCCTATAATCTGTCCCATACTATCTGACAAGGAATGTGCTGGATCTGTACTGATGATCAAGGTTTTCATGTTTTTCCCGGAATAATACAATCCTGCACTTGCTGCACAGGTAGTCTTTCCTACGCCGCCTTTTCCTCCAAAAAAAACCAGTTTCATCTATTACTCCAGTACCTGCATATTTCTATCTTTAAAAAATTAGAGCAGTGTGATATTAAGTTCTACTTTTTAATTTTTATTTCAAGAATCCCATTGTTATAATTCGAACTTAAGTTCTCAGTTTTGACTTTTAAAGGAAGTAAAATTTCTTTTCGATAGTTCCTTTTTCCATCTTTTGCTGATAATTCAAGAATGTCTCCTGTTACCTCAATTTTTATGTTATTTTCAGTAATTCCCGGCATTTCCACCATAATAATTATTTCGTTCTTTTCATCAAAAATATCAGTAATGGGCTCTCTCTCTTCTTTTACTACTGGACCTTTAGCAGTTTTTTTAATATTGCCAAAGGGTTCCACTCTGGGGGTTCCCCCAGCAGCTGTATTTACGGAAAATCCAAACACTCCTTTTAACGGATTTTCATTTTTGCCCAGATCACCAAAATGAATTTCTCCTTCTTTTCTGATGCCTCCGCCTGCTTCCTCAAGCTTTCCTGCAAGATCAACCAGATTATTAATGCCATCAATCAATCCACCCAAGCCGAGTTTTCCTAGTCCTAAATCAATCGTACTATTATT
>CAZMOX010000076.1:5111-12030 GCA_964567895.1 uncultured Spirochaetales bacterium | reverse complement strand
TTTAAAATAGCAGTTATACAAAAAAATAATTCTCAGCCCAACGGGCCAGGTAACGACTCAAATGAGCTGCAATGCGTATTGTGGCGTGTGTTTTTGCTCCCCTGCAAAAACCATGACACTAGCATTGTCTGCTCCATTTTCTGGTTATAATTTTCCATTTATTCTTCAGTTCTTCAATTCTTCAATTTCTTTATTCTTATTATTCTTTCCGGAAATAATATCTTTCTGATCTCGCCCATCTCCCGCTTAAAAACCAGCAGCATTCTCAATTTTTTTTGCCCTACTCGTTTGCTTCCATTGGGATTTCTTTTCAAATGGAAACCATTTTCTCCAGACATTCAACATTTTGTTTGAATAGTCTCAGTTCTAAAGACGATTATAGATTTTCTTGATAATCTAACTTGATTATTTATCTTTTTGAAATTGAAAATCTCTCAGAATATCTTCCCCAATGTTTTTGCTCCCATTAGGATTTCTTTTCACATAGAAAACATTTACTTCAGATATTCAACATTTTGTTTGAATAGTCTCAGTTCTAAAATGTTTTTAACATAATTTATTTGCCCCTTTTGTCGGATCGGGGCAAAAATTCATTATTGCATTCAATGGGTTTGCATATAACCCCTGCATACACCCTGTTATGTTATGTTCTTACCGTATAACTCGTGATAGTGTAAATGGGAAATGCACTTGGGCATAAGAACCGGGATTTGATCTTGTTTTACAAGAAAAAAACAGGGATGAGTTGAAGAAAATATTCAATATAAGGCCGCTGCCGAAACTAGCTGACGATGTTTTATGTTAGAATTCGTCAACTATTTACTCATTAAAACATCTTAAGCATATTCTATAATGATTTTGTATTTTCAGCAAACTATTTAATTTCAGGAGATATCAAGTGATAGCGTAATTAAGAGACATCAATTCCCGGAGTATATCGAACAACTCAGGTATCTCTGTAAATATGACAGCCTAAACACTTTACTGAAATTGACGGTCTGTTACATGTGCAGCTGGACGAGTAGAAATGCGCTTATAGTATTTCTATAACTTTTAAGCTCAAGATTAAGAGTTATGTATTAGAGCCTTATCGTTGTAAGGCAGCTCCATAGAGATGAGCAGCATTGCTGCTAACACAACTACTGCTATTGCAAATTTTCGGTTTTTGATCATCTTGTGACACTCCCAGGAACCATTTTAGTAAGGAATTTAAAATCCATATTCTTAACCAGTTCATCCACTGACAATACTGCTATTTTGGAGCTTGTATCCGACGCCGCATAGGGAACAATCAGATTCCCGTTATGTACAATTCCGCCGCATGAGTAGACCACATTGGGAACGTAGCCATTACGTTCCTGCTCATCGGGCCAGAGAAAAGGAGTTTTAAGAGCGGCTATAACTCTTGAAGGGTCATTGGAATCAAGAAGAAGCGCTCCCATACAGTATCGTCTGACAGCACCAACGCCATGGGTAAGCAGAAGCCAGCCGTAAGCTGTTTTTATGGGAGAACCGTTATTTCCAATCTGGATAAACTCCCAGGGTTGTTCCGGTATTTGAAGCAGCTCCGAATTTTCCCATGTATAAATGTCATCAGAATACATAATAAAAAGGTTTTCATTGTCCTGCCGGGAAATCATGGCATACTGCCCGTTTATCTTCTCCGGGAAAAGAGCCATCCCTTTATTCTTCGAATCCTTCCCTTCAAGAAGAGTAACCCGGAATTTTATAAAATCTTCGGTCTCTATAATTTTGGGAAATATTTCAATACCACTATAGGCGGTGTATGTGGCATAATGAATAGGTAAAGTTACTCCCTTCGTCTGAAGGGGCATTATCGAACCTGACAAACCTGGCATCTTCAATTCCCAAACGTTCATCTTCAAGAACAGGGAAAATTGCCCGCGAAGAAATCTCTGAATCCTTACTAAAATTCAATTCATACACGGTATCACTGATATGTGTAATCGTCCCCAGATCAAGAAACTGACTGTTCTCTTCAATGAATATTTCTCCATTTTTCTTTACCAGCCCCTCACCGAATAATATGGAAGATATATGCCCCTCTCCTACAGCTCTGAAACTCTGGATAAACCTTAATTCCCCATCCTGAATTTCACTTTGATCAGGGTGCGGCACCATTGACGGGTTAAAAAAAGCAGCGGATGCTACAGAATATTCCATGGTAAAATAAGCTCCAGTGAGTAGTTTCCTGTTTTCAGTAGGGGTTCCACTATATCCGGATTCATTTATTGCTGCTTCATAGTGATCTTTAAAAACTTTATTGATATCTCTATGACGATTAGAGAAAAGCTTAATGTTTTCAGTAAGAAGCTCATCAACTCTTTCTTCCGGCAAAGCAGCTACTCTGTCAATTATTTTTAATGCTCTCTCATTATTCCCGATTGGATAAAAATAACGGGTAATGACCCTGCTGCTATCAGGCAAAAACTCACAGTCCAACTTAGTAATGTTTACCTTTTTTCTATCCATTTTCATCTAGTTTATCCTTTCTACTAATATAATTTTGGAAAGATAATCCTATCTGGCAAAAAATTTTCTATTGCCTTAATGGTTCTCTCTTTCCGCTCAAAGTGCGAGAAAATAATAAGTTGCCCCTCCTTCAATTGTGAAGAGAAGTGACGATCCATTTTTTTCCGTGACTACAGATTTCTTTTCTGTATCCAGTACTTCTGTACATCCAGTTACCGATACAGGAGCAAATGTTCCCGGAACCCCTGAAAAAGTCACAGAAGTGCAATCCATCTCGTTGTTATCAATATCTGCTATCGGATACGCGCTGTACACTGTCAGACCCGATGAGATCTCTTCATACGCTAATGCTGCAAATGAAGGTGCCATTCCTGCACCATAGACCTCCTGCCCAATCGCTCCCCATATATCCCATCCATCACGCATATCCTCAATTGGGATGTAAAGATCAAGTCTATTTTGCCCAACTGTATCATAAGCTGCCGGTTTTTCCGTAATAATCCCGTCAGAAACAAGAGGAGGAATGCTGCTTAACATTGTACCAAGAGTATGATAACAAAATTCGGTAACTAGTTTTTCGACTGCAGGCTCAATTATACCATGTGCCAGCCGGAGATATTCCTTTAAATAGACCCAGGCTTCATATTGCTCTTTTGGGGTAATTGCAGCTGATCGCTGTGTTGGATTCAAACCGAAAAAGGTTCTTACAGATTTCCCGTTTCCATAATCAACCTCATACAACCAGGATAAGCGGATCAGATTAGCAATAGGACCATATGAATAATCAAGCCATCCAGCATCTCCTGTACGGTCAGCAAGCTCTGCTGCGGCTAATGCTGCCGCGGCAGTCATATGGGTTTCATAGGAAAAATCAAATCCATATCCTGGAAAGGCCTGCACTGCGTTCATGGCTTCCTGCATGCACCTGCTTTTTTCACTTTCTTCATCATAGAGATCAGATAATCTTATCATGTATAGAGCGTATCCACCAGCCGCATCAGGCTCCCTGCCTGTTCCCTGCCACTCATTAAATCTATAGAATTGAGGAAAACGATAATCGACTACCCCCGCAAAACTAATCCATGAGTCCCGGCTTTTTTTCGCGAGTTCTGACGCTTCTTCATATCCCAACAAACCCCATTCTGCTGCTTTAAGAACGTGCCCCAGTTCATACCAGGTATCACCCCGCCCCTGATCACCGGTCACTACCTGTGGCCCGGAATTTTGTATTAAACCGAATTTGGGGTTGAAAAAATCTCCCAGAGCCGACAGACTCTCGTCTATAATCATATCTATTTGTTCTGTGCTTCCATAGCGATACTTATAACGAGCTGCAGCTAATCCGATATCCAACTGAGTTATTGCCTCAGCAGACTTACGGGTGTCTCCGACATAAGCGCGCCAGTAGCGTTTCCCATTCAGATACACATAAGTATCAGGATCATATAAATCATTAATTGTTTTTTTAGCAATGTCATCCCAATCCGGCAATATTCCCTCCGGTTTTGCCAGGAGATCGTAAATATCGCTTACCTCCAAAAGGTAGCGTTTAAAGATCTCCTCCTCTGATGAAGGTTTGCCCGGAGCAAGATAGAGGTAGTTGTCATAGATCACACAAGGTTCATTTTCCGGAAGACGGCGTATATCATTCCATCCGATGTTATGACCGAAATTGTATCCCCGTCGTAAAGGGGTTGCTGAAGGCGAGTAATGGACTGCATCACAAAAACTGTTTAAGCGAGTCAGATCTGTCCAGAATAGTATTGTACTGTCTATTTTTTCAGCATAGCCATAAAAACATGGGGCTGCACCCGGAGCTCTATCCGCATATGAAATATATCCACCGGAAGCAATCGCGGCTGTAGATGTATCGATAAAACTCCACTCCGGTGTGACATCCTGAGAAGGAACTGGAGCAGTTGGTGTAAGTTCAACCTTGTAGTGGATTAGCCCGGGGTTATATTTATAGAGCAAAAGCTCCATTGAAAAATCTGCCCAAGACGACTGCCCATGAATCAACACACCACATAGCTCATCCTCATCGAGAATCTCAACACTCTTTATGGATGAGAGCAAATTAAGATCTTCTCCCAAAGGATTTAACACCAATGAACCCGGATTGTCACGGTGTGACAGAATCAGCTTTTCTCCATTCAGCGTGAGATTATATTCTCCTGTATAAAGGATGTTTTCCCCGGTGTCGGTCTCGAATACTCCGGCAGAAGGTGTATCTGTTTGCCGGATTAAAGGAAATTCAGAACTATTGTACTCATAGGCAGGATAAGTAGTCTTGGATTCGTCCACTGGCATACTGTCTTCCCTGCTTATACTATTGCAGCTTGCAGTAATCAACAGGATAATAATTACCGGGAAAATCCACAAACTAATACGTATATCACTAAAAACTTTCACTTACATGCTCTTTTTTCATCTAATGAAGGGCTAATATAAAACGAGCTGATTAATTCTGTCAGTAAGTAATTTTCAACCCTTCGGATGAATCCAGGAGATACTTTTCGCCATACACTTCGACATTAAAAGGTTCTTTAATTGAAGATAACGGTTTCAGGAACAATTCCTTTTTATTGACATCAACACGACACACTGTTCCCCGCCAGATAAGATTGAATTTCAGACCATTCCATTTTTTCGGAAGGCGGGGATTGATCCTTAAGATCCCGTCACCTGTAATACGAACTCCGCCAAAGCCGTTTACAACCGCCTGCCAGTTTCCGCCATGGGATGCAGCATGAAGTCCGGCATCACAACTCTGCATATTCTCTCCAAGATCAATCCGTATGGACTCCTGAAAATACTCGTACCCCTTTTCCATATCATTCATATCTGCCGCCACAATTGCATGCATGCCGGCACTTAATGTGGAATCATGGAGAGTCTTCGGTTCATAGTAGTCCCAGTTTACTCTTTTTGTCTCTCTGGAAAAATCATCACCTGCAAGATAGAGAAGCATTACCACATCAGCCTGCTTGAGCACCTGACTATGTACCAGATCTTCCCAGCTGTAATCTTCCATTATAGCGCCAACCTTTCCCCTGTATTTGGAAAGATCAATCATTTTCTTATTCGTATAACCTTCATATTGATGGATAAAACCTGTTTCTTTATTAATATTAAGAAAGATCTTATCAGCTTTCTTCATCCAATCCCTAGGTTCCTGTTCCAACAACTGTATTTTAGATGATACTCTATTCCACACATCAGATCTATTTTCTTTAACCAATTTGGAGAATTGGATTGTCTTATCAATCTGCCACTTTACCATATAATTTGTAAAGGTATTATTGTTTACATGTTCACTATATTCATCAGGACCAACTATGTCGTTAATCTCATATCTGTCTTCCGATTTATTATATTCCAGTCTGCTTGCCCAGAAACGTGATGTATCCAGCATAATCTCCAATCCATACCTGTACATGAAATCGTAGTCCCGGGTAATCTCAAAATACTGCCATATGCTGTATGCTATATCGCAGGTAATATGGAGTTCCAGATCGCCGCTCCAAATCCTTACTTGTTCACCTGTTCTTATATCAACCCCGCCCCATTTTGGTGTAACTTCCTCTCCGGTATCCGCCGATTCCCAGGGATACATCGCACCTTTAAAGCCGTTTTCCATTGCTTTTTTTCTTGCTCCGGCAAGTAAGTTATACCGATAAAGAAGAAGCTTTTTTGCAGTTTCCGGTGAGGTGTAAATATGAACGGGCAGGAGAAAAATCTCAGTGTCCCAGAACGCGTGGCCTTTATACCCTTCTCCAGAAAGCCCCTTGGCGGCAATACCTACTCGTTCATCATGTGCCGGTGTCATCTGGTGGATATGAAAGATGGAAAAACGGATCGCAAGCTGATCAAAATCGGGACCATCAATTAAAATATCAGCATTTTTCCAAATCCTGCCCCACTCAGCTTTATGGTTATTAAATAGCTTGCCATAACCCAGACCAATGGCTTCCTTAAGTTTCTCTATTGCATTTTTTTCCAGCTCTTTATCTGATATCGCTTCTGTCTCCTTGAACTTACACTCCCTGAATTCAGGATCACGGGTTGAACAAACTGTAACAAATTTCTCCATACGAAAGGTTTGTCCCTCTCTGACTTCATGCCTGAATGAAAGAAAAATTTGCCGCCTTCCGGTACTCCGGGTCTGTTCCGTTTCCACTGCCCCATCATCATCCACGGAAAAGAGATGTTTTACGGCAACAGCAAGCCCGATGTTCGATTCCTGGGTCCTTGATGTAATCGAAACAATACCGTCCTTATACATTCTGGAATTGCCCTCTTTAAAATGCTGGACACCGCTATTGGTAACCTGTCCGTCAATTCCTGAAAGAATTTCTATTGCACCTGAATAATTAACAGGACATATTTCAAGTTCAATAGCAGCAACATTCAGATCGCGCATTGA
>CAZMOX010000076.1:0-5011 GCA_964567895.1 uncultured Spirochaetales bacterium | reverse complement strand
AATTAACAGGACATATTTCAAGTTCAATAGCAGCAACATTCAGATCGCGCATTGACACAAACCGTCTGAACATCAGGCGGGTCTTTTTCCCTGAAGGACTCATCCATTCTATTTCTCTGACAAGCGCACCATCCCGTAGATTCAATTCTCTCTGATAGGAAAGGACCGTACCCCTTAAAAGGTTGAACACCTCTCCATCAAGTTTTATACATATATTTGTCCAGTCATGAATATTGGGCAATTCGGTAACCTCACCCGGAAACCTGTCAAACAATCCTGCAACATAGCAGCCACGCACTTCGCCGGAATATCTTTCTTCCGCCGCCGCCCGAAGCCCCATGTAGCCGTTTCCAAGAGAGAATATGGTTTCAAACTTACCAGTGTTTTCCTGTCTGAAATCAGTCTCTGTTACAATCCAGTTTTTGTATTTATCTGTACCTTTGTTGTATGTAATGCTCATAGTTGCTGTACTCCTATAAACCGGACTTTTGCCTTTCCTGTTTATTGTATTGATATTTATTTGTAATCTCTCTTCAGCTTTGATTCTCTGCCCACTCAAACAGTCATATTTATCCTTTGGTACCGCTGGAAGCAATACTTTGCTGTACTTTTTCCTGAAAAGCGGTATAGATAATTATTCCAGGTATAATAACAACTGTCAGCGCGGCAAACATCTCTGTATAATTATATGAAAACGTTTCAGTAAAGAATCCCAAGGCCAGGGGCAGAGTACGAATTCTCGAGCTCGCTGTTAACAGCATTGCGTAAAAGTATTCATTCCAGTTACCTAGAAACATCAGAACTCCGGCAGTTGCCATGCCTGAAGTAGCCAGGGGGAGATTGACTTTCCAGAAAATCTGCCAGAAACTTGCGCCGTCAATAAGTGCCGATTCATCCATGGACCTGGGGATGGTACGGAACGCGGCTTTTAAAATAAACATCGACATCGCTATACTACCAGATAAATAGACTAAAATTAATCCCGTTCTTGTATCATATAAATTAAGATTAAGAACTAATTTAAATATTGGCTGTGCTCTTGCAAATCCGGGAACAAGCATAGTTAATACAAACAATGAATAGAATATAGTCTTCCCCCGAAATTCATATTTTGCAAATACATAAGCTGCCAATGAAAAAAGAAATAACGCGATAACAGTTGCAACTCCTGAAATTATAAAGGAATTCATAGTATATCGAAGGAAATTGTAGTGTGTAAAAACTTTGATAAAGGGGGTGAAATCAAATTGTGTGGGGAAGGAAAAAGGACTGGACAGGATCTGACCATTTGTCTTAAATGCTGACATAATAATCCACACGATGGGAAATATCGAGACTATAACTGTAAATGCTAAAACTACATACATCAACATGGTTTTTATAGTTTTTATAAATTTCTTCATGAAAAGCTCCTAATCACTCTGTTTATTCATCTTAAAACTTTTTTGTATAATAAACAGAATAGCTATGCCTAATAAAATCATTGCAACAGCTGAGGCATTCGCGTATCCATATTTCATATTCGTAATTGCATTCACAAGAATTAGAGGAATAGTCATTGTATCGTCACCGGGGCCTCCCCTGGTAGTCAAGGCAACCGCCTCATACATTGCAATACGTGAAGTCATCGACAAAATCATAGAGACTCCGATTGCATTTTTTATAAGTGGTAAATCAATCCGCAATATGGTTTGCCATGATGAGGCTCCTTCTATAGAGGCAGCTTCATGTAGTTCAGTTGGTATAGCCATTAAATCTGTCATAACAATAAGAGTCACAATTACCGCGTAAAACAGCCAGGTCAGGGTGACTGCCCAGAATGCATAGGGAGATTCATAAAACCAGGCGACATCAAAAGATGGATTAATAACACGTATCATGTTATTCAACACACCAAAATCGTTATTAAAAAAGAACCTGTAAATCACCGCCCAAGCGGCCACAGAAATTACATTTGGAATCATAAATACACTTCTCACAAATTTCCACCCAAATGGTTTCCGATAAAGTAAAAAAGCAACCAGGACTCCAAATCCAACATGAAAAGTTGCTGCAATAAGTGACCATAACAAAATATTTTTTAGGGATATTAAAAATTCAGGCTGTGTAAATAATTTTATATAATTTCCAAACCAAATAATCTTTACCGGGTTAAAACCATCCCATTTTGTAAAGCTTGTTGCAAAAACCGTAATTATTGGTCCAAGGTAAAAAGTTATAAAAATTAATATTGTAGGCAATACAAATAAGTAAATCCATACAGTAGTAGATTTGTTGTTCAATGTACTAGACTTGTTTTTCATTCCCCCCCCCCTCCTTTATTGATTAACCTGGTTGAATCATAATAATTCAACCAGGTTCTTTACAATGTTACTTTCTTTTAAATATTACTCTTTAGCACTTACAGCTTTTCGGCTTAATTCCTGTCCAAACTGCAGCGGAGTATATGTTCCATCAATAAGCTTAGGCAGCAGTCTTCCCCAATCTTCATTTGCTACAGAAGGGGGCATTATATCAAGTACAAGTGGTACAAATACAGTATTAGCATTAACAGCCTTATCCATCTCATTAAGGAGCCTGTTTGCTTCAAGCTTTGTTCTATATTCTGCACTTGCTGTTAAATTAGGAGCTGTACCGCCTTCAGCAAGCATAAATGCCTCCAGTTCTTCCGGAGATTTGATGAACTCAAGAAACGCCATTGCTGCTTCTTTATCTTCTTCGGAAATATTTTCCGGAACCCACCAGAAATAACCTGTAGGATTAAAAATAGCCATATTCCCTGGATACATAGTAGCTGTTACCTGTTCTCCGGTGAAACCATTGCTCCATTTATCACTTGAATCGGGAGCAAAGTCACCCATCATCCATGGACCGTTAGCGATTGCTGCTGCATTTTTACTCATAAAACTATTTGCAGCATCGGCATAAGCAGCTCCCACTGTATTAGCTGATGCATTATTCTGTAGAAAATCCTGTAATTTTTCAAATGAACGTACCCAGATAGCAGTAGTATAATCAGAAACAGAGGATTCAATTCCATCCCAAATAATATCTGCTCCGCCTTCTTCTACAAAAATAGATGTAAAAAAGAGTGAAGTAGTCCAAGCATTTTCAGCAGTCATAAATGCAAGCTTCTGATCGCCGAGAGCTTTCTGAAAATCATCAACTTTCATTTCATTTACAGGCTTGTCAAAATCAACCATAGTTGAGTTGTAAAAAAGGCCAATAGGACGTGCAACCATCAGCGGAAAACTTGTTATTTTGCCATTCTCAGTAGTAATGAATTCCAAAGAGTCCTTAATAGCCCTATCTTTGACTTCCTTATGACTGTTTAACCAATCAGCCATATCAAAAAACAAACCGTTTTTAATTACCACATCTTCAAACCATTTCTTATCAGCACCTTCAATAAGAGCAGGCAATTTATCCTGCTGTGCCAACTGTTTAATTTTGCCCATATAGGAATCCTGTGGAATTTCTTCAATTACAAGTTTATAGATACCTTCATATTTCTCGTTAAAACGCTCAACCTGTGGTAAAAAGAACTTCCCTCCTACATTTTGTCCTGCCTTATAGTGAGGGATTGTTAAAACAACTTCTCCCTTGACAGCGGCCTCTCCCTGCCCGGCGGCGAATAGCATGGTTCCTGCGCATAAAAATGCCAGGATTGTGATAAACATTAGTGTTTTTTTCATAAAGCATCCTCCAAATATTTTTTCCGTCTTACAGACGGGTGAAACCTAAATCAATAATTATCCAATACCAAAGCGCTTTGGATAATTCTTCTAAAAAAAGTTGTAACCCTCACTTACAACACTTACGTACAATTAGATCCCATGATTTACACGGAATCACGGATTATAAGTTCAACATCAATCTTTTTCCTTTTTGGTATATAATCCGGATGTTCAATCATTTTATTAAGTTCTTTTGCACCCTTGTATCCAAGATCAAACTTATGCTGTCTGATAGTTGTCAGGCTCGGAGAAGAGTATTCGGCTAAGAAAATATCATCAAAGCCAATAACAGCAATGTCATCGGGAACTTTAAGACCTTTTTCCTTTATTGCTTTTATTGCTCCTACTGCCATAAGATCTGAAGCTGTAAAAACAGCTGTAAAATCAACCTTTTCTGCAAGCATCTTCTTTACAGCGTTATAACCGCTTTTTTCCGAGTAGTTGCCTGTCATAACCATGCTTTGATCAAAAGGGAAACCGTTGTGTTTTAGAGCAATTTTGTACCCCTCCAAACGTATGAAACTTATAGCTGCCAGATTATGTCCGTTTATAAATGCTATTCTGCTGTGTCCTTTTGATGCAAGATAGTTAACAGCAAGGCTGCACCCTTTTATATTGTCCGACTGGACATAAGAAACTTTTTTAGTTAGAAGAGGATAATCTACAATAACAGCAGGAATAAAATCCTCTTTAAGTTCTTTAATGTAAGGATCACCAATACTAACACCCACCACAAAAAGCCCTTCTAACCCTCTGGAATAGCAGATTTTCTTAAGAGACTCTTTTTCCTTGTTTTTTTTCTTTCCTGGAATAATTATTAGATCGTATGAGGTATTTCCAAAATAATTTCTTACTCCGGCAATTACTTCAAATGAAAAAGATTGATAGAAATTGGATTCCTGATCATCAACATAAACCAAACCTATAAGATGGCTTTTTTTAAGAGCAAGGTTCTGGGCAAATTTATGGGGAATATACTCCATCTCTTTCGCGGTATTTTTTACAAGTTCCTTTGTTTTCAGACTTACTTCATTATGATCATTCAAGGCTCTTGAGACAGTTGTAAGTGAGAGATTTAGTCTTTCCGCAATATCAGATAATTTTATCATAAATTCCTTAAAACAACTTCGCTTCTTCCAAAGTCCTTTACATTTATTTCAGTATTACATGAGAAATTCAGGGTGTCAAGTTTTTTTTCAAAGCGCTTTGGAAAAAGTGGAGATGAGGTAATTATTATGGATAATTTGTACCCTTTTGATGAGTGGGAAGTTTGT
>CAZMOX010000075.1:0-12099 GCA_964567895.1 uncultured Spirochaetales bacterium | reverse complement strand
CCTCAGCAACTTTTATATTAATAGGGGCTGCGGTTCCATTTATAAAAAAATCATATAAATCTACTAGTATGGGATCCTCCCCATTACGAATAATTTCGATATCCCTAAGAGATCCTTCTGAAAGAACTCCCCCGGAATAAGCAAGAAGATCCATAGCAGACCAGAGGTTTGATACATTTACTGCTCCGGGTTTTTCCACAAAACCTGTCACATATACGGAGAACTTGCGCAATTTCAGCGGAGTTGTCTCAATATTTATGTTTTTATATTTAAAAGAAAACTTATCAATTAATATTTCATCAATCTGAGACAGCGTTTTTTTGACAACTGAGACACGACCGATTGGGTCAAGAAAAATACCGCCCTCTGGATCCACCTGTACGTCATACGTACTGAGTATTGCCCCGTAATCTACCGGATCACCCCAGATATATACACGCAGTGAATCTCCCGGACCTACAAGATATCCCTCGTCTATTTCCGTAGAAACTGTGGGGTTCCAGGAACCAAGAAGCTCATAGCCGATCTGGTTAACTGTACCAAGTCCTTCAGGGATCATAGAAGAATATGCATTTTCAATTGGGGTAGGTTCCCCCGGATTACTCTCTATTGTTTGTGAAAAAATGGGGAAAGAAGCAACTGTTACACAGAATGCTATACATATAAGTATTTTTTTCATGCTATCTATTCTACTGGTATATATTTTATCATGCAATACAATTATATAATAATGATACTACTTTTTACCTATACCTAGTTCTAAGTAAACCTTAAGGTTAATTTACTTTTTTTCTAATCTCTATAATAGTAAAACCTCATAGATCTCAAAAAGGAGTACCCCTTGGTCAGAATACTGATAATTTGCCGTAAAAGAACACTTTTTGCAATGATCCAGGCTTCAGTTCAGTCAGTAGTATTTTATCATGCTTCTACTGTTAGAGAAGGAGAACGTATAATTCTCTCATCATATCCGGATCTTATCTGTTTAGCTTTGTCCTCTGGAGAGTCAAAACCCGAAAACATGCAGAACCTCCAGAAGATTCCAGGAAGAAAAAACATAATTCCATTCTTATTCCTTCTTGAAAAAGAGTTCAATAATCAAATAGATATTATCCCGGATAAAAATATTTTTGTTCTGTGTAAAAATCAATTCAATGCTGAAAAATTTATCTCTTCGGTTTTTGCTTTACTCTATAAAAACCGGACAACAACTCCTCTGTACAAAATTACAGACACTTCAACAGTAGTGATCCCCGAAAATACAGGAGAATCTAATTGTGATCCAGAAGTGTATGCTGAATCTTTCCTTGTGGGAACCTCTTCAGCAATACACTTTGTAAGAAGAAATCTTTGTAAAATTGCCCCCTTTCCAGATAAAGTCCTTATTTTGGGGGAATCTGGAACCGGAAAAGAGTTGGCAGCTAAAATTCTGCACTATCTTTCCGGCAGAGACGGCCCTTTTATATCAATAAACTGTGCTGCACTCTCACAGAATCTTGCTGAATCAGAATTTTTTGGCTATGAAAAAGGAGCCTTTACGGATGCAAAGCAAAACCATATGGGTGTCTTTGAACAGGCTCATAAAGGAACTCTTTTTCTTGATGAAGTGGGAGAAATGCAGAAGCTTTTACAGCCAAAGCTTCTTAGGGTTCTTGAAAATAATACCGTTGTCCGCCTTGGTTCTTCCGTTCAAAGAAAAATTAATGTCCGGATCCTCTCTGCAACAAATGCTGACATTGATTTCAATAATTCTGATTCCAAAATAAGAAAAGATTTGCTTTTCAGGCTTAATCCACTTTCTATATACATACCACCCCTCCGTGAAAGACGTGAAGACATCGCCATACTTTCAAATTGGTTCCTTTCCCGTCAGAATCTTTCAGCTGTTCTATCAAAAAAAAGTCTTCAGCTACTTACAGAGTACGACTGGCCGGGAAATGTACGTCAGTTGTTTGGGATCCTCCGGAAAGGAATTATCTATTCAGGTTCAAATCTTCGATCAAGGAGAACGATAATTGAAATAACACCGTCATTGTTCAACCCAAAGGAGGAGTATGATCTTCATTCTGTCCAATACCCAGGAGGATACATACATGAATAAACATATCTCTGTTTATATGCTTCCATCCTCCTCTTTAGAAGTTGATTCAGCAAAAAAACTTTTTATTAATACTCCTGAAATTAATATCCTTACAGCAAATAATAAAACTTCCTGTTTTGACCACTCTGTTTTGTTAATACATAGTGGTGTTATTATTGACACCCCGTATATCCAAAAATTAATTTGGAAAAAACAAAGAGAACCTATTCTCTTGTATGGGCCGATCGGAGAAATTCGGGTTGCCTTTACACTCCCCTGTACTGATTTTATTGCATACCCCTTTAATAAAGATGAACTTGCTGCCCGGCTGTTTAGGGTTGCTCCAATTCATATACAGTGTTCCGGTGGACAGAGGCTCTCTCTTTCTTCTGATTTACTGCAGGGGAATCTTGGTTTCGTAAGTTTGAGCAGCCCGGAATGTGACCTTCTCAGACTCCTTGTATCTTTTTTCCCCGAGATGGTAAAAAGAGAAACAATTTTCAAAAATATTTTTCCGAATTTGTCACCCAAAAGTAGATATCCTGATGTAACAATAGGTTCACTACGGAAAAAAATATCATCAATTTCTACTGAAACTGTTACTTCAATAAGTGCAATACATGGTTCGGGTTATCGCTTATGACTTGATAATATAAAGAGTTATCACAACTTTTTCTTGCTTGTGGATAACTTGTGTAAAACTTAATTTTAAATAAAAGTATTATTTCCCATTTAACTTTTTTTCATTTTAATATTTATTAAATTAGACAAATGTTAAGTAGAATTTTGTAATTTGTTTCTGTGAAACACTTTATTTAATCAATTTTACTTAATACCACTTCATGCTGTGAGAATACTAAATTATTCACTATTTTTTTCTATTCTATACCGTAACAAACTGCTTGTGGATAACTTGTGTATAAGATGAAAAACCTTACACCCAGCCACTGAAAAGGCCTTCTTTTAACTCGTCTCATTTCTCGTGATGTCAGCACCCAGTAATTGCAGTTTTTCACAGAGGTTTTCATAGCCGCGTTCTATTTGATAAACGTTTTGGATTACACTCTCTCCCTGCGCACATAATGATGCAATTACCAGAGCCATTCCTGCCCTAATATCCGGCGAAGTTACCAGGGCTCCGTGTAAAAGAGCCGGTCCAGAAATTACCGCTCTGTGCGGATCACACAAAATAATCCTCGCTCCCATCCGAATAAGCATATCAATGAAAAACATTCTGGACTCAAACATTTTCTCATGAACCAGTACTGTTCCCTGTGATTGGGTTGCTACGACGGTAACTATGCTGAGAAGGTCAGGTGGGAATCCCGGCCATGGAGCATCGTCAATTTTGGGGATCATACCACTAATATCAGGCTGAATTATCCAATTATTATTGGGAGGAATTCGTATTTCTTTCCCGCTCTCCTCCCAATTTATTCCAATCTTTCGAAATCCTATCCTAATAATTGGCAGTTGTGCTGTTTCTACTCCATGAATAATAACATCCCCATGTGTAGCAGCTGCCAGGCCTACAAAGGATCCAATCTCAATATAATCAGGACCAATCGTAAATTCTGCTCCGTGCAGAGACTTCACTCCCACTATAGTCAGTAGATTGGAGCCTGTTCCTAAAATGTCTGCTCCCATAGATATCAATAAATTACAGAGATCCTGAATATGCGGTTCACTTGCAGCATTTCTGATAACTGTTTTCCCCGGGGCATAAACAGCAGCCATAACTGCATTCTCTGTTGCAGTTACCGACATTTCATCAAGAAATATTTCGCTTCCATGAAAGTTTTCTTTCAAAACTTCAATCTGCAGCATCCCATTCTTATCAATACTGGAATATGCACCTAGTGCCGCAAAGGCAAGAAAGTGGGTATCTAACCGCCGTAAGCCAATAACATCTCCTCCCGGAGGTGCTAATACTATTTTACCGGTTCGTGCCAGCATGGGGCCGGCAAAAAGTATTGAGGCTCTTATCTTCTGGGCGAAGTTTTCCGGAATATCCCCTTTGATATCAGCTGCTCTAATGCGATAAGTCCCGGCCTTTTCCTCATCACGTACAACTCTTGCCCCAATTGATTCCATAATTGAAAGCATTACCCGAACATCTTCAATATCCGGAATATTGTGAAGAATAATTTCTTCGTCTGTAAGTAAGGCGGCAGCTATACAGGGTAGTGCCGAATTTTTGTTTCCACTTGTTACCATCTCACCTGAAAGAGGTTTCCCACCATGTATTGTATAACTGCTCATAGTAATACTCTATATTTCTTTTGGTTATTTGGCAATCATGAACGCGCGCTAAAAATTCTCACCTGTAAATTTATTAGTTTAATGTATTAAAATATGATAAAGTTGCATATGAAAAAATTACTGCTGTGTGTGTTGCTCTGTATACCCACATTACTTATTTTTCCTGCTAATTTATCCCAAACAGAGGAAGTTGATAAATTATATCAATCTGATGCGTTTGTCTGTTTTCTTGATGCTGTTTATAACGCTCGCCCGAAAATAGAAATTGGGCAGTGTTTTACTAACCTTTCAGAATACCTGGAGAAGGAAACCCATGAACGAAATTCTGCAAATCTTGTAAAATCTCATGCTGCAATGCTGCTTGGGAAACATTTTACTGTTGAAGAGTATTGTAAGGATAAAAATTCCGCCTTACGCAATCTACAGTTAAGTGAGGAAATTCTGAGTACTATTACATTTACAGACCCATATCTTTCTGCTCTGGCAACATCTGTAATGGCTGAAACAGCCGGCTCTTACTTCCTGTTAGACCCAACAGCCAATATTTTCAGTTACGGTCTTGATGCTTCAAAACTAATAACCGAGGCTTTATCTATTGATCCTGAGAATACTCAGGCTCTTCTTCTTCTTGCAAACAGTCACTTCCACACTCCGGCAATTTTGGGCGGCAGCGCAAGAAAAGCAACAAAAATACTTGATGGACTTAAGGAAAAAGAGTCCTCGATGTACACGTTTCAGCTATTTTCACTCTATGAACTACGAGGACTTATTGCTGCAAAGGCTAAAAAGTCCAAAGATGCTCTTGGTTGGTATTGTAAAGCACTAACCCTGTATCCAGAGAATAACTATATTCAAAAACTTATAGATGAGCTTTAATTACTATTTAATTTGCATTCCTGCATACACGGATTTAAGAGCTTTCATTCGCTGATAAAAGGACTCTTCCAAATGAGCCCCAAGCCCCAGGTTTGAGAGAATTTGTAACCCGCCTGATTTCACTGTTCCTATTTGATAAATAAATATATCATTTTTATTTGGAACCGCGGTGAGCATTACAGAGAACTGTGCGGCGTCTATGATCTTAAAAATGCCATAATAAATTGGTTCATAATTAGTGAGGTATACAAAAACAGACTCTCCATCATATCGATATTGTATCTCCCACAAAACTTCCCCAAAATCACGCATTTTTTGCTGAACAAATATAGAGGTTTCAGAAATAAGTTCTTCCAGGTGTAAATCAGGAAGCGGTTTTCTATCTTCAGGTGCCGGCACCCGGTAGGAATCATCAATTAAAGTCCTTATCCCTTTATCTCTCGTTGAATAGTAGGTAAGACCTTTCATGTTGCTGTATCCCAATAATCCATTGAACACATCTAACATATCGGCATAGAGAAGAACACCTTTTAATTTATAAAGGTATTCGGCTCCCAGTGTGAATTCGTCGGTACCAATCCATTGAAGGACCTCCTCTTCTATTATTTTTGGATAATAAAAACTTTGAGGAAGTTGGTAGAAGGTCTTTTTATTTAACAAATCCGGCTCAGGAAAGGCGAACAGGTTCTCAGCAGATAGAACAGCATGTGGAATACACAAAAACAGAGAGATAATAATCAGGAAACTGACTGTCATTTTTTTATCCGCTTTCTCTCTCTTTTTTGGAATAATACAGTTTATGTTGTAATAAAAGATTACCCAACTATAACACATCTTTTATTTCCTTTTTATAATTGAAATTATTTTACTCTGCATCTTCTTAATATCCATGAGCATAGTAGTAGTATAATATACAATGTACATATTATTAATATCAGTTGCGATTCTTTCTGTTCTTTTCAATCTTTGATTTATGAAATTGGCTCAGTTTAACACTAGAACTTTTCGTCAAAGACTAAGCAGCTCTTTAAATTTCTGAAAAGAATAAATTTCAGTACTCCATCCTTGACCAACTAACTTTGTTTATATAGCCTGTAAATAATGATTTTAGAAAATATATACTTTTTCATAACTGCTGCAGCTGGTTTGTTTGCACTCTATATGGCTGTAAGAAATCTTTTGTTTATTCACAGAAATTCATTACGCCCATTTGTGATAAACGGACCGAAAGTTTCCGTATTAATTCCTGTCAGGAATGAAGAGCAAACCATTGGCCGGTGTTTGGACTCTTTATTAAATCAAAGCTATAGTAACTATGAAATAATTGTTCTTGATGATCTCTCTTCCGATAATACCTGGAAAATCCTGTCTGACTATAAAGCTGCACATAGTTCTATTAGCATTGTGCGGGGGAAACCCCTCCCTGAGGGCTGGTATGGCAAAAACCATGCATTGCATCAGCTCGCGACAGTGGCAGGTGGGGAAATTCTCTTATTCACCGATGCTGATACAAAACATAAAAAAACAAGTGTCTCTTTTGCTGTTACAAATCTTGAGTACCATAATGTCGAGTTTTTATCAGGATATCCCCGACAGAATTTTTCAATAAAATCTATTGGACCGGTATTATCACTAATGTTCCTGAATATGATTTTTTTCACGCCAGTATGGATTCAGAAAAAAAAACCTCATCCAATTTTTGGTCTTGTGATAGGTCAGTATCTGTGTATCAGATCTGCAGCATATTGGGCTGTTGGAGGATATGCAACAATACCTAAAGTTCTTACTGATGATATCCACATGGGAAGGCTTCTTATTAAAAATGGATTCCGTCAGGTCTTTCTTCGAGTAGGAACCGTAGTTTCCTGTAAAATGTATGACTCATTCCACGATGCTATTCAAGGCATAACAAAATGCATTTTTGATTTTTTTGATAAAAAAATGATTATTCTCATGCTTTTGATACCCGCTTTCTTATTATTTGTAGTTCTTCCATCATGGTTTTTTATTTTTTATCTGTTTTTCTCACCGCTATCTATTCCCTTTTTCCTATACGTCGGAGTTGTCTCCTTATGTGCAGCATGGATAATTGTTCTCATATTCAACCATTTTCCCGTATACACAGCACTACTCTACCCATGGGTTTTTCCTTTGGTTATATATATGCTTTTAAGAGGAATATATTCTACACTAACTGATAAAGGATTTTTATGGAAAAACAGGGTGGTGAAATAAATATTATTCCGGAATCAAAGTTTTTTACTATTCTTTCCCGGATTGTTTACGGCTTTGTATTTTTACTTCAACTCATTGTGTATCCAATACTTTTCTCTTTTCAGGTTAGGGGAAGAGCAAACTTAAAAGGTATCAGAAATGCGATTTTTATCTCAAATCACTGCCATTATCTTGACCCTGGGTTTATAGCCGCAGCTGTTTGGCCCAACAAGGTCTTTTTTACCGGTATGGAGGAAACGTTTAATATCCGGGGATTGTCCCTATTCGTCCGCCTGTTGAGAAGCCTGCCAATTCCTGAAAAAAACCCCGGTAAAATAATTCGACCAATTGGGAAGTTGTTACGAAGGCACTCGCCGAATTCAATTCATTTTTTTCCGGAAGGAGAGATGCTTAGCGGAACTCAAACTCTTCGTGAGTTTAAGCATGGTGCTTTTTCAATCTCACATTTTTTTAATATCCCTATCATTCCCATCGTAGAAATTCAGATTAAAAGAAAAAGATTTCCTCCTAAAATAATAATGTATATTGAAAAACCTATTTATATATCAACATTTAATGAACATAAATCCAAAAAAAAGAAGTGCTCAACCGCAGCAAATTATGCTTTTTCTGTTATGGAAAAAAGATTAAACTTGTATCGTTGATACTTTCCAGATATTATACAAATATGGTTCCAAAAGTATACGGCATAGGAAATCCGCTAATAGATATAATAACCCAAATAACCGAAGAAGATCTTTCTTTCCTGGGTCTGCACAAAGGTACTATGCATCTAATTGACGGAGAGAGACGTAAGGAACTCTTATCTTTTATTTCTGATAAAAAAACAGCTTACAGTTGTGGTGGATCCTGTCCAAATACTATAATTACACTTGCTTCCTTTGGGGTTTCTGCTGCCGTTGCCGGCATGGTTGGATCTGATGAATTTAGTGATATTTACAAAAACAGACTCGTTGAATTATCTGTTTTTGATGAACTTCAGTGCTGTGAAGCTCCTACAGGATCCAGTATAATCCTTATAACCCCGGATTCTGAGAGAACCATGAACACATTTCTGGGTGCAAACAAACTTTTTGGACCGGATGATATTAACCCGAATATGATACATACGGCTGATTTCTTTCACTTTACCGGGTATATGTGGGATACAGATTCTCAAAAACAATCCATACTTAAGGGAATTTCAATTGCTGAAGACTCCGAAACAAAAATATCTTTTGATATAGCAGATCCTTTTGCGGTAAGTAGAAATCGTTTAGCTTTTCTTGATTTAATTGAGAAGCATGCTGATATCGTTTTTGCTAATAATGAAGAGGCAAGGATTTTATTTGATAATTATGATGCATATGAGTGTGCAAGAAGTATGGGTAAACTTTGTAAGACAGCTATTGTTAAAAACGGGAAACACGGCTCTTTTGTCTGTGATAACGGCACCATGCATGCTGTCCCGGTAAAAGGTAAAGATCCTGTTGATACAACTGGTGCCGGAGATGTCTACGCAGCTGGCTTTCTGCTGGGCTTATGCCGTTCTCTATCCTCATTTAACAGCGGCCTTCTGGCCTCTTTTCTTGCTGGAGAGATTATTGGTCAGCATGGGGCTCAATTTTCACCGGAAAAAATACGTTTATTAACTGAATCCATAGAAAAAAAATTCTGGCAATAGTGCAGCTTTTTATAAATATTTTTTCAGTATTTCTGTTTTGTCACACTCTTCCCAGGTAAATCCATCTCTTCCAAAGTGTCCATATGCGGCAGTTTTTTGATAAATAGGATTCAGCAGATTAAGATTCTTAATTATACCGGCAGGAGAAAGGTCAAATTCTTTCTGTACTATTTCTTCAATCAAACTGTCGGGAACAACGCCTGTACCAAATGTTTCTACCAGTACTGATATTGGCTCAGGGACACCTATTGCATAGGCTATTTCAACTTCACACCGACTGCAAAGACCAGCTGCAACAATATTCTTTGCAATATATCTGGCCATATAGGATCCGGAACGATCTACTTTGGATGGATCTTTTCCACTGAAAGCTCCTCCTCCATGTCTTCCCATTCCTCCATAGGTATCTACAATAATTTTTCTTCCAGTAAGTCCTGAGTCTCCATGGGGACCGCCAACTACAAATCTACCGGTAGGATTTGTGAGTATCCTGGTTTTATCATTAAATAAACCTGTTGGTTCAAGTATAGGTTTAATAACCAGCTCCAGAAGAGATTCATGAATCTCTTCCTGTGAAACATCAGTATTGTGCTGATGTGACAATACTACTGTATCTACCTGTACAGGTTTACCGTTTTCATAGCGCAAAGTTACCTGACTTTTCGCATCCGGTCTCATCCAGGTAATATCATTCGCTTTACGTAGATCAGCTGCTTTTTTCAATAGCTTATGACTAAACATAATAGGTGCCGGCATTAGCTCAGGGGTTTCGTCGCATGCATATCCAAACATCATCCCCTGATCCCCAGCACCCTGAAGGCCTTTGTTGGCGCCCTCCTGGATAGCTATTCCCTGTGAAATATCAGGAGATTGTGTATGTATAGTATTTAGAATTGCCATTGACTGATAATCTAATCCGTAATCAGGATCAGTATAGCCGACTTCTTCAACAACTTTTCTTACCAGTTTTTGCAGGAAAACATACGTGTCTGTTGTTATTTCACCGCCAACCAGAACCATTCCAGTTGTTGCAAAAGTTTCACATGCTACTCGTGAAGTTGGATCATCTTTCAAACAAGCATCCAGTACTGCATCTGAAATTTGATCACATAATTTATCAGGATGTCCCTCACTTACAGATTCTGAGGTAAACAAATATGATTTATTCTTTTGTCTCTTCATTGTGACCTCCAAAGGTCTTTTTTTCTCCTGATTTTAACTCAGGTATTTAATCCTTTATAAAATACTCTGACTTGTTTATACAGTCCATCACCTTCACTTCTTGTATCTATATCCAGTATATCGTTAAGCGCTGTATGTATCAGTCTCCTCTCAAAGGGATTCATCGGTTCAAGCAGTCTGGATCGTTTAGAGTCTTTAACTTGTTCTGCTGTTTTATAGGCAAGTTTCACCAAATATTCTTCATGTCGCAAACGATAGTTCTCGCTGTCAATAACTACTTTTTTAGAATTATCCAGCTGGCCTGAATATACATTTGTAAGAAGCTGGAGTGCATCGAGGTTTTTTCCTTTTTTCCCGATTATAATACCGGAATCTTTTGAATCAATATTTAGTCCCAGTTTATAATCTCTCCTGAAAGCAATAGAAACTGCTCCGGGAAAACCCATTTTGACAAGAACTGTTTTTACAAAAACAATAACCTTTTCTTCAAACTCATCAGAAGCTTCAACAGAAAACCGGGTTTTTTCTCGCGGCTCTTCTTTAGCCTCTGCCTCCTCTTCTACATGTATTCTTATAGTTACCGAACCTTTTCTAAAAAGACCTTTTTTCTCGCTCTCAATTACCTCAACATCAAAATCTTCTCTGCCGAGGTTTAATTCTTTAATAGCATTATCAATTGCTTCCTGTTCAGTCTTGCCTTCAAATTCTCGTATCATTATATTCCACCTATTTATTAAGGAGAGGCATTATCACACTTTTAGTGATAAAAAACCTCGCGTATTATCTCTTTTTATTTTTTTTCGATTGGGTATTTCTCCCTGCTGTTTTATTACTATTTGATTTCTTGACAATTTTAAACTTAGGAGTACCTTTCTCTTGTTCTTCTTCTTTATGATGCTTCTGAACCGAATTCGTTACCCTCTGCTGGATTACAGTAAAAATATTCATAACCGTCCAGTAAAGGATTAAACCAGATGGCGCATTATATAAAATGAAGAAAAACATTATCGGCATAACATACGTAAATATTTTTGTCATATTTGCGTTACTTCCGGTTCCTGAAGCTGCAGATTGGCTTACTTTCATCGAGAAAACCATGGTTGCAACATACAATATCGGAAGTAATCTGAGGTCACTCCCTACAAAAGGAATATTAACCGGAGCAAAGTTCCATATTGTTTCAGGAGAAGAGAGATCACTTATCCATCCTGGAATAAAAACAGCCCCTCTTAGCTCAAAGTGTTTATTGAGAAGCCCGTACAGGGCAATAAATATAGGAAACTGCAGCAGCATAGGAAGGCATCCACCCATTGGATTAACCTTCTCTGTCTTATATAACGCTGACATTTCCTGATTCATTTTCGCTGAATTGTCTTTGTATTTCTCTTTTATTTCCGATATTTGCGGATTAAGAGCCTGCATTTTAGCTGTTGACCTATAAGATTTTCTTGTAATAGGAAAAAGTATTACTTTTATGAGAATAGTAAGCAGTATAATTGCAATACCATAATTTGGAACTATCCGGTAAAAAACTGCAAGCAGCCATTTCAGGACATTCTCCAACCAACCAAACCAGGAACTTGAATCCATGGCCTTATCAAGCTGTAACTCTTTTAAACCAAAACCGTTATCTTCTGCATCATTATACAGAGCAAGGTGCTGCGTTTGTTGAGGGCCAATATAAAAGCGAAAAACATCTGTATTCATTGAGCTATTCATAGCTGGTCTGGAAAATTTCATGGATGAAGTTAGAGGGATAATATCCGTTGATCCTTCGTTAAGACGAAGTGTATAGTCTGTT
>CAZMOX010000074.1:0-12355 GCA_964567895.1 uncultured Spirochaetales bacterium | reverse complement strand
GCTTTTATCTTACTCATGCCGGCTCCTCCCCTGCTAACTGTGAATTAGCAATTTCATTGTAAATAGAACAGGTTTTAAGCAGTTCCTCATGTGTACCCTGAGCCTCTATGCGGCCGTCATCCATCACGATAATGTTATCAGCATGCATAACGGTACTTACCCGTTGAGATATTATGAGCACTGCTGCATTTTTTGTCTCATTTTTTAAGGCACTGCGAAGTGCTGAATCTGTTTTAAAATCCAACGCCGAAAAACTGTCGTCAAAAAGATATATTTCCGGCCTCTTTGCTACTGCACGCGCTATAGCAAGGCGTTGTTTCTGTCCACCGGAGACATTTGTACCACCCTGGGTTATTTCTGAGTCATACCCTTTCTCCATTTCTCCTACAAACTTACCTGCCTGGGAAATTTTCGCCGCATGTTTCACCTCTTCGATCGATGCCTGCCTAGCACCAAATCGTATATTATCGGTAACTGATCCGGAAAAAAGTACAGATTTTTGCGGAACCAAACCTATTTTTTCCCGTAATTTTTCCTGACTCATATCACGAATATCAACTCCATCTACCAGGATACTTCCCTCATGCACATCATAAAATCGGGGAAGAAGGTTGATTAGTGTCGATTTACCTGAACCGGTACCACCGATAATGGCAGTCACTTCACCCGGTCCTGCAGTAAATGTTATGTTACTGACAGCCGGCTCTTCTGCACCATGGTAACTAAATGAAACATTTCGATACTCAATTCTTCCTTTTTGGTCAGTGGTACTTTTTGGATTCTCAGGATCTTTAATATCAGGCTCTTTCTCAAGTATTCTATTAATACGAACTGCTGAAACAGCAGCTCGCGGAATCATAATAAACATCATGGTAAGCATCATCAAAGCAAACATTATCCGCATTATATATTGAATAAATGCCATAAGATCACCAATCTGCATGGCTCCTTCATCAATCCGAATCCCACCAAACCAGATAATGGCAATGGTGGTAAAATTAAACAAAAGCATCATTAAAGGCATCATTACGGCCATAAGTTTATTGACTTTTATTGCCGTATCAGCCAGTTCTCTGCTGGCTTTATCAAACCGTTTCTTCTCATGAGCAGTTTTATTAAAAGCACGAATAACACGTACACCAATCAAACTCTCCCGTAAAACCATATTTAACCCATCTATTTTTGTCTGTATCTGCTTAAAAAGCGGTAATCCCTTAGTCGCTACAATTGATACTATAAGGATTATCACCGGGACAACAACAACCAGAACTATTGAGAGCGGAGGATCTTTCGAGACAGCCATGACAACACCGCCGATAGCCATCATTGGTGCATATATCAGCATACTCAACATCATTATTACCGCTTGCTGCACTTGGTTTATATCGTTTGTTGTTCTGGTTATCATGGATGATGTTCCAATTTCGTCGAACTCATTAAGAGAAAATGACTCTACCTTATGGAAGACTTTTTTTCTTATATCACGACTGAATCCTACACTTGCTTTTGCAGAGAATAAACGTGCAATGATTGCACAAACTACCCCTCCTGCGGTTATAAGAAGCATAATTAACCCAGTGTTCCAAATATACGGGATATCACTAGTCACTATGCCAACATCAACAATATCCGCCATAAGGGTTGGTAGATACAGCTCTGATATTGCTCGTATAAATGTCAAAATACTTATAAGCAATATGGAGAGTGTGTAGGGTGTTAAATTTTTCAGCAATTTCAGCATTATTAATTCTCCTGACTATTTTCTGTTCGTTTTTCTTGTTTTGAATCATCCAATTTCTGTAGATCCCTGATATATTCTGCACTTTTTTTGAGTAGTGAAACCAATTCATTACTTTCAGACTCGCCAAGATGCACAACCAATTCTTCAAAGACTTTAAGAAATTTCAGCTTGGTAATATCCATTACCTGAATACCTTTTTCTGTAAGATTGATCCTGACTACTCTTCTGTCCTGCTTATCCGCCTCACGAATAACATAACCTTTTTGTTCAAGATTCGTTATATGCTGCGTTACCGTCGGCGAAGCTATATGCATAAATTGTCCAATACCCGAGGGGGTAATTCCTTTACCATCCTGCGGATTATGCTCAGAAGAATGAAAGTGTATACCTCTAAGGACAAGAAACTCAACTTGACTCAACTCATCAGTCGGTTTTGTCCGCTGAAGCCATCCTACTTTCCTAAAAGCATGTAATGAATTCATTAAGTCCTGGGCTATTGATGTTGTTTCATTTTTCATAATTCACTCCTGCCGATCCTTTCAGGTATCACCAAGGATCTATGTGCCGAATAGTTCGTATGCCGAGTAGTTCGTATGCCGAAATACTCGCTTTGCAAAATATAAACACATGCTATGGAAGAGTCAAGCAGAGAGAGGAACAAATTTATAAGAAGACCCTATCCTTTTGCAAAATTTTTTATTATGCTTATGAAACATGATCTTTGTGTCTTTATGCGGGGTTTGGTTTCGTCTCATTTTTTAACTAATAAATGATTCAGCACTCTTCTCATTTGGTTTCTTCTTCTGTTCTGCAGAGAAATTTTCTCTCTTACAGAATAGAGTCCGATCCATTGATCAAGAATTTAATACTTTGAGGTTATTTTATGAAAATTGCTGACGAATTAGTGGTAAGTATGGATTACACACTTAAAAATGATTCAGGTGAAATCCTGGACACATCAGAGGGAAAAGGGCCTTTACGTTTTATCTTTGGTTCCGGTATGATAATTCCCGGTCTTGAGAAAGAACTTGCAGGAAAAGTCTCTGGAGATGCATTGGATGTAACAGTACAGCCTGCTGAAGGATATGGAGAATTTGATGAAAGCCGCATTATTGAGGTTGGAAAAGAACAATTCCAAGAGGACTCAGATATGCAGGAAGGTATGCAGGTACAAGCTCAGGATCCTGAGGGACGACAGATAATATTTACTGTAAAATCAATTTCAGATGATAAAGTTACTCTTGACGGGAATCACCCTCTTGCTGGACAAGTCCTTAACTTCTCTGTTGTACTAGGGGAAGTGAGAGAAGCAACTAAGGAAGAACTTGATCATGGGCATATTCACTAGTTAAAAAATCTAGATTTTTTAACTGCAGCAGTAATCCAACTTACGAAGTTCGTTGGATGACTGCGTCATTTATCTAGATTTTTTTTAACTGTAGCAGTAATCGAATTCACGTGGTTCGTTGGGTGACTGTGTCAGTTAGCGTTATTTTTAATTGCAGGAGTAGTTCAACTCACTTGGTTCGTTAGATGACTTCATTTATCTAGATTTTCAAGATACAGCAGTAGTCCAACTCATATAATTCGTTGGATGACTGCATTATTTATCGTGATTTCTTGGCTGTTGCTGTAATCCAACTTACGTAGTTCGTTGGAGAGCTGCATTTATCTAGATTTTCTAGATACAGCAGTAATCAAACTCACGTGGTTCGTTGGATTACGGGATACGAACCTGAAAGCTTTTCTGTTTTCGGGTAATAAAATCAATTTTAAATTATAGGAGGGCTGCTTTGCGACCCTCTTTCTATTAGTATTTCCCACCAAAAAATACTGTATATTTTATGCAACATTATGCACAAGTTGCTATTTTTGACTATAAATCTCATAAATATGCATAATTTATGCAAAATGTTCCAAATTTTAAATACTTTTTGATTGACAAAACAGTTGTTTCTTTTTACAGTATCAAAACCTAAAACATTGTTATCACAAGTGAACTTTATCTAATACCATAATTTTATTTTATGCAAATTTTAAGTTTTCTTCTGGATATTTTTATTCTATTTGAAAACCTTTCATTACACTTTTTCATAATGAAAAAGAGATAAAAATCGGGGGATTAATATGTCAGGAATAGTAGACAACATTTACAATTTAGTTACACAAAAGAACTCAGGAGAAAGCGAATTTCATCAGGCTGTGCATGAAGTACTACACTCTTTGGAGCCGATTATTGATGCTTATCCGGAATTCCGTTACCACAAAATTCTTGAACGAATGGTAGAACCTGAACGGTTGATCTCATTCAGGGTTCCCTGGGTTGATGACTCAGAAGAAATTCAGATAAACAGAGGTTTCCGTGTTGAGATGAGCAGTGCGCTTGGTCCATACAAAGGCGGATTGAGGTTTCATGCTTCAGTCAATCAGAGCATCATGAAATTTCTGGCTTTTGAACAGGTATTCAAAAATAGTCTTACCGGGTTAAGTCTCGGCGGAGGAAAAGGCGGATCAGACTTTAACCCTAAAGGGAAAAGTGATCTGGAAGTTATGCGTTTCTGCCAGAGTTTTATGACAGAATTATATCGCCACATTGGTGAAAATACAGATGTACCTGCAGGTGATATTGGTGTCGGAGGACGTGAAATTGGATTTATGTTCGGTCAATATAAAAGAATAAAGAATCAATTCACAGGTGTTCTCACCGGAAAAGGCCTTGAATGGGGCGGCTCTTATATCAGACCTGAAGCGACAGGCTATGGTTTAATCTATTTTTCCAGTAACATGCTTGCAACTAAAGATGAAACATTTAAGGGAAAATCCTGTTTAATTTCCGGTTCAGGAAATGTCGCACTATTCACCGCAGAAAAGTTATTGGAATTGGGAGCAAAAGTGCATACCCTTTCTGACTCAAACGGCTTTATCCATGATGAAGAAGGAATAGATAGAAAAAAACTTGATTATGTAATGCAGCTTAAAAATATCCGTCGGGGAAGAATTTCTGAATATGCGGAAACGTATCCATCAGCAAAATACTATCCTGTTGAATACAATAGAAACCATAATCCGTTATGGAATATTAAAGCCGATTGTGCTTTCCCCAGTGCAACCCAGAATGAGATTAATGCGAAAGATGCACAAAACCTTCTTGATAATGGAGTGATGCTGGTTGCTGAGGGTGCAAATATGCCCACTACCGAAGAAGGCGTGAACCTTTTTCTTGATAAAGGTATTCTCTATGGACCAGCAAAGGCAACTAATGCCGGTGGTGTAGCAGTATCCGGACTGGAGATGTCTCAAAATAGTTCAAGACTTTTATGGGATAGAAAAAAAGTGGATTCAGAACTTAAGAATATTATGAAAAGAATTCATACACTTTGTCTCGATAATTCAGATCGTTACAGCACAAAAGGTAATTATGTTGATGGGGCAAATATTGCCGGTTTTATCAGGGTAGCTGAAGCCATGATTGATCAAGGTTATGTATAGAATAGTTATTTTTTCTTAGAAATAATGAATGCCGGGTATCACCCCGGCATTTTTTATGCAGCTTTATAGTTTATGCAAGATGTTCGAAAAGAATCTTCACCCCTATGCCGATAAGAACCAGACCGCCGACAAACTCAACTCTCCTGCTGAAAAAATCTCCACCCCGCTCACAGACATACATTCCGAGATACATTCCGATAAATGAGACGATGAAAGTTATTACTCCAATTATCAGAATGGGAAAAAGAATTGATATCTGAAGAAATGAGAGTGTAATCCCAACTGCAGCAGCATCAATACTGGTTGCAAAAGAGAGCATAATGAGTACAGAGAGTTTGAGTGGATTCTTTTCTTCCTCATCTGCACACTCAGCTGCTGTCTCACGGGATTCCCACATCATTTTTACACCAACAACAGCCAACAGGGTAAAGGCAATCCAGTGATCAAAACTCTGTATATAATCGGCAGCAAACTGCCCAAGCCACCACCCCAGCAAAGGCATTACAGCCTGAAACACTCCAAAAAACAGTGCAACCCGGAGAGCCTGGCGAATGTGTATTCTTTTTATTGCAGCTCCGCTGCAGACAGATACCGCAAAAGCATCCATTGCAAGCGCAAAGGCTATAGTAATTACAGTTATAAGATTCATATATGACTATATGAATACTTAATTATACTAAAAATTCAAGAGATCAGTACTGTTTAAAATAACTTTTTTATTCTGCACAACCGCAGGAACTGCGCCTGATAAATTCTCCTAAAATCATTTCCTCACTATATTCCGGGAATGTATTATGTCGTTGTATATATTGCATAGAAAAAAACAGGTGCTGAAAAGCCTTACTTCCAAGTAACTGTATGTTCTGTTCTATGGTGGTCAAATCAAACACCTGAGCAATCTCAAAATTGGCATACCCGGTAACTGCCACCTTCTTTTTGTCTTTTTCCAGTCCTCTGACAAAGGGTACTGCCAGCGTATCTGTGAGACATACAAAAACATCAGCGTCAGGATTTTTTTCTTTGGCTATATCATATGCTCTCATACTTTCAGAAAAACTATGTGACGAGACAAAAACAACATGCTTCGTTTCAGAAAAATCAATACCATTATCTCTTACCGCTTTGACAAACATGTTATATTTCTCAAGCCTTTGAGCACTGTTTTTGAGCTCCACAGAAATAAGCATGGGATTTTTATACGTATGATCTATAAAAAGGTGGTCCAGAAGTTGGGAAAAAGCGGTCGCATCCGAGTAAATTCCTGCTACCACCGGAGGATAAATTTCTTTGGTCAGAGGATTTATGAGAACGACAGGTATATTCCGTTTTATTAGCGGCGTCAACTGTTCAGAATTCACTACTGAAGCAACTATAATCAATCCATCAACCAGGCCAATAAAGGGTGGTTCTGCGAAAAACTCCTCTCTTTGATCCTCTTTGATGTCATAGATATCTATAAAATAGCCATATTTATCAGCTTCCCTCTTTAATCCTCTCAGAATATTGACAAAATACTCAGTAGAAGTACCTGAGGTTAATGAGAATACAAAACCAATACTCATTTTATGGGAACTTCTCAATTTTTTTGCTGCACTTGAAGGTATATAACCAACAACCTCTATAAGCTTTTCGAGCATATTCGTTTTTTCTTTGGAAAGTGACCCTTTTTTATTATTGAAAAAATTGGATACTGAGGAGACAGATAATCCACTTAGCGTGGCTATGAGCTTCAGGTCTACTACCAGAGAACCAATACTCTTACTCTTTTTAGAAGCAAACCACTCTTCACATAATGTTTGCAGTTCATCCTGAGGTATCCCAACTATTCCACTTATTCTCTTGTAATCAAGTTCCATTCGTTTGTTCCTGTAACCTTCTTTTCAAACGCCAACCATTTCGAGATCTCTCTTTAAATTATCAGGATTTGTAAGGTGAATAGTCTCAAATCCCAAATTTCCGGCAGTTTTAACATTCTGAGCGGTATCGTCGATGAACAAGGACTCTTTTGGCTCAATATTATAGGTATTGATCAGATGTAAATAAATATCCTCATCAGGTTTCAATAATTTGACTTTTGCAGAAGCAATACCACCATCAAACTCATTCAGAAAATCGTAGGTAGTGGTTATAAAATCATAAATACCATGAGGGATATTTGAAAGAAATAAGATGGTATACCCCTTTTTTCGAAGCTCTTTCAGGATGGTAATACTACTTTCAATAGGGGTGAAAATGTTGTAGAAATCAGCCATCATCTCCCGAAGAATATGTTCTTTGTCAGGATCCCTTGCAATGAATATCCTCAAGGCCTCTTCTTCTGTGAGAGTACCCTTATCAAGTTCCTGCCACTCCTGAGTCTCAAAGATCGCAGCAAGAAGGAACGCTGCATCTTCATGGGAATATCTCTTCTTCAAGTACTCAAATGGACGGTAATAGACCAGGACATTCCCTATATCAAAAATTATATTTTTTATCACTCGACTTCCCTTCCTGCATATTTCTGACATATCTCAATAATCTCACATGCAAGACTCTTTCCAAGATCAGCATTGCCTGAAGATAAGAATGAGCGAAATATTTTTTCTTCTGTAGTGGATACTCTGAAATAACCGCTATACCAGCCATCTGCAGTATCTATAGCACCTGTTTTAAGATCAACCCCACTAGAGGCAATAGTACCCTGCAAATCAACTCCATCAAAAGATTCGGATCTGATTACCGCTTTCTTATCGGTAAAGTACGCTATGACTTCTTCCATTGCTTTATCACGAATCTCATCATTTGCAAAACTATAGTTCATTTCCCCTGTCGTGAAAATCTGACCTTGAAGTTTCCATAATGTATCCATAATTTCAGGATCAACAGATATTGATTTAAGGAATAATAGAATTGTGACAAGAGAGTTCTCTCCATACATGGTATTATTTTCAAGTCTCAGTTTATGATAATAATGCCCCGACTCTTCTACTGCAGCAACAGCATCGATCTCTCTCATGTACTCTTTGATCTGCGAGTGTCCGTTTCGATAGAGACGGGGGGTGATCCCGTTCTTTTTCCATTCATTTAGAGCCATGGGATTAACTTTGGGATCAAATACGGTATAGAGCAATTGAGAATTTCCTGCCTGTGTTTCCTGCATTGATGTACGAAGCTGGTTTAATATGGGAATTGAAGCATATCCTGCATTCAGGATACCCCTTTTATCACCAAAAACAACCCTATCCCCATCACCATCTGTACCGATTACAATAGTATCTTTCTCTTCTTGTGCAAGAGCAACAGCATTCGCCATTTTCCCTTTGCTTATTGGATTTGGCGCCCCTGTTGGGAAATTGCCATCAGGAAAGAGCCGGAGCGGGACAATTGTCACTCCAGCTAATTTTAGAGCCCGGAATATTTCACTGCCAGCTGCTCCATGAAATGAATCAAGTATGACTTTCATCCCTTTTAACATGTTTTCAGTGACTCCGGCGGTCTTCATGGAGTATTCAATATATGCTTTTGAATAATTGACAAGATGCAGAGTCCCTCCTGCAAGAGTGCTGATTGAGTCATTACTGTGATAGATTTCACGAATCTTACTAAAACCACCTAAGGGACCGCAATTAAGTCCGATTGCCTGAGTTGCCGGTACGGTTATTTTCAGCCCAATATAGCTGGCAGGGTTATGAGATGCTGTTATGGTAATACCCATGGTCTTCGGATGTTTAACCGATACGCTGAACGCCATAAAATAGCTTTGTGTTGTACTTATGGGATCGGTGCAGAGATACACATTAAATCCAGAGCTAATTGCGATTTCTGAGGCCTGTTCCATTATAGAACTGCCTGCCAGACGCGCATCCTTGGCTATAGTGATTGTATCTATTCCTAATGCCCTACCATAGATTATTACAGACTCAAGTAATCGATCAACTTCAATTTTGCTGAATTCGCTGACTTCCCACCTTGCATCGTATACCTTGATTGGATCTCGTTTATTCATATTATGCTCCAGTCGACCAGAAATTCTTTTGGGGATTCATCAACCTGCAATGGTTTCTTTCCCTACCCCTAAGAATTTATTCACTATAAACAGAGCCAATCCTGTTGAAACGAGTAATATTGTCGCTAAAGCCGAAGCAGTTCCAAATAATCCATCAAGAACGCTTAAATATATACGCACCGGCATTGTCATAGTCTTCCCGACATATAATACAATTGAAGAAGACAGCTCATTCACTGCTGTAACCCAACTCATAATTGCCCCTGAGATGATGCCCGGTATCATAAGCGGCAGGGTGATCTTTCGGAAGGTTCTTCCGGGAGGTGATCCAAGATTTATGCCGGCTTCTTCCAGTGCCGGATCTATCTGTTTCAAGATTGATGCACTGGATCTTATAGAATAGGGAAGACGCCTGATAAAATATGCCATAATGATAATTGTAGCAGTACCTGCTAGATAGATAGGTTTACCATTAAAGGCTACGATAAAACCTATACCCAGGACTGTACCAGGGATAATGTACGGGATCATCAACAGTGGGTCCAGTATTTTTGCGGGAAGGTTTTTCTTTCGTGCCATGACAAACCCTAAAAGAGTTCCAATAATCACAATAAAAACTACTGCGGTAACTGAAAATATTAGACTATTGCTGATAGCCTTAGGAACATCGTGAAATATCTTTTGATAACTTTGTATACCAAATCCCGGATGAAAAACAGGCCCTTTAGTCTTTCTAAATGAATATATGACAACAACTGCTAATGGAAGGGTGCTGATAGATACGATCAAATAACTAATAAAATGGGCACCAAAATTTGCTAATCCATGCAGTGATTTAACTTCCTGCTTATTAAGCATATTACTGGAATATTTTCGTCTTGAAGATGCAAACCTTTGAAAAAATATTGCCAATGTAGATACACCTATAAGAAGGATACTCACCGTGGACGCCAGTCCGGGATTCTCTCCTACTTCACTGGTAAAAAGATTATAGGCCATAGTGGGAAGGACATGAAAATTTCTGCCGATAATCATTGGAGTCCCGAAGTTCGCCAAAGACATCATAAAAGCCATTAACCCACCCGCACTGACTGAGGGTAAAACCAGAGGAAGAGTTACCCGGAAAAACCGGGTTGCCCCTGAAGCTCCCAGATTTTCAGCTGCTTCTTCAACAGATCGATCCACTGCAGTCAAAGCTCCGGAGGTCAGAAGGAATACAAATGGATAGTACTGTAAAGAATAGACAAGAATGATTCCAAACGGGCCAAAGATAGTAGGCATATTGATTCCAATAGAAACAAAAAACTGACGCAGAAAACCATTGTTCCCCATCATGATTATCCAGGAATATGCACCAATGAATGGTGGAGAAAGAAGGGAAAGAACCGCTAATGTAGCCAGCATTGTCTTCCCTCTGATTTTAAATCTGGAAGTGTAATAGGCCAATGGCACCCCTAAAAGAAGAGCCCCAAGTGTACCTCCAAGAGAGACAATTAAACTGTTAGTAATCGTTTTGGTATAATAAGTCTTGGAAAAAAACTCTTTGTAATTCGATAGAGATAGAGCACCCGTCTCATTATTAATAAAACTTGCTTTGAATATGTTGAATAGAGGATAGATAAGAAGAACAATTACTATCACATACCCGAAGATTGTTACCAGAGTCCAGAAATCGGCTTTAGTGGAACGGAGTTTGAATCTACTCATAACCGCTCACCCGTTTCCTTATTGAAATTCAGGATTGAATCTATAGGGATTTCCACAAAGACAGATGTACCGTTCGGCATCAATGCTTCACTTTGCGGTTTATGCCGTTCAACAACTAGTTTTTGGTTATCCCCACAATCAACTGTATATCTGATCAAAGATCCGATGAATGAGCTCTTCTCAATAACTCCCGGCAGGCATGAAATTTCATTGTTAGAGACTTCTTCCTTGACTATGCGTAAATCCTCAGGACGGACAGCCAGACGAATAGTCTTGTGATCGATTTTAGAGTCTGCAGTTCTGATTTTATGTCCATTTACCATTATGATGACAGCATCATCTTCTGATGCAACCACATCTCCTTCCAGAAAATTCATATCACCCACAAATGATGCAACAAACGTGTTGATTGGATTCTTGTAGATTTCCCAGGGGGTACCCACTTGCTGTATTACTCCTGCATTCATCACAGCAATCTTATCAGAAATAGCCAGAGCCTCTTCCTGATCATGTGTGACATATACAGTGGTAATACCAAGTTCTTTCTGCATATTACGGATTTCATCCCGCATATCAACTCGTAACTTAGCATCGAGATTTGATAGAGGTTCATCCATAAGCAGAACTTGAGGCTCTATAACCATCGCTCTTGCAAGCCCGACACGCTGCTGCTGCCCGCCGCTCAATTGATCCGGGGTGCGTGTCTCGTAACCAGTCAGGTGCACCTGTGCCAATGCATTAGCTACTTTTATTTTTATCTCTTTACTATCCATTTTTCTGGTCTTTAATCCAAAAGCCACATTTTCAAAAACAGTCATGTGCGGAAAGACAGCATAATTTTGGAAAACCATTCCTGTATCTCTTTTGTAGGCAGGAATATCATCCACCACCTTCCCGGAAACCTGAATATGTCCGGCATCCTGCTTATAAAACCCTGCAATGGTTCTCAATAAGGTTGTTTTGCCGCAGCCTGAGGGACCAAGCAGAGTAAAAAAATCACCTGTTTCTACCAGTTGATTAATATCTATTAAAGCTTTGACACCTGGAAAATTCTTACTAATCCCATCCAACTTAATTGAAGCCATTCTTTCCTCCAGAAAATATTTTAAAAAAATACGACCCCATGAAATGGGATCGTATTATCGGTGAGTCTTTCTTTAAAGACCCAGTTCCTGAACAATCTCTGTCCATTTAGCAACAAAATCTTTTTTACTGTTTGCAGACCATGCAAAATCGTAGGGAACGGTCTTTATATCACTCATAAGAGGAAGATCTGATGATACAGCCACATCAGAACGAACTGGCCGTCTGCCCATCTGCTCTACGAGGAAAGCCTGAGTCTCTTTTGAAAGAGCCCAATCTATGAATTTTTTTGCAGCATCTGCATTTGGTCCATCTTTAACAAGAGCAAGACCATCAGGAGCAGCAGTTGT
>CAZMOX010000073.1:1386-12597 GCA_964567895.1 uncultured Spirochaetales bacterium | reverse complement strand
AATGTGAATTCTCTGTACCTCTGGCTGGACCGCCAGGATAAGCGAATACAACTTCATCATCACCGAAACCGGTATGTTTTCCAGGATGAAGACCCGCGCCTATATTAGAATCGGTAATTAGGCAGACTTTATCAAGGGCTTTACAAGTGAGTGCGAGTTTTACCGCTATAGGATCTACGTGTTCACCATCCAGTATAAAATCTACAGAAATTTCAGGGTTTTGCAGAACAACCTCAACGACACCGCAGGGACGTACCCCGCCATCGGTTTCTTCAGGAATATAAAACACATCATAGAAATGCGTTGCATGATTTGCCCCTAATTCTATGGCTTTTTGAGAATCTGCTACACCGGCTTGAGTATGGGTTATAAATATGGGTTGATCCATATTTTCCATGATAGCATCCAGATTCGGTATTTCCGGAGAAATGGCAAATACTACACGATAAGGTTTAAGGGCTTCTTTAATTCGGAGGACACGTTCGGGTGTTTTGTTTATGAGAGATTCCGGGTTTATTGCTCCAGTTAAAGCAAGAAATGGTCCCTCACTGAAAAACCCTAAATACTCGGCTCCTGGTGCCTCGGCTTGTGAAACCTCCTGTAGGAAAGGAATCTCTTCATCCGCTGAATGAGGGAGAAGGGTTGGTAAAAACGAGGTGGTTCCAAACTTTGGCAGACTGGCTGAGATATTTTCCAGATCCGTTTTTCCATTATCAACAAGATATTCAAGAAGACCATGCGTGTGGAGATCGATATATCCAGGAGCAATAATATCACCTGCCAAATCAATTTTTTTCACGGCATCAAGTTGTAAGATGTTTTCTGTTGAGTTAATATGGCTTATTTTTCCATTATCAACAGCAATTCCAGCGTTATGAATAAATTTACCTTTATGGAAAATCTTTGCATTATAGATAATTAAATCTGACATCATAATCCTCCCAGTTGTCTGCTTTCTCGTGTTATAAAAACTAGTTTATAATGTTATAACATTATGATATTGTCAGAGAATAGTCTAGTCGGATTTCTTGTAAAAAATATGTATTAGTAACAATACCATAGGTTATGCCGATGATTAGAAACGCCTGATCGTTTTTGCAAAAATTTCCGCCTGTCTGTCCGCCTCCGCAGTATCGAAGTAGTTGGTTTTCAGCATGATAATCCGGGGCTGAATCGATTCCCATACCGGACAGGTACCCTTTTTATACCGCGGGAGCCTGCCTGAGTAGTGGGGATACCGTTCTGGATTTTCGTCAACAGCTTTGTTCAGATTGGCAAAAACAGGCTCAAGATGGGCAGGCTGATACGACCCGTAGAACCCGTCACCGCCAAGTTCGATGAATGTCGACATGAACACAGACCAGTCTATATCATCACGGGTAATTCTCGCCGCGTAGTTCCAGTATGCATTCACATATCCCTCCGGCGTCTTCTGGGGCAGTATCCAGTCGCACTTGTCTATAACCTTTTCAAAAGCCATGGCGCTGTAGGTGCGCATTTCAGCAAGTTCGTCAATGCGTTCAAGCTCAGCCAGGGCAACAGCGGCGGCTACTTCCGGCAGCCTCTGGTTCCAGCCGATGCTGTCGTGCCGCTGATAATCCGGTTGACACCGCAGCAGTTCGGAAACAACATTATCCCCGGGATTCAGGGTGAGGTCCTTGAATCCTACTGTGGCCGCCTTTCTTGCGGCCAACGCTAGTTTGTCATCGGAGCATATCAGTATCCCTCCATCGCCGCAGGTCAGCGTTTTTGACGACTGAAAACTGAAGCTTGCCAAATGACCTATGGAACCGGCAACGCGGCCTTTGTAATAACCTAAGTAACACTGTGCGTTATCCTCGATAACCACCAGATCATGCTCTTCAGCCAATTCCATAATAGGATCATAGTCGGGAGTGAGTCCGGAGATGGCGACAGGAATAATTGCCTTTGTTCGTGGTGTAATATGTTTGCGAATTGCTTCTATATCAATTGTCCATGTGTCAGGATTTACATCCACAATAACAGGTACGGCATTGCAGTGAATAACTGCCATCGGTGTGGAGACAACAGTAAACGACGGTACTATTACCTCGTCGCCGACACCGACACCTGCAGCCATAAGTGCCGTCTGTAATGTTGCGGTACCGTTACAATGGCTTATACCGTGCTCTTGGCCGAAACGCCTGGCGAAGTTGGCTTCCAGCTTGGCGGTAATGCCTGCCGAATGGGCGTTATGGAACCCGAAATCGAGCACCTCTTTTACATATTCATACGCTTTGGGAGTAACTCTTGGTATCTGTTTTGTTAAACTGTTCATTTATTTATATCCTTAATTTGGTTTCCATAATCGCCTGTTTGGAGTGTTGTATGTGGATGCGGAGTAGTTTTTCACATTCATCGCTGTCGCCGCGTTTTATTGTTTCAACGATTATTTCATGAGGGATAGGCTCTTTGACAGGAACGGTCGGGACAGGAGTTTCACCTACTGAAGATTTTATCGCTTTTTCCAGCATAAAGACCCTCTCTATGATAGATAAATCGTCCATAATTTTTGATAAGTGGATATTATCTGACATTTGCACAATTTTGCGGTGAAACTGCAGGTCAAGCTGATCAACAATATCTATCTGTCCCTTTTCAAATGCCCGGGTGTATCTTTTTGCCAGATTGTTTAATTCTTCAATATCACCTTCTCCGCCTGTTTTGCAGGCTAGTTTTCCGGCAAATCCTTCGAGAACAGCCCTTACATCATACAACTGCAATAAATCTTCAACAGGCATCGACCTCAGGCAGATTCCTTTTTTTCTTTTTTGTTCAATCAGGCCATCTGTTTCCAGTTTTTTTAATACCTGCCTGACCGGAGTTCTGCTGATTCCCAGGCGCTTTCCTATCATCTCCTCGGTGATAGGGCGGATCGGGCCTCTCAGAAGCTCAAACAGGATATTCTGAATTTCTTTTTGAAGATTTTTTGGCACCTGTCTTCCCCTTTTTATGTATACATATTATTATATATACATAAAAAGTCAAACATTTTTTCACCCAGCAGAGTAAGCTTGGGAAGGTTTAGATAAAAAATTAGTTTATAATATTATAACAATATGATATTATGGTAAAATAATCATTGTTAGAAGAGGATGTTATGGCAGAGAAGCTTAAAATTCTGGTCTATTTCCAAGCGGCAAAAGGGAAAGAAACTGCTCTTAGAAAGATACTTCTTGAACTCATGAATAATAGCATGGAAGAAGAGGGTTGTACGGGATTTGAACTTCTTCAGGAAGATAAAAAAACCCCTGATCAATTTACCTTTATTGAAGAGTGGGCAACAAGGCAGCATTTTTCTGCTCATTTAAAGGCTCAGCACCTGTTGGAATCGAATAAGAAGCTGGTAGCGGTTCTGGCTAAAAAACAGGAAATTGTGATATATACCTTAATAACCGATTGAGATTAGCTGTAGGAGGAGAGAATTATGATAGAAATTGCTTATCACAAAGTTTACAATGTTCTTCGGGAAAAAATACTGGATAAATCACTGAAGGCAGATGAGAAAATTCCTCCCGAGAGAGTGTTGTGTGAAACATATGGCGTGTCCAGAATTACTATTCGGCATGCTCTCCAGATGCTTCAGGATCAGGGATTGGTAGATAGGATGCCGGGAAGGGGCACCTTTGTCCGTGCTCCAAAACAGAAGAAAATGCCTATACTTGATATGGATTATGAAGCCTCTCTTGCCAAGTCGGCACCAAGTACTGTGCGAAAACTGATAACCAGTGAAGAAATTTTACCTCCCGAAGAAATTATGCAGGAATTAAGACTACTCAAATCCGAACAATGCCTGCTTATTGAACGTTTGGATATCTTAAATAATGAACCTCTCAGCTATGATAAAGGATATATTCCTCTTAATCTCTCAGCTGCAATTGATGCTGATATTATTTGCAGGGTAGATTTTCTTCACGTATGGGCAAAGCAGGAAGGTCTTACAATATCATATATTCAATCATCGACAGAAGCTTTAAAGGCCAATCAAATTGATTCGGAACGGTTGGGTGTCCCTATTGGAGCTCCTGTTCTTTTAACAACTGAAATATTTTACTCAATGGAAGGGAATGCTCTCGCTGCTTTTATAACTGTCTACCGGGGTGATTTATTTAAATTAGTGTCAACAATAGAGTTTAAAAGTTAATAGGTTTAGGAGGATACATGCTTCCCAGTGATCATTTTGTACGAATGTATAATGAATTATTTAAAATGCTGGCAGATAAAGGGCAGGATAATCTTGAAAAGTATTGGCTTGAGATATCCTCACTGCAGGACACGCTGCTTGGTCCCTACCTGAAAGAGAAAGGATTTCAGGGTATGTATGACTACTGGGACCATATCAGGCTTGAAGAAAACTGTGAGATGGACCTCTTGGTAACAGAAGAGTATTTTGAGTTTAAAATGCATGTTTGCCCATCTCTTTCAAAGAATCTTGATAATGATGCGGGACTCTGTATGCAGTACTGTGAACATTGTGCCGGCTGGATAAATCCGGTTATAAGAAAGGCGGGTTTTTATCCCGTATATGACATGATATCACCCATTGAACCCAGGTGCCACTTTAGGGCATATAAAGAGGAAGATAAGAATAAGGCAATCTCGTTTGCAAAAAAGACAACATGTCTTTGGGATCCATATAATGATTTAGGTTTAAAAGAGTAATAAAATCTACTAATAGGAGTTTTACATGATTATTGATACTATTAAAAATGTTTCACAGTACGTGGAGATTCACCCTGATTTACCCAAAGTGCTTCAGCACATAGCAGACATCGACCCAACCACAGCTGAAATAGGCCGCTACAGTATTCCGGATTCAGAAGCCTTTTTCATGATACAAAAATATGAAACAAAGGATATTTCTAAGGGATTGTGGGAAGCGCACAGAAAATTCATTGATGTGCAGTATGTTGTTTCCGGTATTGAACGTATCGGTTATAAGGAAATTTCAGGGCTTACGGAAACCGTAAAATATAGTGAAGAATCGGATGCTGCTTTTTTACAGGGTGATGGGGATTTCTTACTGATGGGAGAGGGTATGTGTATGATATTGTATCCTCAGGATGCTCACATGCCCGGTATAAGCACAGATAAAACTGTTTCTGTTGTTAAAATCGTTGCGAAACTTCCGGTATAAGAAAACAAATATACTTATATTATTTTACTTGACGGAAAAGGGATTGCCTACTAAAATCATTAATGGTTATAACATTATGAACGCATAATCAAAGAGGGTTGATGAATATGTTTAATTTAGCGGGAAAAACGGCCTGTATTGTCGGTGGGGCCGGATACCTTGGCAGTGCAATTTGCAGAGGTCTTCTATCACAGCAGGCACAGGTAATTATATGTGATTTAAATACGGAGCGGCTTGAAGCTCTGGCACAATCTTTGGAACAGGAGTATTCAAAGGATAAGGTTGAAACCTATTCACTTGATATCGCTGACCCTCAACGGATCATAGGTTTTTTTAAACAGATTTCAGCTAAAGGGCAGAAAATAGATATTCTAATTAATACCACTTGTGCGGCGATAGGTAAACCTTTTCCTGAAGTAACAGAAAAAGAGTTTAACAGCGTAAATGAAATCAATATAACCGCAACTTTTTCCTTCTTGAAACATGCATTGCCACATATACCCGATGGTGGATCTGTTATTCTTTTTTCATCAATGTATGGAATTATTCCACCCAATTATCATGATTATCCGGAAGGGCTGACACCCAACCCTATAGAATATGGAGCAGGGAAAGCGGCGATAAATCAGTTAACAAGGTATTTTGCTGCATTTTGCGGGAAAAGTGGTATCAGGGTTAATGCGATTGCCCCGGGAGCGTTTCCCTGGAATGCTTCACATGCAGAGAACCCGGAGTTTATTGGTAACCTTAGCCGGAAAAGCATGCTGGGAAGAATTGGACAGCAGCATGAGATTGTCGGGCCGGTAATCTTTCTTGCTTCTGATGAAGCGTCATATATAACAGGACAGATTATTTCAGTTGACGGCGGAGTAACTGTCTGGTAAAAAACCATAAGAGCCCATAAGGATGTAAATATGTACGAAAAAGCAAAGCCGCTTGTTGATAAGGAAAACATTAAACTTGCAATACTGGGAATTACTCCGGGTAATGGGCACCCCTATTCATGGAGTGCCATGTTTAATGGATATGATAAAAAGCTCATGACCGAGGAGTGTCCGTATGCCGGGATTCCTCAATACTTAAACAAACAGCCTGAGGAGAGTCTGAGAATCCCGAATGCTCAGGTTACCCATATCTGCTGTGTCGGCGAAGGAGATTTTTCCGCAGAACATGTTGCGCGCTGTTCCAATATCCCGAATGTAGTTGAGAAACCGGAAGATGTGATTGGTAAAGTTGATGCAGTTATCATTGCAACCGACTTTGGTTATGAACATGTTGAGCGTGCAAGACCCTTTGTCGAAGCTGGAATTCCGATATTTGTGGATAAACCCATGGTAGATTCTGTTAAAGACCTTAAAATTTTTAATGCATGGATAGCTGAAGGGAAACCGATACTTAGTTCAAGTTCGATGAGATATGTAAAAGAGTTTTTCCCTTATCAATTATCAACGGCCAATTTGGGACAGTTGCGTTTTGTCTCTATTACTACAGCAAAAATGTGGGAAACTTATGGCATTCACGCACTTGAAGCTATCTATCCTATAACAGGACCTGGATATATCAGTGCCCGGAATACCGGAACGATAGATCGAAATGTCGTTCATTTTAAACATAAAGACGGCATTGATGTGGTAGTGACGGCCAGTAAAGATATGTACGGCGGATTTGGCTATCTGTCACTCTGCGGAACACTGGGTTCGGATCAGCTTTCAAGTAAGGATTCATTTTACTCTTTTAAAACTCAGCTTGAGTCTTTTGTTTCCTATCTTAGGACAGGGGTCAGACCCTTTCCTTATAGTGAGACAGAAGAATTAATGAGAATGGTAATTGCCGGTACTCTTAGCCGGGAACAGAATGGGAAAGAAATTTTTCTGGATGAACTGTTATAAACGAACGAATAGTTCTCTACAAATATAATAATTGAGGTGTTGAGATGAGTGAATTATTAAATATGTTTTCTTTAAAGGGAAAAGTAGCGCTGCTTACCGGAGGTGCCGGTGGGTATGGCAAGCATTGTGTTAGAGCTCTTGCAGAAGCGGGTGCAAAAACCTTTATTGCTTCAAGAAATATAAGTGCACTGCAGGAAGTTGCAGACTCTTATACCAGCCGCGGATTTGATGTAACTGCCCTGCAGTTTGATCAGGGTGATGAGGAATCAATCATTGCTCTTCGGGATGAAGTAGTGAAACAAGCCGGGACAATTGATATTCTGGTTAACAACGCCGTTGCCCGGGTTATGAAAAACGGTTGGGAAGGTACGGCTGAATCCTTTGATGAGAGTATGCATATTAATGCGACAGGTTTGTTTGTTATAACGAGGGCCGTAGGGGAAGTTATGATCAAACAAAATTCCGGATCAATAATCAATATCGGCTCTATGATGGGAATGGTTGGTGTTGAGCATCATAATTACGATGGAACCGAGATGCACGGTTGGGCTCCGGATTACTTCTTCCATAAGGGTGGAATGATTAATTTTACCCGATTTTGTGCCAGCTACTTTGGATATCATGATATTAGGGTTAATTGTCTTTCACCCGGCGGCCTGCATGACGAAAGTCATCCTGAGGCTTTTGTGAAAAATTATAGTGAAAGAACCCAGCTTGGCCGGTTAGGTGAAGTCGGTGATCTAATCGGCAGTATTGTTTTCTATGCTTCTGACGCCTCAAAGTATATTACCGGGACCAATCTTCCTGTTGATGGTGGTTATACCGCAAAATAAGGTAATACACTGAAAAAGATAACTATTGAAGTATGCTGCGGTTAAAGTGAGAGAGTATCTGGATGGCCTCTATAACTCTGTAATTGTTAAAAGCTCAGAGGTATTGGACTTCCTTTTTCCAGTTTGAATTTATTCTTTGCTGCAAATCATTCCATGAAGGTATTCCGCTTAGAGCGTCCGGTTTTTCAACATTACAGGAGCCGGAACCTACCGCAGAAGCTGCTGCCTCCTCAAGTGACTGATGGTACAGGATTCCTGCTAAAATCCCTGCAATAGTACAGTCGCCCGCACCGATTGCCCCGGCAACTTTAGCTTCAAAACAGGCTTCGTACTGATTCCTGCCTGCCCAGTTGGCAATGGCTGGATAGTAACATTTCCCAAACTGCTCAGAAGATAATCTCTCTTTATCTGCTGTTACTTGAATATATAATCCACAATTTCCCAGTTTAATTACGACAATAGCAGCACCCATAGCTATTAATTTTCTTGAATATTCATCCAGTTTTTCCCGGGTAATTCCACCCAAGGGAGTTCCATTAGTGAGTTTTCTATCAAACTCAGCAAAATTTTCCCTGTCTATCATATACACAAGCTCATCAATACTGGGATGGAACAGATCAACAAACGGCAATACTGTTTTCAGATAAGTTTCCCAATCTATTTTTCCCGCAGGAGAGTCAGGATCAGGCCGGGCCATATCGAGAGATGTGGTAACACCATACTCCTTTATCGTCTGAAAGATTTTAGCAAGTTCTTTTCCCTCGTGTAAAAAGATGTTCCTCATTAATGGGGGGTAGCCGAAATGGAAGAGTTTGGTCTCCTCCATTAAATTCATTGGAATATCATCTATTCCAAAAGTGTCATTTGCCCCGGGAGAGTGCAGGGGAATTCTATCTATATTGGGAATACTTAGTACAATTGAATAAGAAGTAGAGTCAGAATTTGATATCTTAATAAAATCAGTATTAGTTCCCCTTGCTTGTAAGAGACTGATTATTGCCTTTCCCAGAGTATCATTACCAACTTTTCCGATAAGTTTGGTTTTTAGCCCGAATTGCTCCATTGCCCCGCCGGTATTCGGGACAGTTCCTCCTGTAGCCGTAACCATAGGTCCCATATTTACAAGCTTACCCGGCGAAAGAACATCTGTGATATTTTCTCCTCCGGAATAGAATTCCGGGATCAGGTCGATACAGGTATGTCCGGCAACAATCACATCAATACTATTTTTCATCCAGGAACTCCACGCTTTAATCAGGATATTTATGCAGAGTATATATATTTTCCTGGATAGTAAAAAGCCTCATCTCACTATAATTTTAATTTAACGGATATGGAGTATTCTGTTGGTGTCATGCCGAGATATTTTTTAAAAACTTTTGAGAAATAGTGAATAGAGGAGTAATTAAGTATAGATGCAATCTGGGTGAATGTATAATCTCCTTGACGGATAAGCTCCTTTGCCTTTTCAAGTTTTGTAATTTTGTAATATTCCATAACACTTCTTCCTGTTTTTTCCTTAAAAACATTCTGTATGTAGGTACAGCTGAAGCCGGTCGTTCTGCAAACGGTAGAAAGGTTGGGCGTATCCAGTAAATTATTCTCAAAATAACCAATAACTCTATTAAAAGCATCTTTGCTTGTTTTTTCATTTAATGGTGAAGCGGGGTTGTTTCTTACTACAATATGCAGTTCTCTGCGTATAAGTCCAATGAGAAATTGTTCCAGATATAGTTTTATCAACTGTTCAGAAGCAAAAACCTGGTTATCTTTTCTTTGCAGAGAAAGGAGCAGGGGGTCATTGAGTTTAGAGGAGAAGGCATTTCCCGCTTCATGGATAATTCTTGCAAGAAGATTTTTCTCTTCATTCCCTATACGGAGTACTTTGTGGTTAAACCACTTCATTCCCGGACTCCTGCAAGAAAATGATATAACAATCAGGTTTGGGGCGATACGTCCATTTGCGGTGAGATCGTGAAATTCATTGGGTTTATGGAAAATTATGTCACCTTTTATAAGGCTGTGCTTTGTGTCTCCTGCAATTGCATCAATAGTGCCCTTGTCAATATACACAAATTCCCAGAAATCATGTGCTTCCCCTGAATAGGAGAAATCCTTAGTGTATTCGTAATAGTGTATTGAGAAAAATTTACTTATATTTAACTCTTTTTTTAGTGTCCGCCCAATATAGTTCATGATTATAAGTATATGCCGTTTTTGTGTTTAAATAAACAAATAAAATGTATAAACAAACAAATAGTTCTCCTGTAACTGGTGGTAGAATGAGGATTGAAGTATGTGCTTCAAGTAAAAAAACCGTATTTACCGTGTTTAGGAGATTAGTTGTGGAAAATAGAGTTAAAGTAGGTGTTATTGGTTTGGGATTTATGGGTACGACCCATTTTAATATTCATCGGCAGTTGGGAAAGTCTCAAATTGTAGCTGTCAGTGATGTCAATGAAAGTAGACTTAAGGGTGACTGGAGCAGTGTTGTTGGAAATATCGGTGACAGTGATTATTCAAAACCTGTAGATATGGATGGAGTTAAAACATACACAGACGCTATGGATCTTATTGCTGATCCGAATGTTGATATGGTGGATATATGTCTGCCTACCTTTCTGCATGAAAAATTTGCAATTGCTGCTCTTAAGGCGGGGAAGCATGTGTTTTGTGAAAAACCGATTGGAAGAGATGTTTCTGAGGCAAGACGTATAACAGAAGAGGCTGAAAAAAGTAAAAAGTTTTTTATGAACGGTTTATGTGTCCGTTACTGGCCTGAGTATAGACATGCTTATGAACTCTATACTTCCGGTAAACTGGGTAGCGTGATAAGTGCTACCTTTAAACGAGTATCTCCCAATATCCAGGGAAACTCCTGGCAGGATTGGTTTATGAAAGAGGAACTGAGCGGGGGTGCGCTGTTGGATCTCCATCTCCATGATACTGATCTTGTAAGATATTTCTTCGGTAGACCTACTTCAGTTACCTCATTCGGTACAAAAGGATTCCGGTCTGACCGTGGAATAGATCAGGTAGTTACAAACTATGATTTCGGAGACGGTTCTCTGATTGTAGCTGAAGGGGGATGGGTTTCTGCAAAAGCAGCACCTTTTGAGATGAGTTTTCAGATAGTCTGTGAAAAGGGAACTATCCGGTTTTCAGAACTTGGGTATAAAGTTATATATGAAGATGGAAGAGTTGAAGAACCAAATCCGGCGTTAGCAGAACTGCCCACAGGGTGGCATGTTGAAATTGATTATTTTCTTTCGTCAATTCTGCAGGGAACAAAACCGGATAAATATCTCAGTACTGCTGAAATGCGGGATTC
>CAZMOX010000073.1:0-1286 GCA_964567895.1 uncultured Spirochaetales bacterium | reverse complement strand
GATATTATAAAGCAATTAATTATTGGGTAATCGGAGGATTCGAAGGGGATAAAACACCTTATCAGGCAATTGATGATGCAAAAAAAATGGGTCTTGATGGGGTTGAACTTACTTTTGGCGACTGTCTTAAAGAGGATATCACTGAAGATGAGTGCAGCAGTATTGCACAATATGCAGCGCAAAAAGGTGTCGGGCTAAAGTCTCTTGCAACAGGATATTACTGGGGCTGTTCTTTAGGGTCCGATGAGAGAGCGGAGCGGGAGAAAGCAATAAGTTTCACCGTAAAATATATTCAGGTTGCTTCCTGGCTGAATGTTGATAAGATACTGGTGGTTCCCGGAGCTGTAGATGTTGCCTGGGAGGAATCAAGACCGGTAACTTCCTATAAAAATGTCTGGGAAAATGCAACCGAGTCATTACAGAACCTGTTAAAAACCGCCGCAGAATATAACGTAACAATCTGTCTTGAAAATGTCTGGAATAAATTTCTCCTTTCACCGATGGAGTTCAAATATTTTATTGATCAATTTAATTCCGAATTTATTGGTATCTATTTTGATACAGGAAATGCACTTATGAACGGATACCCTGAGCACTGGATCGAGATACTTAAAGATCGAATAAAAGCGATTCATTTTAAGAATTTTAGCAGGGATGACTGTGGCGGAACGATACATGGATTTGGTGATGATCTTTTGGCTGGTGATGTTAATTTTGATAATATTCTCAGAGAACTTAAAAAGATTGACTATTCGGGACCAATTACTGCGGAAATGATACCGTTTTCCCGGTTGCCGGATATGGTTCTGCCGGATATGGAGCTGGCTGAAAAGACTGCAAGAGGTTTGATAGAGCTTTTAAAGTAGCTCTGGTTATATGGTGGATACAACAAATTTAGCAATTATCGGATATGGTTATATGGGAGAGATATATAAAAAAGCTTGTCTTGAGCTCTATAACCAGGAAAAAATTGAGACATACTATAAGTATAATCTGCCGGAAATTCTAAAAGAGTTTAGGCTTAAAGCAATTGTAGATACACAATTTACGGATTCTCATTACGATGCTGAGGAGAGGATCTGGTATTGCCGTTCCATTGAGGAAATGTTTGCTATTGGTGAGCTCAAAATAAATGCAGCGGTAGTATCCACCCCCATAAAAACGCATCTGGAAGTAGCAAAGAAGCTGATTTCAAATAGCATAGCACTGCTTATTGAAAAACCCGTCTGCGAAACAGCAAGAGAGGTTAGGGAGCTGATTGCAGCTTCAAAAAAATATCAGGTAAG
>CAZMOX010000072.1:0-12922 GCA_964567895.1 uncultured Spirochaetales bacterium | reverse complement strand
GACAAAAAGAACCGTAATAATTTAAAACTTGCATTTTCTTGCATCCGGTGCCAGGCATTTTCGAATGTTTTTCCAAAACCCTAAAACTGCTATCTCATTTTCAAAAAACAACTTACACACTCCCCCAACCCCAAAACTTGCATAAACTTGTAAAAAGTGCCTGGCACGGAAGTCTTATCAATGAGGGTCGAACAAGTGCATTCACCCGACCGCAAATCGCACTCGATATATTCGAGTTTTGTGATTATAGCACATTCATCATGTAGGCAACTTCTTGATAGCGGCGGGTGATGCAATCGTTGTATCCTTCGCGGCTGGTTAACCTTTACCGGGCGGACGGCTTCGCTCATACCAGCGGACGGCTTCGCCTTACCGTGGGCTATATGTTAAAACGACCTAAGCTCGGCCGCACCGCCTGGCACGACAATACAGTGACTTTATAGAACACTCTTTGAATTCTCTACTCGCAACCCTGTAAAATTTTTTTGGCTCCCCAGAGGGGGTTTAATTGACGGTTACGGTAGTTCGAGCGCTATTGAGAGCGGATCATCAGTGTGCACCATCCAAGAGTGCATGGTTATCTGCAATTCAGCTACTCTTTTTGTCAAAGTAGCATTGCGAATCAGGTTTTCCAACTCGAGCGGATCAGCATCAAGATTAAAAAGCTGCTGCCGTTTAATTACTCCCTCATCATCAAAATACAGAATTAACTTATATCCATCTCTGTCCAATATTGCTCGCTGGATATTTTTATAAGCAAAGAAAAGTGAATCACGGGAGTTGGCAAATGCCGAGGACAGGTTTGAGGGAATTCCCGAACTATCTAGTTTCGTGTGACTGGCAGCTATATGCGGGATAAGACTCTGACCTTCGATGCCTTTTGGCTGTGCAATGCCAGTAAGATCGCAAAGAGTAGGAAAAATATCCAGCAAATAGCAGTAATCTGACATATACTTATTCTCCGCTACCCCTGGGCCGGCAAACAGCAGGGGTACATGCAGACTATGGTCATATAAATTTTGTTTTCCCATCAATCCGTGAGATCCCAGAGCCAACCCGTTATCACCAGCAAGGATGATAATGGTAGTATCAAGAATTCCCCTCTGGTCGGCCTCATCAAGAATTTTGCCGATTTTATCGTCAAGATGGGTAATCATGGCGTAATATTCGGTGAGATGCTTTCGGATTTCGGTTTCGGTTCTTGGTAAACCGGCCAGATGTTCATCCCTGACATCCATTTCCCCATTATCGAAGGGATGCTGTGGCATGAAATTTTCAGGTAAGTGTATTGTATCAGCATCGTAAAGCTCAAGATACTTTTGGGGCATAGTCCTAGGATCATGGGGAGCCATAAAAGCTGTATATAGAAAAAAGGGTGCATCAGTTTCCGGATTCCAGGATCGTAAGAAGTCAATTGCAGTGTCTGCAAACAGATCAGTAGAGTGCCTGCCTGGTTTGATGTCATCGTATACCTGTGGTACTTTTTCGATGCGTCCGGTACCGCTGTCCCAGTCATGGAGGCGCGACTGGGGATATTCACCAATAGCATGATATGAACAGACCGGTACATTCCAATGATCATCCATTCCTCCGAAAAAGATTTTATCTCCCCCACTAAAACTGCGCGTGAATGATTTAATACCGTTATGCCATTTTCCAATCCCGTAAGTGGTATATCCATGCCTCTGGAAGTATTCACCTATCAGTACATGATCTGCCGGAATTGATTCCCCAGAGTTACATAGATGAAATAGGTTTTTTCCTGTATGAACCATAGCTCGGCTGGGCATGCAGACAGCGGCTGATGTACCTCCCATGATATAAGCTCGGGTGCAGTACGTTCCTCTTTCTACCAAACGTTTCAGGTTTGGAGTAATAATATCTGGATTATTCACCGCTTCAATTGTGTTGAAACGCTGATCATCGGTAAAGAAAAAAAGCACATTAGGTTTTGCTTTTGCTTGATTCATACTCTATCGCCTCTCAAGAAAAAATTGTTTTCATCAAAAAATTACCAGCTTTTATTCTTTTATTCCTCCAGCAAGGACACCCTGCTGGATATACCGTTGAAAGAAGAGATAAATTAACAGCATTGGTAATGATGCAAGAAACAGCATCGCCATGGATTTAACTGCACCCATACCGTATTGACCGCTCAAGAGCGCCATCGCCGCCATTATTGTTCTCTGAACTGAACTTCTAATCAGGATCAGGGCAAACGTCAGTTCATTCCAGATTTGCTGGGAAGCAATTATAATGACGGTCATAATCATCGGTCGAGCCATTGGAGTCATAATATGCCAAAAAACATGCCAAGGTGTTGCCCCATCTATCAAAGCCGCCTCAATAAATGTATCAGGAACATCACGGAAATAAGTCGTCATTAAATAGGCGGAATAAGGGCCAAAGTAAGCCAGATAGACAAGGATTAATCCCAGTCGAGAATCCAGAAGCCGTATTTGGGCTAATTCCCGATAGAGAGGAACTGTAAGAACCATTTGCGGTAGAATCATGACTGCCGATATAAGGTACAGACTTAAGCGCCGACCGGGAAATTGAATTTTCCCAATATAGAATCCTGTTGTCATGACTAGCAGCAGGAAAGGAACCAGCGTTCCCACGAGTATGATCAAGTTGTTTACATAATTCAGCAAAATTTTCTGTTTTTCAAAAGCCCACCGATAATTTTCCAGAGAAAGTGGAAATGTCGGGAGCAATTTCTGGACGAGGTATTGATCACTGGTTTTAAAACTGGTTACAAACATGAAGTAAAAAGGAATGATGAAGCTGATCCCTATAATAATAATCAACACAAGAAAAGTATATTTAACCGCGTTTCTTCGTGTAATGGGGTGTAAACTCATCTGTTAGTCCTTCATCATTACTTTGTTTTGGACCATAATGATTCCCAATATTATAAGATAGACAAATAGAGCCCAAGTAGAGGCATATCCCATACTGCTGTTATTAAAGGCCTGGTAATAAATACCAAATTCCGGCACAAAGGAAGAATATCCTGGGCCACCCTTAGTCAGTGTAAAAGTAAGCGGAAACATCCGAGCATAGAATGTAATAAACCCTAACACCAGGTAGAACTGGATTGTGTTCCGTATTCCGGGAACGGTTACATGCCGTAAGCGTTGTCCCCAATTACAACCATCCAAGGTGGCAGATTCATACAGCGAATCAGATACTTTGCTCATAGCACCGTAATAAAGAATGACACCAAAACCGAAAAACTTCCACAAGGTAATAAATGCGATGGTGTGAATTACCATGTTTGGATTGGTTAGGAATCCTACCATCCCTATATACGGGAATTGTTTAAGTAGCATTTCTGTAATAACCCCTTCAACCCCAAGAATCTGTTTAAAAAACATTCCCAGGACTACAGGGGAAATGACATAGGGTATGAGTATGGTGGATCGAAAAAAAGCATCACCTTTTTCCGGCTGCCGTATGAGCTCAGCAAATATCAGCGGCAAAATGGTCCATACCGGGATGTAGAGAGTCAGGATCAGCATATTCTTAAGGGATGCATAAAAACTGCTATCACTGAAAAGTTTGCGCACATTATGCAAACCATTCCATACGGGATCGGAAAATCCGTTCCATTTTGTGAAGGCCAAGTAGATAGTACTCACTGTTGGATACACCATGAATATAGCCATAAGCAGAACTAACGGAAACACAAAAAAATAAGCACTTCTTTTCATACTTTTGTTCGAAATCATTCTGGTCAACCTGATTAATGTTTGGTATAAATTCTATTTGCTGGGTATATACATGTATCTCACGTGTATAATATACCAACCGGCTCATGAATTTACTACTCTGCGCCGGTTGGAATATATAAGTCTTTTACTATTTAGCGAGCCTGGTCGATTCTACTCCCATACTCTTCAGGAGAAATATCACCAGTTATCATTAATGGGGCGTGTAAACGCAACGCATTCCATTGGGAACTCGTGATAAATGCTTTTACCGGGGGAACAATATTAGTTACCAGCAGTTCTGAAACCTCGCGTCCGGCATCATTGGCCAAGAGTGATTTATCCGCTTTAAGATTAGCAGGCATTCCACCGCCTGACTGAAGCATGATGTTCGCTCCTTCGGCACTGGCGGCAAATTTAACATACTCTATGGCAGCTTCGATATTCTTACTGTATGTTGGTACAGCATATCCGGTACCTCCAGCTGCACCGACAACGTTTCTGTTTGAAGATGGTTCAAAATAGAAATTCGGAATTACCCCTACATTATCGCCGCCGAGGGCATTACCGAACTCATACCAGTTGAAAATGTCGGAAACAAATCCCCGGAAAATTGCGCTGTTACCAGCCATAAAGCGTTCTCCCATTTCTCGCAACAGTGGAGTTGTGAGTCCAGCTTGATCCATATAACCTTGGGCAAACAAATCCCTGAATTTGGCAAAAGTATTTACAATTTTAGGATCAGTAAAACTCAAATCACCTGCAAAGAGGGCCCGTTTTTCTTCCAACGAAAGAACTTGGTCCAACGTACCAGCAATCATCATCTCAAGATGGATGCCCTCACCAAATCCTACTGGGATAATACCGGCATTCTTCAACGCAGCAGCTGTGATAAGAAATTCCTCCCAAGTCTCCGGGGGATCTTCTGGATCCAGTCCCGCTTTCTCAAACAACGATTTATTGTAGTACCAGACCCAACCCTGGATCGAAATCGGTAAACCGCGAACTCCCTGGGTAATATCCCTGTTCGGTGCGGTATCTGCTAAAATAGATTCTGCGAAATCTTCCCAAACATCCTGAATATAATCATCCAGCACAACAAGAGATTCAGCCATATCCTGAAAGTTTTGGCCATTAGCATGAATAAGGAGTACGTCAGCTCCCTTTTTTGCTGCCATAGATGCGGCATACACATCATAGGGCGGGTGAGAAACTGCCTCATGATTCACCTTAATGGTAGGGAATTTTTTCTCAAAAGCTGCATCTATAGCTTCGGCAAGATCCCCCTGGCTTCCATCCGAACCATAGAACCAGTCCCAAACAGTAATCGTTACCGGACTACCTTCATCTAGCTTGCCTTGGGCTGATAGGCCAAAGACACTAATGCATAGAATAACAATTGCAATTAATACAATTTTTTTCATTTTGGTTTTCATAAGAAACCCTCCTCTATTTACATTTAGACTAACCCGTGTTTTACTATTTGTCAATTTATATTTTTTAAATTACTATAAAATCTTTAATAAATTTTAATGTATATTTTATTAAATTATGGTATTGTGGAATTCGTTGAATTTTCGAGAAAAAGGGTTTATAGTAATAATAAAATAAATGGATGTACTACCTAATGGATAAAAAGAACATACAACAAGCAACTTTGAAAGATGTCGCTAACTTAGCTAAAGTATCAATCCCGACTGCCTCTCTGGTATTGTCGGGTAAAGGCCACGTTGCTAAGAAAACGCGAGAGCAGGTAGAGGCTGCTGCTCGTACACTTGGTTACGAGCGGACAATTCTGCAGAAGAAAGCAATTCAAGAGCAGCTTCTGTCAATTGGCCTGCTTTTCAACATTTCCCATGCTGAAGATTATAATCTAAAGAATTTTCGTCAATTTCTGAAGGAAACGGAGAAAAAAGTTTCCGCGAAAAAAGGATCATTCCTGATAATACCACATTCTGAAAAAGTCTCAGATGATAAAACTATTAACACAATAATAAAGGCTCGCATTAAAGGAATCCTCTCTTTTGCCTACTTTAATAAGCAGCTTTTTACTAAGATTGAGCAAGCCAATATTCCGGTTGTGGTTTTTAATAACCAGCAGTCGCACAATATTTTTATATCTGTTGTTCTTGATGATTTTCAAGCAACCTATGAAGCTACTCGTTATTTGATAAACTTGGGACATCGTAATATTCTGTATGCTTACACGAATCGTCCAAACATTCCTTATTTGAAACACAACCGGTTTTTTGGTCACCAGAAGGCACTAGAGGAAGCGAATATCCCCTTTAATGAGAATATGGTGCTGTTTTATTCAACTGAAACAATTGATGAGACTGCCACTGCACTTTTAAGCCTGCTTTGCAAAAAGCCCAAACCCACAGCTGTAGTCTGCCTTGATGATGATATTGCCAGCGGGTTGGAATTCATTTTACGCAAGCACGGTATGGGCGTTCCTAAGGATCTTTCTCTGATTGCCCATGGCGATCTTTTGGATTATTCCCTGATCCAAACACCTCGAATTACAACGATGCGCCTTGATCCATCAACCGCAGCACAAGTAACTATTGACTTGCTGTTTGCTTGCCTGGTGAATGGTGAACGGTCGATAAAAACAATTAAAATTCAGGAACACCTCATAGAACGAAGTTCCTGCCGCAGCATTTGAGACAGCATGTTTTCTGTGAAGAACAGGGACTTGTTTTACATTCAACAACTGAAAAACAACCAGACTGTCAAAAAATCAATTAGCAAAAGATCTTGAGAGTACCGGGTTCATTCCTTTATCTGTGAGTAGTTCCAAGCCAAAAGAAAAGGCTGCTATCCGGATCGGTTTAGGTCGCTACCAGATAACAGTAGACGGATCTTTTGATTCTGGAGTACTGAATGGAATTGGTACTCGGTACCAAAGATTTGCCAGCTCAACTCCCACTCTTATTATTCCCTTATCCAAAAAAAACTTACCACCCCACTCCCCCAGAAAATGTTTTCTTTTGGGGAAACTATACCCGATACCACAACTTTCACTTGACCAAACTATATTGTAAGTTTAATTTGTACATATGTGTACAGATAATACCAATACAACACAAAGAAGATTTGTTGAAATTGCCCGCCTGGGAGAAGTTGTTTTTCATGTATCCGACCTGGCAAATCTTTGGAATATTAACAACTCAAATACATTGTATACTACTCTTAAGCGCTATAAACAAGCAGGTTTGATACATCGAATCCAGAATGGAATGTACAGCCTGATTCCTATAGATGATCTGGATCCTTTACTTCTTGGGATTAAAGCTATGCATAAGTATGCATATATCAGTACCGAAACAGTTTTATTTAGAGAAGGTATTATTAATCAAAAACCAAGATCAGTTACTATCATTAGTTCAGAATCAAAAAAATTTATTATTACTAGTAATACTTATATATCAAGACAGTTGAATGATAGATATCTATTTAATCCGGAAGGAATACATAAATCAAATAAGATACTAACCGCTTCTGTAGAGCGTGCAGCAGCAGATTTGCTCTATTTTAATGCTAAAACATACTTTGATGCTGCAAATCTAATAAATTGGGAACGAGTTTCTGAGATTCAGAAAGCATTAGGTTATACAATCCGGAGGACAGATACTAGTTCAGGCGTCAGGAGTGATTTTCTATGATATTACCCGATCGAAGTGATAGTCTTCATAAAGCATGGATGTACAGACTGTTAACGGGAATTAGTGATGACTCAACTCTTACAAATCTTCTCTATTTTAAGGGTGGAACTTGTGCGGCTATGCGGGAACTTCTGAATCGGTTTTCTGTTGATCTTGATTTTGATTATGTGGGATCCCCGGATAATCTTACTACGGTTAATATTCATCTTGAAATTATCTTTAAAAAACTTGGATTAATTATTAAGAATCAAAGTAGCCGGGTTCCGCAATATATAGTGAAATACCCAAACCGCAGGGATAATGAACGAAGTACATTGAAGATTGATGTAGTTACACCTCCTCCGGAAGCAAATAAGTATGAGAAGGTACGATTTGATGAAATAGACCGAATTTTGACCTGTCAAACAATCCCGACAATGTTTGCGAATAAATTAGTTGCTCTTATTGATCGGTATGAAAAATCAGGGGGAATTGCCGGAAGAGATCTATATGATATTAATTACTTTTTTTATCAAAACTATCGATATGATGTTGATGTGATTAAAGAGCGACGTCAAATAACATCAATTAAACAATATTTTGAAGAAATAGTTGACTTCGTTCAAACCCGAATAACTCAAATTGTTATTGATCAGGATTTGAATGCGTTGCTGTCTCCTGGTGCTTTCAAGAAAATTAGAAAAATATTAAAACAAGAGACACTCGTATTTCTCCAGGATGAGATTGCCCGACTTTAATACTATCACCCTTCTCGTTGACTGTTTCAGCAAAATTGGTCGCGTATCGAAGGTTGAACATACACAAAGCAATTCCATCAAACTTGCATTTTTTTATCCTACACTTGGTACCTTTTCCCGAAAACCTAAAATGGTTTACCGGCTGACCGGTGTTCCAAAAGTTCCCGTAGAACCTCTCGATCCAAGGGGTTTTTCCCTTGGGAGGGAAGTATCCGGCTGACATCAGTAAAATCTGAAGGATTGATAACAACCTGCACACCGAAGGAGGTAGAAACTCTGATACTGTCTTCACCCGCCTTAACGTGCCGTCCGTCCGGTGCAAGGGCTGCGGTTCCCGAATCGTGAATCAATTTTCTGTTTTCCTGCCTTTGTGTCCTGTCCTTCATACATACACTTCTGCAGAATCCGCAGACGGTATAGTATAACCATTCCGGATCAAAAACGGTTTTTCTATAATCTGCAAAAGGGTTCTCCCCGTCCTGCATTTGAGGATCAGATTTCTGAAGAGAGATGCAGAGAGCATCAAGATTCAGTTTCTTTTCCGGCAGGGGTGTTTCCAGTCTATAAGGGCTCCAGTTTGACCAGGTTCCCCGGGGAGACAGCCCCTCATACCCGGTACAGCCAATCCAGCAGCAGGTATTGGGCTGCTTCTTACTTATGGTTTCCGTAATTCCGGCGACCGTTACTGTATATGACTCACGAGGATGTATCATGCCTACCGGACATACAGCCGAGCACATTTTACAGCCGTCGCAAGGATTTTCTTCACACAGAGGATCTTCTTCCAATACCGCGTCGGTAATCACGCTGCCCAGTTCCACAAGAGCTCCATATTCGAAAGTCATGAGGTTGCCACTCCATCCAAGCCTGCCCAGACCGGCAGCTACCCCTGCATATCTGTGGGAAAACTCGGGATGAAATTCGGTCATCTCCGTAATGTCGGCAGCTCCTTCTTCGGGAAGGTAGTTGTTATTGACGTCCACATTTACTGCACGATGTCCAAGACTCTCAAGCGTCTGAACCAGCGAGTCTCCGATGGTATACAATCTTTGTACAATTTCTTTTCTGTCTTCACAGTGTGGTTCCCAGTTTCTCTTTCCCAGGAAATCGGCAGTCTTGTTCACATCCAGAGCAAGGGCAAAGGAGATGACCGAGCGGGCACCGGGCATAAGAGCCGCCGCATTTCCGGAGGGAGGTGAATCGGCCAATCGTTCCACGGATGTGATACCCGCAAGATTGGCTCCCTGTTGGAGAGCTAGTTGTTTTATTTGAAGGGACAGAACTTTCATATGCTTCAGTATATTATAAAAATGGACTTTTTGCATACCGACTGCATCTTCGGGTGCCAGTCCAAGAATATATAAGTATTGTGGAAAAGAAATATTATCGCAACACCTAAATCACAAACCTACTATTTAGTTTACATCAAACACTTTACACAATCCACTTACCCCAAAACTTGAAAAAGCACCTAGCACGGGGATCTCACCCTATCCCATATCGGATGAAAGATATCTAAGTAAATTTGACAAAACGCACACATTGTAATATGATTAAGCATGAAAAACTTTGAATGGAACAAAGAAAAAAATAGATGGTTAAAGGAAAATCGTGATATTTCTTTTGAAGAAATTGTTTTATACATTGAAAATGGAGGTTTACTGGATAGTTATGAACACCCAAATAGTAACAAATATCCAAGACAATCGATATTTGTTGTTAGAACAGGTTCTTATGTGTATATAGTTCCATATATTGAGGAAGATACATATTATTTTCTCAAAACAATCATTCCCAACAGAAAAGCGAAAAAAAAATATTTGGAGGAAAACAATGGCTGATAAAGAGTACAAGTTAGACCCTGAAGAGAAAGAAATTCTTAATACTTTCAATCGTGGGGAATGGGTATCAAAAGAAGAAGATTTAGATAAATACAAAGAGGCTGCAAAACAAACATTTGCAAAAACCCACCGGATAAATTTTAGGGTCAGTGAAAAAGATTTTCGGGATATTCAAATTCACGCTAGAGAAGAAGGGCTACCTTACCAGACCTTGGTTTCGAGCGTTCTTCACAAATACTTATCAGGTAAATTGAAGGAGAGCTGAAAAGGATAATTGTAACCGTCAAATACATGGTGGAATCGCTACCAGGGAAGCCTCCGAAAAAGTATCTTTTTAGTGTGAATTTAAAGAATAACCTTCATTTTAAAGGTCTTAATGGGGTATAGAATTTATTGAATAGCAGTTTTTCGGAGGCTTCCCAGGTACCAAAGATTGGCCAGCTTAACACCCACTCTTATTATTCCTTTACCCATACACAACTACCACCCCACTCCCCCAGAAAATGCCTTCTTTTGTGGAAAAGATACCTGATACGGAAGTCTTTCCTTGCTCAGGTATTTTTTTGCATATTTTTATTATTAGGTAGCCTAAACATATTGACATTATTGTTAGGCTACCTTATTATAACAGTATGAATAAAAAAGATATATATAGACAGACCATGGCCGCAGTTTTGAGAATGCTGAATCAGATGAACCAAATGGAGGATATGCCAAAATCATTCGGGACGGATCTCCTGATCCATACATCGGAGATTCACACCATAGCGACAATCGGAGATCATCCAGGGTGTAACATATCAGAACTGGCTGAAGAATTGGGAATCGCGAAACCAAGTGTTTCGGAAATCGTGCAGAAAATAGAGGCGAAAGATCTGATTGAAAAATACAAACTTCCTGCAAACAGAAAGGAAGTCCGGCTAAAGTTAACTGAAAAGGGATCAGTGGCTTACAAGGGTCATGCCGAATTCCACGCGGATATGTTTTCGAATATATATTCCCATATGAAAAAAATACCAGAAGAATCACTCAACGAATTTAAGGCTGCTCTCGATAATATTTCTACATTCCTCGATGCGAAGATTCAGGAAGGGAATAAGGGATAAATTTTATGAAAATTACGATTTTAAACGGCAGTCCGAAAGGACAGCACAGCATTACCTTAACCTATTTACACTTTTTGAAAACTCGATTTCCCAGACACCAATACACAATCATTCATATTTCGAAAGATATCCGGGTGATTGAAAATGACAGAGAACGATTTGATGAAATTCTGAAAACTGTCAATTCTTCCGACGCCGTGCTCTGGCTTTACGGAGTATGGGTTCTGCTGGTTCCCGCACAAATGCTGCGTTTCATGGAACTGATTCGAGAAAGAAACGCAGCTTTTGTATTCGCCGGGAAATATGCCGCTTCGATTTCTACTTCAATCCATTATCTTGATCATTTCGCGGAACACTACATACGCGCAGAATCAGAAAATCTCGGAATGCAGTTCTTCGACCACATGAGCCTTGACATGCGTGACATAATGAAAACCAATAAGCGCGATAATCTCTGCCGGTTTTTCGGTTATTTTGCCGACTGTGTTAGTAATGCGCAGCCATTGCAGAAACAAACAGTACCACCGGTGCTAAGCAGATTCTGTTATAATCCCAGAAAGCCGTCCCCCGGACTCGAGACAAGCAGCAAGAAGATCCTCATAGTCTCGGATGCAGTCAAGAAAGAGAGCAACCTCGAAAAAATGACGCAACGGTTTGCAAAAGCATGCGGTCAGAATACCAGTATTGTCAATATAGTTGATCTCGGTATGAAAGGAGCCTGCATCGGCTGCATGCGCTGCGGATACAATAACAGCTGTATCTACAACGATGGATTTCAGGACTTCTATAATAAGAGTGTCAGGAGTGCTGATATTATAATTTTCGCGGCTACCGTTTCCGGACAATTCCTGTCATCAACTTTTAAGACATTCATTGATAGGGCTTATTTCTGGACCCATACTCCATCACTTGCCGGAAAGACGATAGGATACCTTATTGAAGGCCCACTCTCACAAAATCATAACACACGGCAGTTCCTTGAAGCTACAGTTACTGCGCGCCAAATGGCACTTTTTGCCGGAATTATAACTGATGAATGTGCGGATTCACAAGAACTCGATTCACTCATCGACGGATTCGCGGCTGCCTGTATTCAATATTCATTGGACAGTTACTCAAAAAGTTTTAACTTTCTGATGCACGGAGCACATAAAGTTTTTAGGGATTACAACTGGTCAGGAATCAGATTGGTATGGCAATCGGATCACCGCTTCTATAAAAAGAATGGACTCTATGATTTCCCGCAAAAAAACAAGCTAAAGAATATGATTCTGTCGGCTATGATGCTTATTATCCGAATCCCATTTCTGAGAAAAAGGTACTACAACAAACTTATTAAGCTACCCGCATCCCGCCTTCGGAAATATATCGATATAAAACTTCAGAAAGAAAGAAGCGCCCAGTCATGAATCAAAAAAAACTAGTTACAACCATTCTTATGGCCATAATCTCCTGCCTCACCTTGAACGCACAAGAGTTGTACACAATATCAGGTAGTATAGCCTATAAGGGTGAAGAACCTGTCTATGTATATCTTGTGGATGAAGAAATCGCAAAGATTCCTTTTACGGGGATTCAAACCTTAGTTCTTACACCTGCCGAATCTGGAGGCACTCTACCCTTTTCCTTCATCAGCATCACAGCTGGTACATACGGAATACGCTGCTTCCAGGACACCAATAAAAACGGAGAGCTGGACAGAGGTATGTTCGGCCCAAAAGAACCATGGGGGATGTCCTGGCAGGGAGAAAAACCACGAAAATGGCCTCGGTGGGACGATTTTTCATTCGAGCTGATAACGAATATCGGCGGAATAGACATTATATTGTCAGAATAACAATAATACTATTAAGAGGA
>CAZMOX010000071.1:0-12930 GCA_964567895.1 uncultured Spirochaetales bacterium | reverse complement strand
AACTCCATCATATTACTCGAAAGAAACTCCATCATATTACTCGAAGGAAACTCCAATATATATCTTGAAGCAACCTCCAACAACTAGCGCAGGAATGCTTTTATAAGCTGGATCGAAGGAGGGTTCAGGTTAGTATGTAGTATGAACCGGATATAAGAAGAAGTTGGTTAGGAGATTTCTGTCCCTGACAGGCTGTTTACTATAGGTTCTGCCGGTATGTGGGTTTCTGTAAGATCATTTACCCATTTACCGGATCGGATTCTCCGTGCACCGATAACTAATTTGTACAACTCTTCCAACCCTACCAATCCATAGAGGTAGTAAATGGGTATGTGCAAAACTAACCCTCCGATAAATGCTAACGGAACGCCAATACACCATACACTGGTAATTTCCAGAATAAGAGAGAAACGGGTATCTCCACCACTTCTGAGTACACCCACTATTGAGTGCATATTGAACACCTTAATAGGAAGAAGGAGGCTCATAATCAATAATGATTTTGTGGTGATTGTCAGTATTTCGGGGGAGGCATTGAAGACACGCGGGATTAAAGACGAGAAAGAGGCCATTAACACCCCGACAACTGCTCCTAATACCAGCCCCAGCACAAGGAATCCTGAGGCATAGGCTTTTGCCAACTCTTGGTTCTTTTCCCCAATTTTCTTTCCTATTAATATAGCAGCACTATTAGCTGTACCTATGAACACCACAAAAAAGAGACTCTGAATTGATTCACTTATATTTGCTGAAGCAATTATTGATGTTCCCATTCGTGCAAAAACAATTTTGTACATAACCATTCCAAGAGACCAAGCCATCTCATTTAGAATAACCGGTGATACCAATTTCAAGAACTTCGCAGTAAACTCTTTTGAGAATGAGAAAATTTCAGAAAACGGTGCAGCGGTAGGTTTTTTCTTAATATATGAGATGGCTATTATTAAACACATTTCCAATGCCCGTGAACCTGTTGTTGCAAGGGCGGCACCTCGTACACCCATCTGCGGGAATCCGAATTTACCAAAAATAAGAAGATAGTTGAAAATGGCATTTGTAGTCATGGATATTGCTGACACAATAAGAGGAGTTCTGGCATCTTCCGTGCTTCTGAGAGCTGCTGAGAAAATAAAGGTTACTGCCGAAAAAATATAGCTGATACCGACAATTTTGAGATATTCAGCTCCTGAAGCTATTACTGCTTTGTCCGGAGTGAAAACACGCATAATTTCTTCCGGCAGGAAAATGGATACCGCTGAAAGGATTGCGGCACCTGATACTCCGATAGTGAGGGCAAGTCCGAGAGTTTTGTGAATACTTTTTAAATCCTTATTCCCCCAGAATTGTGCAAAGAAAATTGATGCCCCGCTGCTTATACCGAAAAAAAGGAGGATCACAAGAAAAAACATCTGATTTGCAAGCCCGACAGCAGCAATTTGTATTTCGCCAAGCTGCCCGATCATCACCGTGTCGACAAAAGAGAGAGAGGATGCAAGCAGGTTCTGCAGCATGATAGGGAGAGCGAGCGTTATTATAGCTATATAAAATGATTTATCCCGTAAAATTCCATTTTTTGAGATAAGAGTAGTTTTGTTCAGGGGTTGCGTAAGTTTTTTATGCATCAATTGTTAGTATATCAACTACCCTGTAGTGTCAATAGGGTTTTTTAAACCCACCTCTCTTTTTGTTTTTGTTCGGAGAATGAGTATTGTTCCTTACCAGACAATTTTTACCGGAACCGATAAGGTCAAGGCGATCGGCAGTTCTTAGTGCCTCGATTACTAACTTTCGATTTTCCGGTTTATGATAATGAATGAGGGCTTTTTGCTGCCTTTTTTCCCTTCCTTTCGGTACATATACCGGGGAAAAGTTGCGTCCGGGTCTTGGATCCATTCCTGAGTAGTACATACAGGTTGAAACTGTTCCTGGAGTAGGATAAAAATCCTGAACCTGCTCCGGAATAAACCCATGATCACGAAGGAATTCAGCAAGAAGAATTGACTCGTTAAGTGTTGAACCGGGATGTCCTGAAATAAAGTAAGGAATGATATACTGATTCATATTATGTTCCCGATTTTCCTGGGAAAAAAGCTTTGAAAATTCAATAAAACCGGATATTCCCGGCTTTCCCATCAGATCCAGTACTGTTTTAGAAACATGCTCCGGTGCTACTTTCAATTGGCCGCTGACATGATTAAGAGTTAATTCGTGAATAAATTTTTTAATTGTTGCCGGATCAGAACCCGATAAAAGGTAATCATACCGAATACCTGACCGGATAAACACTTTTTTTACACCCGGAACAGAACGGGCTTTTTTCAGGAGCTCAAGGTAGTCCTTGTGAGAGTCCTGGAGAGATGGGCAGGGATCGGGGAACAAGCACATTTTATCAGAACAGGGGCCGGCTTTTCCCTGTTTCTTGCAGGCCTCAGAGCGGAAATTAGCCGTTGGTCCTCCGATATCATGAATATATCCTTTATAATCTGGAAATGTCGTCAGTTGAGAGATCTCTTTTAGAATTGATGCATGACTGCGTACCTGCACCATTCTACCCTGATGCGATGTGAGTGCACAGAAGGAACATCCTCCGTAACAGCCCCGGTTACTTACTATACTGAACTTAATTTCCTGAAGAGCCGGAATCGAACCCGAAGCCTTGTATGACGGGTGTGCTTCCCGGGTAAACGGCAGATCATATACCGTATCCAACTCATTTGTGGTGAGTGGTTTTGCAGGCGGATTCTGGATGACGGAGACTGAGCCGTAATTTTCTGTTAATCGTACAGGCCGAAGCGGGTTTTCATGAAGGAGTCTTAGTTGATAGCTCCCGGCGAAAGCTGCTTTCCCTCTATCGGTACCTATATTAGATTTTGTATCTCTTTCAGATACAGTTTCATAATCAGGTAGTGTAATTGTATGCCAGAGCTGTTTCTTCAGGATTTCAATTTCTGTGGGTTTGTTATTCCTGCAAGAGTAAACAGTACCAGGGACATCTCTGATAGCTGAAACAGGTTCCCCCTGATTCAGTCTTGATGCAATAGTGCGTATTGCAGATTCTGCCATACCGTAAACGAGGAGATCCGCTTTGGCATCGATTAAAAGAGAACGACGAATTTTATCAGACCAATAGTCATAATGTGAAAGACGTCTTAGAGATGCTTCAAGCCCGCCAATAATAACGGGAATATTTTTGTATGCCTGTCGTACACGGGATGTATAAGCTATAACTGCACGATCGGGTCTTTTGCCGGGGGCTCCGCGGGGGGTGAACGAATCTGTTGACCGTGGTTTTCCGGAAGATGTATATCCTGCGACCATAGAGTCCATATTACCGGAAGTTATTAAAAATGCAAGAGCTGGTTTTCCCAAAGCGGTAAAATCACTGCTGCTGTTCCAGGATGGTTGTGAAATAATTCCGACCCTATAACCTTCTGCTTCTAGGACCCGGCCGATAACGGCTGCCCCGAATGATGGATGGTCAACATATGCATCCCCGGTAACAATTATAAAATCACAGGTATCCCAGCCGTTCATAATCATCTCATCTTTTGTCATCGGTAGAAACTGGTTGTTTTTCTTCATAGTTTGTCTATCATATCTGATTGTTTTTTGTTTGTGAATGGTATAATGTTTTCGGAAAAGAAGATAAAGAAAATGGAGTTCCAAATGCATAAAACCATGCCTCCTATTAAAATAATCCTGAACCCTGCAGCTGCAAAAGGTAAAGCCGGGCGAGCTGTGCCCCGTATCAGGAAAATTATGAACTCTTATAATTTGTCGTATGACCTGGAAGTTACAAAAGAGATTTGGCATGCTTCCCGGGTAGCTGAGGAAGCAGCCAAACAGGGCTATGCTATTGTGGTAGCTGCTGGGGGTGATGGAACCTGTAACGAGGTAATAAATGGTCTTATGTCCTATCGCAGATCAGAGGAGGGCCGGGATAATGAGACTGCTTTTGCTGTTATTCCAATTGGACGCGGGAATGACTTTGCCTATAGCCTTGGAATTACAAGCTCTCTTGATGAAGCGGTAAAGCTTATTAAAAAGGGGAAACAAAAAAAAATTGATGTAGCAAAAGTATATGGAGGGGATTATTCAGAAGGCCGGTATTTTATTAATGGACTGGGAATTGGATTTGAACCTCTGGTAAACCTAACTGCAAGCCGTTATAAGCGAATTAGTGGCGTTCTCAGCTATATCATTGCGGTAATACAGATTATGAGAAAATATCCTGAAGCAATAGCAGTACTGTTACAATATGGAGAAAAAGAAAGTGTTAAAAGTATAAGTACTCAGCAAATTTCTATTTGCAATGGGCGCAGAATGGGCGGTGCTTTTCTTTTGGGACCGGATGCGGTACTGGATGATGGTCGGCTTGATCTGTGTTATGTAAACAGACCGGTAAGTGGTTCGAAGATTCTTTATTTGGTTACCAGATTCTTTCGGGGAACACAAAAAAGTCATAATTTTGTCTCATCAGATCTTGTTGGTGATATTGTGATTAAAACCAAAAACGGGGGAAAGGGACTCATTTGCCATATTGACGGCGAGATGATTACAACAGGTGCAGGAACTGACCAATTGAGCGTGTATTTATATCCTCACTCTTTGAGTGTTTTCTCTAAATAAACCCCCAAACACGGTCTTATTCTAAAAAGAATCAAAATAATTAATATCAGGGTTTGACATCTAACCCTGAACATAGTATTTTTTAACCTGAGACTTTATAGGGTGTTGAGATTTTAATCGATTTGTGTTTATACGGTGTAAAAAACACCCCATCTATGAGTATATGCAATTGATTACAACAGGACACGATTCAAGGAGATATAATTGCTTAAAGAAAATGTACCATCGGTACACTTTTATGATCAGGATTTTGTTGATGTGTATGATAGAACATGGATTTGGCTTCATGAGTTGTGGAAACAGGGAACACCGGAGAATGGTGTTACTGGTTCATATTTGAGTTATGAAGATCAGGAGACATTTCATCAATATTATACCTGTTTATCTACATTTTTCCTTGTATACAGTAATCAAAGTTACTCAGCGTTTAATTTGTTGGATTACTTTTATAGTAAACAGGAACCCTCCGGTGCAATTCGTGGAGAATATTCAGTAGAGGACGGAACCGCTGTTTTTACACCCTCAAATCCGGAAGGTGTTCACCCACCGCTTTTTCCCTATGTGGAATTTAATTTATTTCATAAAATAGGAAATAAAAAACGGCTCAAAGAAGTTGTTCCTGTTCTGGAGCTATATATGGCTTGGCTGGAGGAGACCTTCAAGCAGGAAAACGGATTGTATGCTGTTCCCACAGAAGCAACTATGACCTACAATATGCCCAGAGAAGATGTCTACTATCATGTTGATTTCAATACGCAGGTGGCGATTAGTGCACTCTTTATGTCGTCTATTGGTGATATCCTGAATGATAAAGAATTAAGCTTTCGTTATAAACGACAATATTTTTCCCTAAAAACACGAATTAATTCTTTGATGTGGGATACTGAACAGAAGTTTTATTTCGATCTGAAGCAAGATGAATCTACGGTTAAAGTAAAGACAATTGGTGCATATTGGACCCTGCTTGCAGAGATTCCCAATGAGGATAAAGCCTCCAGATTGATTGGGTTGTTGAAAGATCCGGAAGCATTTGGTACAGATAATCCTTTTCCCGTTATCGCAAAAAATGAACCAGCTTTTTCAGAGGATGGAAACGGGTATAGAGGAGCGGTGGTTCCTGCGTTTACCTTCATGGTTATTAAGGGACTAGAACAATATAAAGAGTATGAATTTGCCCGGGAGTGTGCAATTCGACACCTCTATTTTCTACTTGATACATTGCACCCGGATGGAGCTGATACAAGGGATGTGTATGAAGCATATCTTCCAAACAAAGAGGGTCCTGCACAATGGGGTGATAATCCATTATTTCCCAGGAAGAGATTTCTCCCTATGGTAGGATTATCAACTCTTACACTTATGATTGAAAATATCATTGGTTTAAACATCAGTCTTCCCAGAAAAACAGTAGACTGGATAATGCCGACGCTTGAAGCAATGGGGATAGAGGATCTTTCCCTAAAAAGAAACCTGATAACAATTCTAAGCAATAAGAATACGCGGGGTTGGGAAATTCGATTGGAATCTGAAAAACTCTACTATTTTACGATAGATATTCTTGATCAGAAAAAGAAAAAAACACTTCCCATCCCTTCTGGAAAGTGTTCGATGTTAATAGATAAACTTTAGGAATATAATATGGGATGGATAGGAAAAATAATTGGGGGAACCGTTGGGTTTATGTTCGGCGGTCCTTTAGGTATGATAGCCGGAGCCGTTTTCGGCAATGTTTTTGATCATGCACCCAGACAGGGTGGTAATGCCCGGGCAACTTTTGGTCAACAGTCTAACACAGGTAGTCCTTTTACCTCAGGAAATGCTGCAAGTTCACAGCAGCAGGCTCAAATGGTTTTTTTTGTTGGAGCTTTTTCCATGCTTGCCCGAATTGCCACGGCAGATGGTAATATCAGCATTGCTGAAAGAAAGAAGATTGAGGAGTTCATTGGAAAAGACCTGAGGCTGGACCCGCAAAGCAGTGCTATTGCGATGAAGGTTTTTGAGACAGCTGGTGCTTCTTCCGGTTCATTTGATCAGTTTGCAACCCAGTTTTATGACAATTTTAAGCATAACCGACAGATGATGGAATTAATGATTGATATTTTTTACCGTGTATCCTATGCCGATGGTAGATTGTCAGCAGCTGAAGAGTCTCTAATTGACCGGGCTGGTCGGATTTTTCAAGTAAGCCGTGAAAGAATGTCGACTATCAAGCAGCAGTATGGCACAGGAAAAGCTGCAGGATCTTCCCGATCTTTTGCCGTGTTGGGACTTGAGTCAACAGCTACAAATGATGATATAAAAAAATCTTATAGAAAACTTGTTTCTGAGTACCACCCAGATAAGATCTCCTCAAAAGGTCTGCCAGAAGAGTTTATTGTTTTTGCATCAGATAAATTCAGGGAAATTCAGGCAGCATATGAAGAGCTGAGAACTTCAAGAAGTTTTTAGCTGTTAAGTCGGATTCTTCCGCGCATTGAACGGGCAAGAGTAATTCTATCTGCATATTCCAAATCTCCCCCAATAGGAAGTCCTGAAGCTAACCTGGTGATTCGCAGCTCTGAATTTTTCAGTATATGAGAAATATAGAGCGCAGTGGTATCTCCCTCTTCGGTAGGGTTGGTTGCCAGGATAATCTCGCTGAAAGCGTGCTCTTTAATACGCCTAAGCAGAGAGCCTATAGCCAGTTGTTCTGGCCCAATACCATCAAGAGGTGATATTGCACCATTTAAAACATGAAAAAGGCCGTCATACGATCCGGATGCTTCAATGGTTAGTACATCCTGCGGATGCTCAACGACGCATATAAGAGAGGTGTCTCTGGTACTGTCTGTACAAATGGGGCAGGGGTCAGTTTCAGTATAACTGCCGCACACAGAGCAGGTAAAAACTTTTTCTTTAATTTCAGCGATTTTTCCGGCAAGCGCTTTGTTTGATTCCTGGTCTGTCTTAATAAAATAATAAGCTAATCTGGCGGCACTCTTTGCACCTATTCCTGGAAGCCTGGAGAGGCTTTTTATTAACTGATCTAATACAGTCATATGGCTACAGCTCTCCTATAATCCCAGAATTCATCCAGGTAATCCTGGAATTCATCCAGGTAACCCCGGAAAACCTCCAGGGATGTTTAATCCACCGGTTAATTGAGATGCCTGGTTTTTTAAGGCATCTTGCAGCTCGCGAAGGGTGGAATTAACTGCAGCAAGAACAAGGTCTTCCAGCATGGTAATATCAGACGGATCGACAACTTCAGGGGCGATATCCACATTGAGAACTTCCATTTTTCCATTGACTTTGACTGTAACCATACCACCTCCGGATGATCCTGTTACAGTGATGTCTTTTAATTGATCCTGCATTTTCTCCATTTTTCCCTGAAGATCCTGCATGTTTTTAAGAATATCCATTGGATTCATTAATCCCTCCCCTCGGTTTATTAACAACTTGGTTTATTTATTAACGACATTACCCCGAAAAATATTTTTAACCAAGTTTATTGTGTTGTCTGAGTGACTTTCGCTTTTAGTTGATGAGGATGAGTCTGAAACCATCTCTTTTTCATGCTCTGCGGCAGTGACTGCTTTCAATTTTAGTTTTTCATTAAGAACTTTATAAAAGATTTCCCTAAGAGCTGTTAGACTAGAAGTTATTTTCTGTGCCGTATAAGCATCCGGAAAAATTAATTCTAATTCATCACCATGGTAGTGCCAATCTAAAACTTTTCCCAGGGCTGCAGCCAATGTGGGGACTTTCTCCTTAAGCCCTGCCTGAACAGCTTCAATATGATTTCTGGTAATTTCTATAAGTTCAGGCTTTTGTGATGATATTATCTTTGTTTGAAGCTCTACAGGTGTATTCATAGTATTTGTTATAGGAATTGTTTCCTGAGCTGTTGGTGTGTTCTGAACTGAAACAGTTTCACTTTTTGGTACAACAGGGCTGAGTGTGATAGTTTCCTGAGGAGAACTAAATTCTCCTCTTAGGATTTGATCTTTAAGAGAAGCAATTCTCCCTACCAGTGTTGTTGATGAAACAAGGAGGTGCAGGTCCGCTAATCTGCTGACTGCAAGCTCAAGTTCAAATCTTTGGTTAAGGGAAAACCGGATATTCCTGTAAACTTCAAGCAGCAGCTCAACAGCTGCCTCAATCTGCTCTTTGGAGTATGCCCGAAGAACAACCCGCGAGAAGTTTTCAACCTTGTTACCAAGCAAAGATTCACTGGTTATTCCTTGTTTCATTAAAAGCAGCGATCTGAAATATTCAACTAAATCAGTTATAATCTGTTCAACCGATACTCCACGTCTAAAAATATCATGTATGCTGGTTATTGCTTCTCCTGAATTTCCCCGGCTAAGCGCTTCGGCCAGATTGTTTACAACATCAAGCCCGACAAGTCCCATTTTGTCTTTTATCAGCTGCATAGTGAGTGCAGGGGCAGCTTCGGGGTCTGCATCATCTGTTGCTATAAAGGATATTACCTGATCAAATAGCGTGTATGCATCCCGCATGGAACCGGTTGCCTCTTTAGCAATCCAGAAAAGAGCATCATCATCAACAGAGGTGCCAGTTTCGACAGCAGTTTCTGCGAGTAGATCTTTAATTGTCTCTATTGGGATAAGCTGAAAATGAAACTGCTGACAACGGGATCTGATGGTGGCGGGAACTTTATGTACCTCTGTGGTTGCAAAAATAAAAACAATATATCCCGGCGGTTCCTCAATAGTTTTTAACAGTGCATTAAAGGCACTGTTTGAGAGCATGTGAACCTCATCAATTATATATACTTTTTTTCTACAGGTGTTTGGTGAAAAGAGCACTTCATCTTTAATTCTTCTCACATCATTTACTGATGTATTACTCGCTCCATCAATCTCGATAACATCGAGGGAGTTTCCGGCAGCTATTTCTTTACAGTTAGCACATTCACCACAGGGAGAGTCAGTTGGTTTATCAATACTCGTGCAGTTAAGCGCTTTTGCAAGTATTCTTGCTGCGGAAGTTTTCCCGACCCCCCTTGGGCCGGAAAACAGGTAGGCGTGAGCAATTCTGCTGCCGCGGATAGAGTTTTTCAATGTTGATACCACAAACTCCTGCCCGGCGATTTCATCAAATGTTCGTGGACGTTTTCGGGTGTAGGTAACTTCAAATACCATCAAAATACTCCTTGCAGTCAGCTGGTATGCAAATATCCAAAGTTTAGTAAATCCGAATAAAACAAAGTTATATTCCTGGATTTATGAAATTAACTAAATTATATATTACTATATGTGAGGCTATTGCAAAATAACCAATTTTGCAATAGTTCCCTTGGAATAAGAGGCAAAGCAAACATCGATTTGTATAAAAAAAATCCCCTTCAGCTCCAGACAAGTTGCATGCATCTCATTAGTCAATCACTTACCGTTGCTACCTTCCGGTCCTGGCGGAGTTGGGCGACGACCAATAGCGCAGAACCTGCCTATCAGCACTGAAGGGGAAAACGGAGAGAGAGGGATTCGAACCCTCGGTACCCGCTAGAGTACATACGCTTTCCAAGCGTACACCTTCGGCCACTCGGTCATCTCTCCAGAGAGCCTGTTGGACTTATTTAGAAAGGGCTGCTATGCAGAAGGGTTGCTTATGCATAGCAACGGTTAGTTTTATCGGAGAGAGAGGGATTCGAACCCTCGGTACTGTAAACAGCACAACGGATTTCGAATCCGCCCGATTCAACCGCTCTCGCATCTCTCCCTTAAACATGTAGCCAAGAGGATTCGAACCTCCGGCCTTTAGATCCGCAATCTAATGCTCTATCCAACTGAGCTATGGCTACAAAAAAAAACGGAGAGGGAGGGATTCGAACCCTCGGTACCCGGGCAGGGTACAACTCCTTAGCAGGGAGCCCGATTCAACCGCTCTCGCACCTCTCCAATAATTCCATTCCGACTTCTTATATCCTGATCATACAGCATTGCGTACTTGTAGACAACAATGCAAAACAATCAAAAACGGAGAAGGTGGGATTCGAACCCACGGAGCCTCTCGGCTCAACGGTTTTCAAGACCGCCTCCTTCGACCACTCGGACACCTCTCCTAAATCGGCTTTTTACTATATAAATGTACGGACTCTTTGTCAATATAAGCGATAGAGTGCTGTATGCATTTTATCGAGGTTTATGTAATATATTTACAATATAAATTTTGAAATTAGCTCAAGTATCTCGGTTATACGTGAAATTTCTTTTCCAGAAAGCTTCTGAACAGTTTATTTGCTCCGGCAATATAGAGAAAGACTGAAACCAGGAGGGCAGCACCAGAAACATAAATTGACCAATCGATAAAGGATCTGTTTGTAATAAACAGGGTACAGATAGTATCTATTCCAATTGAGAGTCCTGCTAAAACTATGAATGTTGATGCAGCAGAAGTGTATTTGTACCCGGGGCGGTTTTTTTTTGCCAACAAGGTTATAATCCCGCTAATCAGTAGTATGAGTACGCCGGTAAGGAGTGCTAAGGGAAGAGCCAGCGTGAGAAACCATTCTCCGCCGGCAAGATATTCCAGTACCCAGAGAAAGAGGGCTGTTGCTGCCATATCTACAATAATTGAGGGAAACCGGTATTTCTTTCCAAGAAATGTGGGTGTTGTAATTATAATAAACAGTAGCAGCAGGCTGATGATTGGATACCAAGCCCAGATTACAGGAGGTATAAATCCATCAATTAACAGCAAAAATATTATCGATGCAACGACAAAATTAATAAGAAAATTTAATCGTTTTCCTGTTTTAAACAGGAAGGGAAACACCAGAGATAACCAGACATAGAGTACAGAGAGAATGGGGTAAAAAGACCATGTGACACCGTTATTAGTTAAGATGTCTATTAACAACACAGTTATTACCGGAATCAGCATGGTAATGGAAAAAAGTGCAGCAGTTTTGTGAGAAATTCTGTGCATTATCGGCTGTGTAAGGATTTCTGATATTTCTCGGGTGGTAACTCCGGAAAACGCAAAAGAATTTTCTTCATGTATCTTTTTTGGTTTAAGTGTTTCCGGGTCAATGACCGGAATATTGCACAGAGGGCAGATTTCAAGTTTATCATCAAGTTCTACACCACATTTAACGCAATATGCCAAGACGGCCTCCTAAGTTGAAAGTTTTTTTGCACACTTTGTTTCAAAGCAACATCTTTTTATGTAATAACACAATAATAGTAAATTGTATAACATCTTACAGGAGTTCACCAGAGTTTGTATCTGTTTTTATACTCCTGTTTCTGTTTTTACTTTGATCGTTCTGCTGTCTCTATACTCTTACTGAGCATTGTTCTATCGTCGAAAATAAAATTTCCGGTAATATTTTTCCCTTGTAGTGCTTCAGGCAGCCAGTATTGATCATCTTCCCACATTTTATCATAGGGGATTCTGCTTACATCGGCCCAGAATGGATCTGCTTCATCAGTTTCCTGCATTTCACCGGTATGGTCATATGCAAAAAAGACATACCCTTTTAATGAGTATCCATCAACAAACTGAAAGCTTAGGATGCCTACCTGAATAGGATCGATAGGGGTGATTCCCGTCTCCTCTTCTGTTTCTCTTACAGCAGCTTCAAGAGCGGTCTCTGCTTCTTCAATTCTTCCACCGGGAGCATTAATAAGACCGTTTCCCAAACCCAGTTTTTTATGGATAAGCATAACTTCTTCCCCGCGGAATACATAGCAGACAACTGCAGTTTCTCGTGGTTCCCACTCATCCCAGTCAATATCTTCAACATTTCTTGCTTCTGAGGGTTCCTCCTCAAATTCCAGTTTTTCTTCTTTTTCGGGTTCTTTATGTAGTTCCGGATGAAGATTCTTATAGCAGGTTGCACAGAGGTTATCATCATAATAGAGTGTATCGTTTAGAGTGAGTTTTACTCCGCATTCCGGGCATTTAAACTTAAAAATAAGTATTTTTTCTCTGAATGTATATCCCACTGCAAGCGGAACAATTATTGCTGCAACACCCAGCCATTGTGGAAGCTGAAACTGAAGAATCAGCACAAAAAGGATATCCAGAAGAAGAACAAGGCTGGCAACTATAAGCGTTGCAGTTCTTTTATGCTGGCTTCGTTGCTTGTGTTTTCTTTGGAATAGGTTCAAAGCCAATACAGCAATGATTACCCAATACATTTGATCGGTTATTTTTTCTAATATCATAATATCAGGAGCTTATAGGGGGTGGGAGATTTGGTCAATGGATCATTGGGGCTTTGCCCCAATGATCTCAGGAGTTTTGAGTACAAAACTCCACAGTAAACTCAGGAGTTTTGAGTACAAA
>CAZMOX010000070.1:0-12947 GCA_964567895.1 uncultured Spirochaetales bacterium | reverse complement strand
AGATTCAACATATCTTCTCTGTCCCTCTGCAAAAATAGTATCAAAAGCAAGAGAGGATTTACCTGAACCACTTATTCCGGAAACAACAATCAATTGATCCCGATCAAATTCTATATCAATGTTTTTTAAGTTATGTTCTCTGGCACCTCTAATTATTAGTTTTTTCATTGATTACCTTCTGCAGTTCGTCCTTGAATTCCAGTTTGCACTTTGGAATTGTTGTTTTCCTTACAATTTCACCTTTCCTGAAAATAAATACTTCTTTACCTATACCCGTTATCCCCATATCAGCATGAGAGGCTTCACCTGGCCCATTTACCGCACAGCCCATTACTGCTATTGATATATTCTGAGTGATAGTTTGAAAATAATCCTGCATTTCAGTTACAAACCAATGCGTATCAAAACCTGCTCTTCCGCATTTTGGACAGGAAATTAGCTGAATTCCTGATTCCTGAAGATTCAGCATTTTCAGTATTTCTTTTCCAGCATATATCTCATCTCGTAATGGACCTGTTATAGATACACGTATTGTATCGCCAATTCCTTCATTTAGAAGTCTTCCGAGAGTAAAAGCGCTTCTCGCAACAGAGGGAATAACCGGACCAGCCTCTGTTACGCCAAGGTGAAGCGGATAGTTAAAGTTTTGAGAAAATTGTTTATTTACATTATAAGTGGTTTCATGATCAGAATCTTTTAATGAAACAATTATATTTTCAAAAGATTCTGAAAGAAATAAATTAATATAATCTTCAACAAGTAAAATCATTGCTTCAGATCTGTTTCTTTTATTTCTCAGCTTTAATGGTAATGACCCGCCATTTAACCCAATTCTTATCGCACAGTTTCTATCAGCAGCAGCATGAATTATTTCGCGGACTTTCCAGTCTGCTCCAATATTTCCCGGATTAATCCGAATTTTATGTACGCCGGCCTCGATAGATTTTAAAGCTAGTTTATAATCAAAATGTATATCTGCAACAATAGGCATTGGAGACACAGGAACCAGTTTTCCAAGTATTTCTATATCAGCCTCTGATTGTGCAGAGAAACGAATGATATTACATCCTAATCTATGTAAAGCAGTAATTTCTTCCAATAAAGCTTTATTATAAGTCCGTATAGGTTTATCCCACATGGTTTGAATTGAGATAGGATTACCGGAACCAATTGGTACTTTCCCAACCATTACTTTTTTTGTTATTTTTCTTTCCATTTATAAAATATACCACAAACAAGAAAAAGGTTGTATTCTTTTCCATGTCTATGCAAAATCACTGACTTGTACTCTATGAGTATGCATTCAGTGATAATAGCAGGAATACCATAACAAATAGTGCTACAGTTTCAACAATACCAATTACTATAAGATAGTTAGCAGTACCTTTTCCTGTTTCACCAAGAGCATCAGCAGCCCCTGCAGCGGCTTTTCCCTGCATTGCAGCAGAAGCTCCAATAGCTAATCCTCCAAATACTCCTGCACCCAATCTAACCAAAGAAGGAGCTGCTACAGCATTGTTAATAAACTGCATAAGCAAAAAACCATAAATAGTCTGAGTTAAAGCTACTCCTGAAAAAGCAACCAACATGAATGGTGCTGTTTTATTATTAGCATAACACTTCTTCCAAACGCCGACTGATGCAGAAGCTGCAGTACCGGTACCTAAAGCTGATCCAAACGCTGCAAGGCATAATGCAGCTGCCGGACCTAAAAATCCAATATCCATAAATCACTCCTTAGCATATATTAAGCAGTTCAATTAATTATTAAACTGTTTAAGTTCTATCATAAAAATCAGAAAAATAACTGCTTTTATACTCATCGAGAGGGCTGTAAGCAGTTCCTGACCACTCCATCCCCATTTGTCCTGAGAATTCAAGCATATTTAGCCGTACACCATGAACAATAACTGATAACAGACCCATTGCAATATTCAAACCATGGCCAATAAATAGTATTAATATAGCTCCAACAATCGCAAACCCACCTGGAAAACTTGAAGCTATACTATTAAAGCTTGATGCAATAGCAACAGAAGACATCCCAACAGCAAATAGTCTTATATACGAAATAATATTTGAAAATGCACTTATTGAATCCAGAAATGTGGTAAACAATCCTGCGAAACCTTTTAGTAAACCAATCATGAAATTTTGGGATTTACTTTGCTCTCCAAAAATAACTATAACAACCAAACCGCTAATTATTGCGTAGATACCCCATGATGGGAAAATCTTATTTAAAACCAGATTTAGTGTTAATGTATACAAACCGATTAACATTGTTAACCAACCCAATTGAGCAATTGATTTCAATTCCGGCATTTGTCTGATGAAATTGATAACACAAGCCAGACTTAATTGAATAATACCTAAGATAAAGCAGATGTACATCACAGATTCAGCCGCGTTTTGAGAGGTGATATCAAATAATTCCGGGAATGAGGATATTTCGGGTATAACAAATTGTCTAAAAAAAGGCAGATTAACAAGTGTACTGCTTCCAAACCAGGTTCCTGTAACGGCTCCCCAAAGAATTGTACTTACACTTAATACATAGAGTAATCTAACCAGTTCACCTGCTTTTTTTGTTTTTATATTAAGAGCACCAGCACCAGCCAGAAAAATTACACCATACCCTGCATCTCCAATAATCATTGCACAAAAAACAGCAAAGAACATGAGAAAAAACATACTGACGTCATATTCCCTGTAGCCCGGAACAGTTCCCAATAAGTTAAATACGGGTTGAATCATACGAACCAGCCAATTGTTTTTAAGTTTTGTAGGTACATTATCCTCATTTGCAGGAGTTTCAATAAGAAGTCCCCAGGAATTCTCTACAGCAGTATCTCTGAAAGATGCAACAGAAACTTCAGGAATATACCCTGTCACCCATGATACCGGTCCATCACATCCCATATTTTCCTGAACAGTTTTTAACTGGTGTTCTGAATCTATAATACTCTTTATATCTTTATAAACATATAAATTAATATTCTCATCTGTAAGAACGGCGTCAATTTGTTTTATGCGTTCATTAGTAAGTAAAATTTCTTGCTGAATATCATTAAGACTCATTCCATTATGTTTAAGTACTGTAACATAATCCGGTAATTTATCCTCTTTAAGATCAATAAAAACAACATTTGCAAGCTTTTTTCCCTTATTGATGAATAAATAAGGGAAATCATCTCCCAATAGATCTATTGATTTAAGAGGTATTTCAACAGGAAGTAATCTAACACCGGAATCCTGTAAATATTTTAGATCTTCAGGTTGAAAATTTCCCCATGATGAGAGTTTTTCAACTAAAGTGTTCAGTTCCTGTATATAATCTTTCTTTTCACCTTTTTCTATTAATAGAGTATCAAGTCCGCGACAATGTGAAATGACATCATGTAAAGAATCACCTCTTTTCTTAAATTCATTTTCGGAATTTACTGATGGCTTATTTTTTTTGCCGGATTCCAGTTCAATTGCTGAAACCACTCTGGTAAATAGTGCTAAAAGCTGTTCATCACGTTCAATTCCTTCAGATCGCTTAGTGCTGGATTCAGAAATATGTAAAACACCTGCTTTTCTTAAAATAGAGAGAGAAGGTTTTAGTTCATTGTTTTTAACTAAAACAGAAACTTTTTTCATTTTCTCTATCATATTACGATACCTTATCCAGTTTGTTTTTTGCTATTTTCCCTCTAACTACCGCTGCAGTCTGTTGATCTCCCAAGTATATACGAATTTTACGTATTTGCTCTTTCGTTTCAGGAATTTTAACTTTTTCAAATAAGTTAACACGTTGTGCAGTAATACGTAGTTCATGATCCAGCAGCTCGATCTGCCGTTCCAGAATTCCAACTTCTGCATCCATTTCAGCAATATTCTTCAAAGCATCTATTGCTGCGTCTATCCATAATGGAGTTTTTATAAGATTATAAGGAATATCCCTGAATTTCAGACCATCGTAAACAGGAATATTTACTCCAGCTATATTGCCTTGATGACGATTAATTTCATCAACAACAATTAGATTTTCAAGTTTTTCATTTTTCCCAAGCAATGAGTTTTCACCAAATACATCAATCCAGGAAAATACTTGTTGATAATGGTTTTCTTTCTTTAGGCGAAGTTCTTTTGCCTTTTTTGAAACACTTCTGATTACCATTTGTAACTGCTGCTTTTTTAAAAGTAAAGTAGGAAGATAACGAGTATATCTCTTTAACTGATCTTTTTGTTTTTTTAACTCATTTTTAGTTAATTTTACTGTAGGCATTATTTATCCTCTTTATTTAAACCCGGCCAGTACTTCATAACTAAATCTGTCTTTAATCCTGTTTCTTCAGGAGCAAAACATTCAGACAATATCTGCCAACCTAAATCAAGTGCTTGTTCCAATGGTATGTTTACTGATAAATCCATCATTCCAATTTCAAATTTTTCACCAAATTTAAGGAGTTTATCATCCCAATCCGACATTTGAAATCCCATTGATTTTTTCTCAAGCGATTCCTTAAAAGAGGAATATAATTTAATCATTCCATCCATTAATGAACGGTGATCATCTCGTGTAGATTTGTTTACCTGCTGTTTCAACCTCGAAAGAGATCCAAAAGGTTCAATTCTTCCGTTTTTAAGATAATATTGTCCTTCTGTAATATAACCTGTGTTATCTGGTACGGGGTGCGTAACATCATCTCCCGGCATTGTGGTAACTGCAAGTATAGTTACAGAACCAGAACCCTCAAAATCTACAGCTTTCTCATATCTTGAAGCAAGTGAACTGTATAAATCTCCTGGATATCCACGATTCGAAGGAACCTGATCCATAGTGATTGCAATCTCTTTAAGAGAATCTGCAAAGTTAGTCATATCGGAGAGAAGTACCAATACTTTTTTTCCCTGAAGTGCAAACTGTTCTGCTACTGCAAGAGAAATATCAGGTACCAAAAGACATTCAACTGTAGGATCTGAAGCTGTATGAACAAAAAAGATTGCCCTATTCATTGCTCCGCTTAATTCAAGCTCTTCCTTAAAATAGAGGTAATCATCGTACTTTAATCCCATTCCGCCCAAAATAATTAAATCAACCTCAGCCTGCATGGCAATTCTTGCCATGAGTTCGTTATACGGCTCACCTGAAACTGAGAAAATAGGGAGTTTCTGTGATTCAACAAGAGTGTTGAAAACATCAATCATGGGAATACCGGTTCTGATCATATTCTTGGGAACAATTCTCTTTGCCGGGTTTACAGAAGGTCCTCCGATCTCAATTAGGTTCTCATCAAGTACCGGTCCCAAGTCCCTTGGATTACCACTTCCGTCAAAAATTCTTCCCATAAGGTTGTCAGTGAAAGAAATTTTCATGGGACGATCCAGGAAACGTACTTCATCACCAGTTGATATACCACGCCCACCGGCAAAAACCTGAAGCGAGACAATATCACCTTTTAGTCGAATAATATTTGCGAGTGAGGAACTCTTCCTGGATGTAACCATAGCAAGATCCCCGTTTTTAACTCCATCAGCGCGAACTGTAATAACATTTCCCGAGATAGATTCAATTCTTGTATAAATTTTCTGCATACATAACCGCCTGTCACTCTTCTCAAATTAACAATTGAGGAAATTCTAAAAATTGTTTTAAGAATTTCCACCTATTAGTCTACTTTTCTATCAGTAATTTTGCCTTAACTTTAGTACTCAGAGATTCCTCAATCTGAGTAAACGCATCGGATCCCCATTCAGAACTATTCCAATCCAAAAATGTCTGTCTTAGCTGATGGAAAAAAGATCTTGCTTCCTGCTTGGTAGAGAGCGAAAACTTACCTTTAAGTATTTGATTAATCACATTAAATATGTATTTCTGACGGTCAATGGATACAGAACCGTCAATAGGATCAAATGAATCCTGTTGTAAATATACATTATCCAGAAATTCAGATTTCTGGAAAATAATATAGTCATCCAGACTTGTACCCTCTTCTCCAACAACTTTCATCATCTGATTTACTTCTTCACCTCGAAATAATATGTTTTGGGCTAAATCTATCTTTTCAGCCTCAATAACACTTGAATATTTTGTCCAACTTTCAAGAGGATCTATAGCAGGATATTTTCTTGCATCCGATCTTTCTCTGGATAAGCCGTGAAAAGCTCCAACAACTTTGAGGGTTGCCTGTGTTACCGGTTCCTCAAAATTTCCGCCGGCAGGGCTTACTGTGCCGCCGATAGTAACAGAACCAGTACTTCCGTCAAACAATCTTACTAATCCGGCTCTTTCATAGAAACTTGCAATTGTAGACTCCAAATATGCAGGAAATGCTTCTTCACCAGGTATCTCTTCAAGGCGACCTGACATTTCACGCATAGCTTGTGCCCATCGTGAAGTAGAATCTGCAAGAAGAAGTACATTGAGTCCCATTTGCCGATAATACTCAGCAATAGTAACTGCCGTATATACTGAAGCCTCACGTGCTGCAACCGGCATTGAACTGGTATTACAAATAATAATAGTTCTTTCCATCAGGGATTTACCGGTTCGTGGATCAGTCAGTTCCGGAAATTCAATAAGAGTATCTACAACTTCTCCTGCACGCTCTCCGCATGCAGCTATAATTACTATATCTACTTCTGCTTTTTTACTTGTTGCTTGCTGTAATACGGTCTTCCCCGCTCCAAAAGGACCTGGAATACAATATGTACCACCAAGTGCAACCGGCAAAAATGTATCAACAATACGAATTTTAGTGATCATTGGATCAACAGGTTTTAATCTTTCTTCATAGTTTAGAATAGGTTTTTTAATCGGCCATTTAAATACCATTGTAACAGAGTGATCTATGCCATGTGGATCTGTTAACACAGCAATTTCAGCATAAGCAGAATATAAACCTTTTGGAAGAATTTTCTTAACGGTGAATTCTTCCTGAGCAAACCCGAAAGGAACCATGATTTTATGCTGGAAAATTCCCTCAGGGACTACTCCAAGAGTATTTGCGGGTTTAACAATATCACCAGCTTCAACCTGTGGTGTAAATTCCCAATCCTTATCAGGTATTGCATTCATATAGATCCCACGCTGAAGGAAAAAACCACATTTTTCTGCCAGATCCGGGAGTGGATTCTGCAGTCCATCGTATATCTGACGCAGAAGTCCCGGCCCCAAATCTACACTAAGCAGATCCCCGGTAAATTCAACGACATCGCCGACACCGATTCCGTTTGTCATTTCAAAAACCTGCATAGCTGCCTGATTACCATTTATTCTGATAACCTCAGCTTTGAGTCTCTTTTTACCTAGAATTATATAACCAACTTCATTTTGTGAGATATTTCCTGAAAATTTCACAGTTGCCATATTCCCGTTAATTCCGACTATTTTTCCGATATTCATATAGTACAACTCCAAATTGTTACTTTTCTTTTTGCAATATACATGAGCTAATTTCATAAATCAAAGAATAAAACTTCGTTTTATAACGTTAAATTTTATAATCCGTAGCTTGTATATTCGAAAATATATGTTTAAAAGCTTCCAACCCCTGCTCCTTATTCTGAGCAGTATATCTTTCAAGCAGTTGAATCTTTAAATAGTATGTTATAAGCATTACAAGATCAAAAAAATGATTTGTACAAAGTTCCTCAATAAAATCCCATTTCACAGAAAATAATAAGTTTTCAGCTTCAAGGGGATTAGATGCCTGCATCAATTGTTTAACAATATCTACACTGCCGGGTATTTGTCTAAATGATACAGAATACTCGTCAGAATCAATTCCCATTTTCTCAGCTCTTGAAGAGGCTAAATCAATATGCAAAGCAACAACAAAATTATTCCATAATTCAATTACTTTATGGTTGTCAGCATTCCCCGATCCATCAAAAACAGCTTCGTGCAAAATTTCCAGATCTTTATCTGAAATTTTTGAGCTGCATAATGAGATAAATTCTTTAGATGAAAAAGGTACTTCACTCTCTTTTTTCAACATAGGTAATGAAGCCGTAAAATAATAATAGCCAGGCAAAGTTATTCTCCTTTTCCTGCTGCTTGTATTAATAGTGCTTTGAGTTCAGGATTCAGAAACTTTCCAAGCATTTCAGCAAGAACTTCCGGTGTAACATTAAAATACCCGCCACCATCCTTATCAGCAAATCTAAATCCGCTTGAAAGATTCTTAACTGGTTTGAGTTCGTAACCTTTTTTAAGTTTTTCGCCTATGTCAGATAAAAGAATTTTCTGAACGTTTTTAAGGCTTTCTTCAGGTAATTGAATTACTTCATTTTTTCCTGAGGCTAAATCTGAGGTAATTAATATTTTTATTAATTCAGCCAGGACATCTTCTTTTTTCAGTTCAAGTTCCAATCGTTCCTGCATAAGCATTGTAAAAATGGCTGTGATATTTTTCTGAAGTGACAGAAGAAGATCCCTTGATGCTTGTGTAATAGAAGAAATACTGCTCTGCTCTTTCATTGCTGAAGTCTTTTCGGCTTCTCTAACTAGCACTGCAGCTTTTTTTCGTGCATCAGTAATGATCGATTCTGCTTTATCATTTGCAGATTGAATGATTAAATCTGCTTTCTGTTCAGCAGATTCAATCCCTTCCTTTTTTATAGATTCAATTAATTCCTGTAATTTTATTTCCATGCTTTTCCTCATGATTTTGTCAAAATATTAACCATACCTTTTTACTATAGAACTAAGCATCTATACAAGGCTTATACTATACATCAATTTAGATATATGAATGTTTTCCCATACCCGCCATCTTCCGGTCGTGCAAATTCAAAATGATCAATTATTTTTAATTCTTTAAGATATTCATGAATTCCTCTTTGGAGAATTCCATCACCCTTTCCATGAATTACAGAAAATTTCAGCATGTTATGCATAAGAGCATTATCAATTTGTTTTTGCAGTACATCTAAAGCTTCCTGTAACGTATTTCCACGAACGTCCAGACTAAATACTGGTTTTGAGGAAGAAAAGGAACCTGCGGAGAATTGAAAACTGGGTTTAGTAATTTTTTTGCTCTTACTATTTTCAGACATAGGAGACATTGCACTTTCAGGAAATGTAATCTTCATGGAGTCTACAAGAACTACCCAATACCCTTTTTTTTCCCGACGTATAATTTCACCCTCTTTTCGGGCAGTACCTACCCGGACTCTCATACCCTGCTGAAACACAAAATTTCCGACCGGGTTAAAAGAGTCTTTCTCAACTTGCAGTTCTTTTTTTTCTGATTCAATTTTCTGATCCAGATCATGGATAAATGCTTTTACCTTTTTAGTTTTTTCACGGGTTATTTCCCCTTCCTTTAGTTCCCGGACAAGATTTTCAAGCATTTTCTTTGTAGAATTTGCAAATTTACCAAATTCGGAGAGTTCAGCATTTTTTCGTATATATTCCAGTTGTTTAACCTGCAGAACTTTCAGATCATAATTTCTAATTTTTTCCTGCAAATTTTTCTTTTTCCCAAGAATTTCCTGCAGCACTTTTTCCTGATCACGTTTCTTTTCCTCAAGTCCCTTAATAATAGTACTTATTTTAACCGTTTCATCTGTTAAATAAGACTTTGCGGTTCTGGTAATAATTTTCGGCATAGCCATTCTCTCGGCTGTTTCTATTGCATAGCTTTCACCGGGAAGTCCTGAAATAACACGGTATGTCGGTACATTATTTTTCTCATCAAATTCCATAGAAGCATTAATGATGCTTTTAGCTGCATAAGCATACTGTTTTAATACAGAATGATGGCTCGTAATCAGAGTAATCCTGGCTTTTTCAGCAGAATATTCCAGGATTGATCTTGCAAGCGCCGAACCCTCTACAGGATCAGTTCCTGATCCCAGCTCATCAAAAATAAGAAGCGACTGTGGGAAAGCAGCTACTTCATGAAGTATTTCACTTATATGCTTCATATGCCCGGAAAATGTTGATAATTCTTCTTCAATAGATTGTTCATCACCAATATCTGTAAAAATCCTGTGAAATAGAGGAAGCTCACATCCTTCTGCTGCAGGAATATACATTCCAAATTGGTTCATGAGTATAAGCAAGCCGATAGTTTTCAATGTTACAGTTTTTCCACCTGCATTCGGTCCTGACATAATCATTGTCTTAATATCAGTGTCTAATTCAATATCTATAGGGACTGCTTTCTCATGAAGCAGCGGGTGTCTGGCACTCTTTAGAATAAGACCCTGATCAGTGAAATTTGCTTGCACACATCTATTTTTTTCTGCATATCCAGCTTTTGCTAAATACATATCCATTTCACCAATTACATTCATAACATTTTGGAGATCCAGAAGATGTTCTCTCACTTTTTTGGTTAATTCACGATATATTTTTTGAATCTCTATAAGAATCTGCTGTTCTGAAAGGGTAACATTATTATTCTTTTCAACTAAATCATATGGTTCTATAAAAAGAGTTGCGCCGGTGCTGGATGTGCCGTGCATAACACCCTTTAATGAGCTCTTCTCACTACTTTTTAAAGGAAGAACAATCCTTCCATCCCGAAAAACTGCCTGTTCGCCCTGAATCTTATTTGATTGAGAGTTCTTAACATAGTGATCAGTAGTAATTCCACGCTCCTTTCTTGCACGCTCAAAAGCTAAAATAAAGGGGCGTAGCTTGGGGTGATTTTCCTTAACAATACCAGGACTTTCCAGATCTCTAAGTATCGTACTCTCCAATATACGCAAATCAGGTATATTTTCCAATAAATTTGCAGTCTGGACTGGAAAGTAATTCTCTGATGAGGAATAATATTCTTTAAGTTTAAAAGAAGAATTTAGGTAGATTCCAATATTATAGAGTTCAGAACCATCGAGAGCAGCACCCTCAACCTTTACCTTCAACATACTGTCATTTATTTCAGGGAAATAGAGGCTTGGATTATTCCCTTTTCCCGCACGAATAGAAAAAATTTCAGAAAGAAACTTCTGTTGATAACGAAGGTGATTTTCATCAATAATGAATTCCCCTTGTAAAAGACGCTCCTTCCCTTCACTTGATATAGCTAATGAGGCGAGTTCATTAATGATTTTATCAAATTCCAAATCATGCAGCGTCCTGGGAGACATTTGTGTAAACACTTTGGTTTTTTCATTAATTTCTTTAATAGACACCGATCCGCTCCTCAATAGAGTCCAATATTCTTAAATAACTTTCATATCTGTCACTTAGGATATTTCCTTCAGAAACTGCGTTTATAACTGCACAATCAGGTTCGTTTCGATGAAGACACGGTTGAAAACTACATGCTTTCTGCCGTGTTGAGATTTCGGGAAAGTATCCTCCAAGTTCATATAAATCCATCAGTGAGACCTGCAGCTCTCTTACTCCCGGAGTATCTATTAAAGTAATATCACCGTGTGACAACATAACTGCAAAATTCGTTATATGCCGTCCGCGGTTGTGTTTATCAGAAATTTCTCCGGTTTTCTGTTCTATCGAAGGCAATAACTTATTAATAAGCGTAGATTTTCCCACACCGGACTGCCCAACTACTGCAACAGATTTACCTTTAAAATAGGTCTTAAGTTCATCTACACCTTCCCCGGTCTGCGCAGAAACGGTAAAGATCGTAAATCCAAGCTCCTGATAGTGATTAAATCTTTTTTCCGCTTCTCTTGAAATGGGAATATCACATTTATTCATAACTATGACAATGGGAATATTTCCGGCACATACAATAACTCTATCAATAAATCTTGGTCTGAACGGAGGATTGTCCGGAGATACAATACATACTACTTCATTAATATTTGCCGCCAATACCTGAGGTAAGTTTTTTTTCATATTCCATCGTATAAAAGCATTTTCTCTAAATTCTCTTTCAATTATTAGACCGTCAGATGTCCCGTAGGTTGTGATTTTTACACGATCACCCGGGGCAAGAGGATTGTAAGCTTTTCCAGTCTCTTTGAGTACTTTCCCTTTAATTCTACAGAGAATTTCTTCATCGTCAGTGAGAACTGTATAGATATTATTTATACCTTTTATAATTATTCCAGTCTTTTGATCCATATAAGTTGTAATTTACATCCATTCAAGGGTATTGACAACCTTATGTTTTTAATTACTTTGTATATATGTTTGATTTTATAAGATGTGATCATGCTCAATGCGATAATTTCTCAATAACAAATAGAGATAAATGTTATTTGCACGCTGCTGATAAAGAATTTTTACATCAGCAGTTGGTTCATTCATTAACTACAAAAAAAGAACTTGGATCATTTTGTCTTACACACAGTCCATTTGTTGATCTTGAATTAACGGGGTGTAAATTGTATGCCTGTAAATTTTCACATAGTACTTTCACTAATGTTAATTTCAATAAATCTTATATACAACTATCCTTTTTTGAGTTCTCAACATTCATTAACTGTACTTTTGAAAATATTACAAGTAAATATTCGGTATTTGCCGGATCAGTTTTTGAAAACTGTTCATTTTCCGGTTCAGATATACTTCACTCCAATTTTGGCGGAATAGATGCAGCAAACTCAAATTTTGATGATTCAGATCTATATTTTACAAATTTTTCCAACTCTAAGCTAAACTCGGTATCTTTTAAGGATTGCAACTTAAAGAAAACTGATTTTTATCTTTCTGAAAGAAATGAAGTAAGTTTTAAATACTCAAATTTTGAAGAAGCAACATTTATCAGGGAGGACCAGCAGTGAAAATATTTTTTCATTTCTCTGTTATTGGTTTCTCAAACACCTACTTAATTGGCAATACGGGTGGCGGAGATGCTATTCTCATTGATCCAGGTCATATGGATATTGAGCTTCTCAAATTAATAGAGGAGAATAATTTTTATATAAAGCATATCCTTTTCACTCACCGACATCCTTCGCACACTGAAGGACTTCGGACCCTTATGAAAATTTATGATTCAGATATATATGCAAACACTCCTTTCATCATG
>CAZMOX010000069.1:0-13095 GCA_964567895.1 uncultured Spirochaetales bacterium | reverse complement strand
GATACAGCGCTCCAGCTTCACCGAGAGTATCTGCAAATAATAGGCGATCTTTATCAGAAAATCCAATCTTCAGGATGGAGATATTATTTGAAAAAAGCTTTAGTACCCTATCAAACAGGATTTTCAGATCCTCAGATACCGGGAAAGTACAGTCAGGTATCTCAGAAAACTTTTCATTCCAGAACTGAAGGAATCGCCGCAGATAATAGAGAGTCACCATAGAGGCACCATTACCTACCAGGGCATTGTTGGCATCGTTCCATTCAGGACGTTGGGTATTTAACCAGATACCAGCTTCAGGAATAAAATTACTCAATTTGGCAAGTAGTGTAACAAGAATTTTTTCCGTTAAATTAACATGACAAACTTCACTATCAGCCTGAAGAAGGAGACGCCCTTCACTCCCGACCTCATTAACCAACCCTTTAATTTTTTCATTTAATTCATAATCGAACTCAATAGTTTCCTTTGGGTTCTTCTTAATATCATTATAAGACTTAATTCGGTAAGGAACATTCGCATAAGTAAATATATCCTTAGAAAGTAGTTCATTAAGTTTTCCAGGATGATAGCTATTTGAGATTTCAAGAAGCTTCTGGAGATAAATAATCTGATGGTCCCCCCAGTATCCGATATAGGACCAGGAATCATCCGCATCCGGGCTTTCCCAATCGATTCCATTCCTCATAATACGGTAGGGATTGTATCCGTCAGGAGTGGAGGCATTGACAAATTTACTAATAATATTCTCAATATATTCCGGATAAGACAGTGACAAAGCTTCCCAGTTTTGGAAAATATCACGCCAGTTACCCTGATAATCCAATTTTTCTGTGCCATCGGCGTTTTTATTTTCGATTGAAAAAATATTCCAGGGACGGCTTGGATCCCCATGTCTTCTACTGAAACTCAAGGGCAGATATTCATAGCATATTCGCATGAAATCTGGATTATTCGAAACAGCAGCTTGTCTAATAAGATCCTGAATTGAAATTTCTCCAGGTAGTTTGGCAAGTAAAGGTTCAAGTTCAAATCCTGCTCTTTTATTAGCTTGATGTACAAATTTCTTAAAATCTATTGTATTGACAGTATAACTATCAGGATAAGTGCCACCCCGTAGAATATTAAACAAGGTATTTGAAAAATGTCTGACTGAACAAAGTTCTTCATTACTGATCTGCAATCCATCGGCACCGGCTACTTTCTTAATAAGATTGGTGGTTCCGTTTTGAATATCAATATTTACTGATTCAAGATTGAAATCCTTAGCCCCAAGTAAGGTGTTAAGATTAGCAACATCAGTTGAACTCTGATTAATCTCGGAAACAATAATCCATTCATAACTCTGGTCTTGCTCAAATTCCAGACTGGCAGAAATAAAATATGCACCTCTTGCAGCCCTGACATCAGTTTCTGTATATATGGGCAATCCTTTTCTAAATTTATCCAATTGATTACTGGAAATAAGAATCTTATTATTGACCAGACCCTTTGACCAGACAGTTGTCGCAGTCAGGGATTCACTGGGTTCCGGTCTATCTACAGGTATAGAGCTAAGAAGAAAAAGTCCCAGTCCTGTATCCTCTAATAATTCATTCTTTTTATAGCCATCCAGAAGATTGCTGTACTCATGCTGAAAATCATAGTTAATTCCACTGGGAAGAATATTACTTATACCATCCAGAATCTCCAGGCTAACCGCTTTATTGTTTCTGTTGCTTATTACAGATTTTTTAATAATTCCGAATTTTTCGCTGCTGTACCAGCCATATTGAAAACCAATTCCCAAATCCTTATTTATCTCTTCATAAATAATCTTATTCCCGTACTCACTCTTGTAAAGATTCCTCTTTATTTGATAGATATTCCCCATTTCTTTGGCAAAGGGCTCCCATAAATAGATTTTTTCATCCATTTCAGCCCTGACAATTGTTTTACTTCCAGTAATTCCGCAATAATCATGGATCATATCATCGGTATAATAAGGAAAGAGAGCATTATCCCGATTTTTTCTTCCCGCAGACAATGAACCATTACTGGAAATAAATATCCAATGATCAGAATCACTAACTATGGTCATAAAAAAGTCTGCCATGTGATCATAGTTTGTAATTTTGTAAAATTTCTCATTCTGAATATTTACAAATTCACCCTCAACCCCTGCAGAGCTAATTTTCAGGACAGTCTTTCCTAAATAAATCTGGTTATTCTTCATAATTTCATCTCTTTCTCTTTAAAACTTTATAAAAACCTGTCAAATAAGTTAAGATTCTTATACATACAAAACAATAACACATGAAAAAGGCTCATGTCTATGTTTTTATTAACAACTAAATAAAACATAACTCAAAATTTAATCCTATATTAGTTTTTAAGCTATAATTATTTTTAATAATTCAATTTGTTTTTGTTGACAACTGATATTTTCTATCCTACAATTGATTTAGTTTAAAAAAAATAGGGGCTAAAAAAGCCTTATTTTTCAAGGAGAAAAATATGAAATTAAAAAGAGTTTTAGGATTGGTTCTATTACTGGCATTTACTGCAGGATTTGTATTCGCAGGAGCCGCTCAGGATGAGAGTCCCAATGCCGCTCCGGATGCGAATCCGAATCAACTTCCTAGATCTGCGACACTGTATTATGGTGGTCAGCAATGGGGCGCAGTTAATGGCTGGAACCCACTTTCAGATGATATGAACAATGCTTTAGCACTTGCACAGAGTGCAGGTGGTTCTCGTACATTAATGTTCGAAACACTGTACATGTATAACTTGCTTGATGGAAGTATGACACCATTATTAGCTGATGGCGATTACGTATGGAATGCAGCACAAACCGAAATGACAGTAAAGATTAATAGTGCTGCTAAATGGAGTGACGGCACTGCTGTTACTGCAGAAGATGTTGCTTATACTTTTGTTTCTAATGTTAAATATGTAAACGGTCAGGGTGTTGGTAATTCACCATACATCGAATCTGTAACAGCTGTTAATCCTTCAACAGTACTTATCAAAGCTAAACTGACTGCAGCTGGTATGGCTGTTAATCCATTAATGCTTGTTAGCTACCTTGGTTCCAGCTATGTAATACAAAAAGATTGGATTCAGACAGTCGAAGCTCGTAATAATAATGAGGCTGCTGCTGTTAAAAAAGATCCAGGTGAAGATGTAGTATTTTCTGGTCCTTACAGCAAATATTATGCTGATGATCAAAAAGTTGTCTTTATACGTAATGATGCTTATTGGGGTCAAGATGCTTCTATGTGGGGCGAACTTCCTGCACCTAAATATATTGCTCACACAATGTATGCTGATAATGCAGCAACCGAAGTAGCCTTTAAAGCTGGAGAGATTGATGTTGATCAGCAATTTATTCCTAACATTCAAGATCTTTGGTTAAAGGATAATCTTCCCATTTCTACTTACATAAACGAAGCTCCTTATGGTATTTGTGTAAATATGCCTACCGCTTGGTATAATCAGGATATTGCTGGGCTTGATAATGTAGCTGTTCGAAAGGCAATTGCTATGGCAGTTGATTACGATGCTATTAATGCAAATGCTATGACTGGCCAATCACCTACCTTCCAGGATGTTCCCCGTTCTTTGATGAATCCTACACCTGGTGAGCAAGCTACATTTGATCATAATGCAGTTGCGAACCTTCAATGGGCTGGTAGTGATATTGCCGGCGCTAAAAAATTATTAGATGATGCAGGTATTGTTGATACAAATGGCGATGGAATTCGTGAAATTGATGGAAAAAATCTTTCCTACAATGCATGTGCTCCTAATGGCTGGACCGACTGGATGGCAGCTATGGAAATCGTTGCTGATGCAGGTAAGAATATTGGTATCGATATCACAACAGAATTTCCTGAATGGTCTGTATATTCGACAGTTGTAACTGCTGCTTCACAGACTGATTATGACATCTTCATGATGTGGACAGATAGTGCTACTCCTGTTCAGCCATGGGGTCGTGTTCGGATGATAATGAGTTCCGAGTATAATGGAGTTGAAGGTAACTGGTCAGGTAACTGGGGTCATTACAGCAATGCCCGTGTTGATGAGTTATTATCAATGATTCCCATCGAAAAAGATGCTGCAAAGCTTAAATCTTACTACACAGAAGCCGTTAAGATTTACCTAACTGATGTACCTTCTTTTTCACTTATGTACAGACCTGACAAGTTCCATGCGGTAAACGAGTCAGTATGGACAGGCTTTCCTGAATTTGAAGATGGCAACAACATTCCTCCAGCTGATTTATCTGATGGTTATGGAATAGCAGGTCTTTATCAAATTACGCCGATTAAGTAACATTTGAATAGTTACATTTGAACTCTAACATTCAGCCATGTTTCAAAAGCATTTGAAACATGGCTGTCTATCTATTATATGGAGGTAAATGATGAATGGATATCGTAAATATTTCGGCAAAAAGATTTTTTGGTTATTAATTACGTTTATTTTTGCCGTTTTACTTAATTTTATACTCCCGCGATTGATGCCAGGAGATCCCGTTGCAGTTATTGTTGCAAAATCCGCACAAGGTATATCTGACACATCTGCAGTAAAACAGATTTATGAGAATTATGCTGAAGCATTTGGCGTTGATAAGCCTATGACTATTCAGTTCTTTACTTATTTTAAAAATGCTTTGACTGGTGATTTTGGGCTCTCCTTCAGCCAGTATCCTCGTCCAGTATCTGATATTGTGAGTTCTGCAGTTTGGTGGACTGTCGCGTTACAGTTTCCGGCAATTATTGTTGGTTGGCTGATTGGTAATCTACTTGGTGCCTTAGCCGCCTATATTCGAAAAGGATTTGATAAAGTTCTTATGCCTCTGGCCTTGTTTGTAAGCAGTATTCCTGCTTTTGGTGTGGCGGTAATACTTCTTGTAATTTTCGCAATCAAGCTTAAGATTGCCCCAATTTCTGGTGGCTATGGTTTCGATATGATACCTAATTTTAGCTGGAGTTTCATAATGAGCGTAATCTCTCATTACCAGCTTCCGTTTTGGTCGATTGTACTTGTCTCCATCGGTGGTCAGGCAGTTGGTATGCGCTCGATGTCTATCTATGAACTAAATGAAGATTACGTTAAATATAGCCGTTTTCTCGGCATCAAAGATAGGAAGATTGTTGGATATGTGTTCCGTAATGCGATGCTGCCGCAGATTACGGGTCTTGCATTATCTATAGGTACTATGATTGGTGGAGCTTTGGTTGCTGAAATTATATTCAGTTATCCTGGACTTGGTACAACTATGTTACAGGCAATCTCACAGTCGGATTATCCACTGTTGTCTGCAACAACGCTTATCATTACGCTAATGGTACTGGCTGCCACTTTTGTCATTGATATTATCTATGGCTTAATAGATCCACGCGTCAAAGCGGCGCAGTTTGATTAAGGGAGGAATAGAAGATGAAAAATATAATACGTCAGGTGTTTCATTCTCCTAAGTTTGTTGTTGGGTTCCTCATTATTGCGCTGATTTTATTGACGATTTTTACTTATTCGCTGATTAATCCTGGTGACCCATTGCAAATGATTGGTTTGGGTTCTTTCTTTAAACCTGGAACCTATATTTCTGCCTATGATAGTGTTGGTGCAGAAGCGAATACTATGAAATTGCCAGAGGCAGATGGAAATCGCCTTGCTGGTATATTAAGTGATGCAGATCGTATCTCAATGCTGCAATGGTTGACTGCTGAGGGAATTCCCGAATCGGATATTGACCTCACCGATACAACCGGGCTTCTGAATTTATGGGATGATAATTATGATCCATCGATTAAGCCCAAGGGAATGACTCTGGCACAACGTAACTATTACAGTCGTCTTAATAGTAATCTTGCAAATGCGGAAAATAATGAAGAAATCATTATTGCTCAGGTAAATGAGGAAACTGGTTCATTAGAAAGATCCGGAGTTATTTCTAGCACGGATTATGTGAACGTTAGGGATATAGCAAATGTGAAAGTATTGCCTCTTGGAACCGACAACTTTGGGCGTGATGTGTTTAAAGAACTTGTTTCTGCGGTAAAAACATCACTTTTAGTCGGTTTAATTGCAGGTCTTATCGCTACCTTTATCGGACTTACGCTTGGCCTTTTGTCAGGCTATATAGGTGGTATTGTTGATGATATCATAATGTTTATAACGAACCTATTTACCGTTATACCCGCATTTATTTTATTAATATTAATTTCAAATAGTATCGGTCAGGAGTCCAGAGGAGCTACCACGGTTGCTATCGTTATTGGTATGACTTCATGGGTATGGACAACAAGAGCAGTTCGTTCTCAAGTCATTTCCCTGCGAAATCGTGATCATGTTAACTTAAGTCAAATTTCAGGTCATAGCTTAATCCGAATCATTCTTACCGATATTCTTCCGTATATTGCTTCTTATGTTGTGATGGCGTTTATTTTGCAAGTATCTACAGCAATTCTCGCTGAAGCACAGCTTTCCATGCTTGGTCTCGGTCCAAAGACAACTGAGATACCAACACTTGGTTTGATGATGAACTGGTCAATGTTATATTCCGCGCATCTTAATGGTTCGTGGTGGGCATATTTTCCTGTTATAATGTTGATTGCGTTAATATCATTCTCGTTAAATTTGATGAATACCGGTCTCGATCAGGTATTCAACCCCACTTTGAGGGACTAGGAGGTCGGATATGGGTAATAAAATTCTTGAGGTTAAAAACCTCACAACAAAATATATCACCAGATTTGGAGAAAATGTCTATGCGGTTGATGACGTATCATTGACAGTCGAGGAAGGTAAGTCTCTTGGCATTGCAGGTGAGTCCGGTTGTGGTAAGTCAACACTTGCACTTAGTCTGATGGGCTACTATTTCCCACCGCTACACTATACAAGCGGCGATATCATCGTCAATGGTAAATTGATTACTCAAATGAAACCAGATACAATTCGCAAGTCTATTTTGGGTAACGAAATTGCTTATATTCCACAGGCGGCCATGAACGCGTTGAACCCAACACAAAAGATTATTAGTTTTATAAATGACGTAATTCATGCACATGATCCTAAAATGCCCCGAAACGACATTTATGATATGGCTAAAAAACGTTTCGAAGAGCTTGGTTTACCAGCAACGGTATTGAACCAACACTCGGTCGAATTGTCTGGAGGAATGAAGCAGCGAACAGTAATTGCTATTTCTACGATTCTTTCACCTAAGGTATTGATTGCCGATGAGCCTTCCAGTGCTTTAGACGTTACAAGTCAAAAAATGGTTATTAAAATGCTTCGTAATCTGATGGATAAGGGCTACATCAAGTCCATGATATTCATTACACATGAGCTTCCGCTTCTCTACAATGTAACAGACGACATCATGGTTATGTATGCAGGACAAGTCGTAGAAAAAGGTTCGGCAAAAGAGATGATTTTCACTCCGACGCACCCCTATTCTAAAGGTTTAATGGGCTCGATTATTGTACCTGAGGAAGGAACGCGCGATGTTAAACTATGTGCGATTCCAGGGACGCCGCCGAACCTCAAAAAGCTTCCAGGAGGTTGCCGATTTGCTGAACGATGTGCATATGTGACCAGTGAATGCAAGGTGAATCCGGTAGGTCTCAAAGAATATGGCGATGGACGTAGCTACCGTTGTATTATTGATGCTGAGAAACTGCAGGAGGGTTATGCAAATGAATAATAAAAGAAACCTGTGTTTGAGCGGGAAAAACGTCACGAAGGTGTTTGGTCTTGGAAATAAGAAAAACGTTGCAGTCGATAATGTCGATTTTGAGTTTTACGAAGGGGACCTAATTTCTATCGTGGGCGAATCAGGCAGTGGAAAGACGACGCTTGCTAAGATGTTACTTGGCCTCACCAAAATAACCAAAGGTGAGATATTTTTTCAGGACAAACTACGTGATATAAGTACTCATAAAAAGAAAAAGGAATATTGGAAAAATATCCAGGCCATATTTCAAGATCCCTTTTCAGCTTATAATACATTCTTAAAGATAGACTCAGTACTGCTTGACTGCATCAATATGCGCGGTGGCAAGCATTTTACTATGGATAAAAAGATTCAATTGATGACCGAAGCATGTAGTTTTGTCAATCTTAAATATGCTGAACTTACCAACAAATATCCGTTCGAGCTTTCGGGCGGCCAGATGCAGCGGCTTATGATTGCGCGTATCTTCCTGCTCAAACCCAAAATACTTCTAGCGGATGAGCCGACTTCTATGATTGATGCGTGCTCGCGCGCTACAATACTTGATATGTTAATGAACTTGCGTAATGAGATTGGTACGACTATCATATTTATTACACATGACATCGGTTTGGCCTATTACATTTCTGACAGCGTGTACATCATGGAACGCGGTAAATTTGTGGAGAGAGGTACCGCCGAAGAAGTAATTATCCATTCGAAAGCGGACTATACCAAGCGCTTAATTAGTGATGTTCCCAAAATTCATGAAGAATGGGATCTTACAACTGTTTAACTTTTAATTATTTGGAAGGAAAAAACAAATGGAAACGATTGATGTAAAAAAGTTAATAAGAGATCTTACGATAGAAGAAAAAGCCAGTTTGTGCTCCGGTGCTGGTTTTTGGCATACGAAAGCAGTGACTCGTCTTGAGCTACCCTCTGTTATGGTTAGCGATGGTCCTCACGGGCTTCGTAAGCAGACTCCCGGAGGCGAAGGTTTCTCTCTTAATAATAGTATTAAAGCAGTTTGCTTTCCTACAGCATCCGCTCTCGCTTGTTCTTTTGATAAAGAATTATTCCATACCTTAGGCCGCGCTTTAGGAGACGAATGCCAAGCAGAAGAAGTATCTACTCTTTTGGGACCGGGCGTGAATATGAAACGGTCTCCTCTTTGTGGCAGAAACTTTGAATATTTATCAGAGGATCCTTATTTAGCAGGTGAATTAGGGGCTAGTTATGTTAACGGCGTACAAAGTAAGAGCATTGGAACGAGTGTAAAGCATTTTGCAGCCAACAATCAAGAAACAAGACGTATGAGCATTAGCTCCGAAGTAGATGAAAGAACCTTACGTGAAATCTATCTTACGGCTTTTGAAATAGTTGTTAAGAAAGCACAACCTTGGACCATGATGTGTTCCTATAATTGCATCAATGGGACCTATTCCTGTGAAAACGATTGGTTATTAAATAAAGTATTACGTAAAGAATGGGGCTTTGAAGGTTTAGTTATGACCGACTGGGGTGCAATGAATGACCGAGTAAAATCCCTGAAAGCAGGCCTTGATCTAGAGATGCCTTCTTTTAGTGGAATTAATGATCAACTCATAGTCGAAGCCTTAAAGAATGGGAGCTTGACCCTTGATGAATTAGATTTGGCTGCAGCACGGGTATTAACTCTTGTTAAGAAATATTATGAGGACAAAGTCGAAGGGGTTACTTTTGATTTGGAAGCTCATCATAAACTAGCGAGAAAATCAGCTTCGGAATGTGCTGTACTACTTAAGAATGAGGAAACTCTTCCTCTTCAAAGCACCTCAAAGGTTGCTTTTATTGGTGAATTTGCTGCTAAGCCAAGAATTCAAGGTGGTGGTTCAAGCCATATTAACGCTTATAAAGTTACAAGTGCATTAGATGCCTCAAGGGAATATTCAGTTAGTTATGCAAAGGGATTTGATATTTTAAAGGATGAGTTAGCAGATGACCTGGTAACGGAAGCACTCGAACTTGCAAAAGCCTCAGAGGTAGCTGTAGTATTTGCTGGTTTACCGGATCATTATGAAAGCGAAGGTTATGACAGGACTCACTTGAATCTTCCTGCTTGTCAGGATAACCTTATCGAGAAAATATTAAATGTACAACCAAATACCGTGGTAGTTTTGCATAATGGTGCTCCCATTTTGTTACCCTGGGCTAATAAGGTAAAAGCCATTTTAGAAGTTTATCTTAGTGGTCAGGCTGTTGGTGAGGCAACGGTAGATTTATTATTTGGTAAAGCAAATCCTTGTGGTAAATTAGCAGAGACCTTCCCTAAAAGATTACAAGATAATCCTTCCTATCTAAATTTTCCTGGAACAAATCGTATCGTAGAATACAAGGAAGGTATTTTTATTGGTTATCGTTATTATGATGCCAGAGAAATGGATGTATTATATCCGTTTGGCTTCGGGTTAAGCTATACAAGCTTTGATTATAGTAATCTTTCACTTAAAGTATTAAAAAACTCATTGAAAACCAACCTAGCGAGCGAAGAAAACCCGAACGGTGAATTGCATATGCACGATACAGAGAGACTTCAGGTTTCCCTAAATGTAAAAAATACCGGAACCCGTAGTGGTAAAGAAATTGTTCAATTATATGTTCATGATAAAGAGGCTTCTGTAAGCAGACCTCCACTGGAATTGAAAGGGTTCGAGAAAATATCTTTAGAACCTGGCGAAGAAAAAAGGATTACTTTTGTCCTAGATAAACGTTCTTTTGCTTATTACTGCACTGAGCTTGGTGATTGGTATGCCGAAAGTGGTATCTTTGATATAGCAATCGGTAAGTCTTCTAGAGATATTGTTTTAACCGACTCTATTGAAATGGAAAGTACAACCTGTGTTCCATTTATTCACGGTGATAGAACTACTTTTGCCGATGTCATCAATAATATGGAAAATCCTGCTGAATTAATCGATTTGATAAAGGGTGTTTTTGACAACCCCTCAGCCAGTCAGCATGAAACTGGTGAGGAGCAAATGATATTGGAATTTATCAAAGGATTGCCCGTACATTCCCTACGCTCTTTCGCTGCAAACAAATTTCAAATAAATCAAATTGATGATTTGGTGAAAAAGGTTCTTGGCTAACAATCCAATTAATTAAGTTGAACAAAATCGAAAAAAGATGGATGAATCAATGTTATGAAGCAAAGGCTTGTATTGCACCCTTACCCGATTATAGGTATCATCAACTATGATTAAACCTTGGAAACCAACCGCTCTCGATCTGATTCTTTCCGCTGTAATAGCAATAGGATTTCCCTTTTTGGCGAGCTTGCTTTATACGGAAACTGGTGCTCTATTACCGATGATTTTCTACTATGTATTAGCCTGGGGTATTGTCAAATGGCGCCGAGGATCAACCGGATATTTCAATAAACCCATACAGAAAGTTCCCCTCATATTTTATATCAATGTGGGAGTTATCCTGCTTGCACTTATCTTAGCGTACCTATCCCGGATCACTATAGACCAACCTGATATTATCGGTATTCTCCTGACAGCAGTTTTGTGGGCAACAATCAATGCTTCATCTGAACAACTGCTCTGGATCTACATTTTTGAAGCCTGGGATTTGTCCGGAACATTCAGAAATATAAGACACGGGAAATTAATAAATAGAGCAATTGGGTTGATTCTATTCACTGCCTTTGTGGGATTGATCCACGTCATGTTCTGGGTGAATTTTCTGCATACAGTGGATTCTTCACAACTTGTCGGGGTATTTTTTGTCATCATAACTACCGTTTCAGGATATCTGCATCTGATTGTCTGGCGAAAGAGTTCTCAAATGGTTTTTACGTTCATCCCTCATTTTATGCTGAACCTTATCCCGTTAATTTGGACTGGGTATTCAATACTTCCCTATTTGATAAAATGAGGTCCTTTCAAAATTATCAAGCTGAAATCTTTGAAGTATGAATTTGCCTCAGAACAGAGGAGTTTTGTCTTTGTGTAATGCTGCTAAAAAGGATGCACAAGGCACACAAAGAATTGAATCAATCAATAGCTGCTGATCTCCCATATAGAGCAATACAACTTTTGCTTCCGGGTAATCCTCTTTAAAAGCTTTTAATCCATGCAGATCTTTTTTACGAATGGATTTTGAGTGTTTAACTTCGATACCATAAAAATCATTATTTCCATAGACAATAAAATCAACCTCATTTCCAGATTTTGTCCGCCAAAAATATACAGACCCATGCCTTTTCCCATACTCGAGCCAAGCAATAAGATGATGAAGTACCAACCCTTCCAATGCTGATCCACCTATTTCAGAAGGTGAATCAAGAGAACCTTTTGGACGGAGAGTATTAAAAACCCCTGAATCAAAAAAGTAGAATTTTGAACTTTTAACAAGAATTCTTTTTGCACGCTTTAGAAAAGGACTAATTCTATAAGCAATTAACAGATCTTCCAAAATATTGGTATACTCTTCAGCTAAGTGCCGTTTTACCTGGCATTCTCTGGCAATTTCTGAATAATTTATAATTTGTCCATGAGAAAAGCTCATAATTTCCAGGAATCTGGCAAAGCTGGAGATGTTGCGCACAAGACCCTCTGCATGAACCTCTTCTTTTAGATATAAATTTATATAAGCAGCCAGGGCATCTTCCTTATTCTTTGATTGATAGATCAAAGGGATTAATCCATACAACAAAGCACTATTGATAGAAAAATCTTTTCCGAGTTCTGCAGCCGTAAAAGGGTACATCTTTTTTAGTATCGCTCTACCTCCAAGTAGATCAACACCTGCCCGTTTTAGTTTTCTGGAACTGGAACCGGTGAGAATGAACTGTAATGACTTATATTCTTCAATTAACTTATGAACAACACTAAGTAACTCTGGAACCTTTTGGATTTCATCAATTATTACATTTTTTTTATTTTTTTGTCCCCAAATAATATCATTCAGAGATTCAGGTCTGGCCAGCAATTTTCGATATATTATATCATCTAATAAATCTATATAAATTGATCCAGGGTATTGTTTTTTCAACCAGGTCGATTTCCCCGTTCCCCTGGGACCAAATAGGAAAAATGAGGAAGTAGTGGGCTGAAATAGTCTTATAATATTATCTATCATACTCTGTATAGTATACCAAATGCTTCTATATTTCAATAAAAATTTAAATAATGCTTCTAAATATGAAAGAATATTCAAAATAGGAAGAATGTTTCCGAGAGGACAATCTTCAGGAACTGATACGAATCAAACCATTCTGCCAGCATCTTGAATTCTTGAGAGAATATCCTGCTGTGATAATGGAGCCAAAGGATATACAGATTATCTGAATAGTACTCATTATCTTACCTCAATTAAGTATAAAATTTTGTCTC
>CAZMOX010000068.1:6566-13155 GCA_964567895.1 uncultured Spirochaetales bacterium | reverse complement strand
AATCTCCTCTTTGTATTTCTCTAATCCTTATTCAGCCAGATAACTTTCAATAATTGATTTACTTAATTTTATTCAATAAAACTATTTAGTATAATTCTTTTAAATAAATAACACCCATTGGATTCTCCCAACCAATAAATTATTCACAAACTATAAATACTTGGTAACTACCCTTTTATTGCTCCTGAAGTCAGTCCGGAAATAATAAAATTCTGCGCAAAAAAGTACACAATTATAATAGGCATTGAAGCCATAATTAGGTCAGCAAATACATAATTCCACAAATTTCCATAAGCTGAAGTAAAATTAAAAACCGACATGGGCATTGTCCACATTCTACTGTTTCTAAGAAGGTATAATGGATAATTAAAATCATTCCAAACAAACATAAAAATGAGCACTAACGTAGTCGCAAATATTGGTTTCAGAAGCGGAACTATTATTTTAATAAACATATAATAAGTTTTACAACCATCTACTATTGCAGATTCATCAATTTCTCTTGGTACAGATCTTATGAATCCTGTCATTAGCAAAACAGCAAATGGTAAGAAAACACCTGAATAAAACAAGATAATTCCAGCATACGTACCATGAATCCCTATTGTTTGAAGAACCTTTACAGTTGGTACAATTTGAGGTGGAGCAACTAAACCAAAAAGAAAAAATATAAATAATATATTTGTAAGAATTGATTTCCGTCTTGAAATTATAAAGGAGGCTAATGAACCAGTAGATAAAACTATAAATACAGAAGAAAATGTTATAAAACAGCTATTCAAAAATGCTCTTAAAAGCTTTCCTTCAATAAATACATAATAATAATTTTGAAACTGCCAAGCTGAAGGAAAATGCAAATTCAAACTTCCCGCCGCACCTGGATCTTTAAATGAGTTAATAACAATCATCCACAATGGGACAAGTACAATCAGGCTTAGAAACATTAGTATTACATTAATTGTTATTGCTTTTTTTAGATGTCTACTTGTATAACTCATATTTCCAGCTCTCTTTTTTTCAAAATGAGCATTACGGGGATAGCAACGAGGCATATAAACAAAAATGTAACCAGCCCGATTGCTGTAGCATATCCGTATCGACCCTGAGTGAATTCTTTAAAAATAAATGTATTAAAAACCTCTGTAGTACTACCAGGGCCACCATTTGTCAATAAAAACACAACTGCAAAGACTTTTAATGATGCAATTAATGAGTAAACAATATTAATGGTAAATGCCGGCGAAACCATTGGTAATTTTATTCGAATTAATAGTTGCCAGGATGATGCTCTATCTATTGTAGCTGCTTCAATTATTTCTTGAGGAATACCCTGTAAAGCTGCAAGATAAATCATCATTAAAATCCCTGTTCCAAACCATACTGCAACAAATATTATGGCATACATACTTACATTAGGGTTTGCAAGCCATTGTATATTAATATTAAAAAATCCTATCTTCCGTAAACTTTGATTTAATAGACCCTGTGGATGATAAATACCTGAGAATACATAGGAAACTATCACAGGACTTAAAATGCATGGGAAGAAAAATATTGATCTAAAATAATTTGTTATTTTGTATTTATTGTTTAATAACAGCGCTAGAATAAGTGCTAATAAATTTTGAAAGGATGCGGTTCCAATAGAATATTTAATAGTATTTTTAAATGCTATCCACATAATTTCATCGAAAAAGAGTCGCTTGAATTGCAGTAATCCAATAAAGCTTATTTGTTTTCCATATGAATTCCAATTAGTAAAACTTAATAAAAATCCTAATAAGGTTGGAAATATGTAAAATATAAAATATATAAAAAAAGCTGGCAGGATGAAATAGTAAGGATAGGACTTTAAACTTTGTCGCATAAACAAAATCCTTTTAATTAGATAATACAGTATTGATTGCTTTATATATTTTATTGATAAGATGTAGACCCAAATGAGTCTACATCTTATCAAGCTAGTATTTGAATCTATTTAAAAATTTAAAAACCTGGTAAACCCATTTCTTGACCTAGTAAATTCATTTTTTTGGTCAATGCCTCAGCAACTTCCCGTGGAGTCTTTATATTCATATGCATTTCCTGTAATAAAGGAACTTGCCCTATGCCAACTACAAGTTGATCAAATATGATGGGGGCAGATTTCCCCTTGTCCAACTGAGTAAACAGGGGTTCAAGAGCATTGTCTACTTCTGTATCTATACCCACATATGGAGGTACAGCTTTCAAACTACTATATAATTTTGTTAATGTACTGTCTTTAAGAAAGTAGTTAACAAATTCATTTGAAAGATCTTGATTTTCTGTTTTCATCCTATAAATTGCCTGAATAAAGGTAGAAGCTGATACATCGTTTAATGGAATCATTTTTACCCTAACATCGGGATAACTTGTGTATAACATTGGCAGCACGTTTGAATAGACAAAAGACATAGCAGCTTTTTCTTCTGCAAATGCTTTAAATAAAGTTTCCCAAGTTCCTGACATCATATCATCATTAAAAAACCCTTTATTCTGTAGTTTCATTTTTCTATTAAGAGAGTCAAGAATAAACGTATCCTCAAAACCAACTTGTCCAGTATTTATTTTTTTCATAACATCTAAATCCTGGGAATATTCATAAGCTACATCTGTATATATGAAAGCACTTAATGGTCCCCCTTGTTTTGACATTTCATATATGGGTGTAATGCCTTTATTTGATTTTTTTATCTTTTCACAGACGCTTACAAGTTCATTAAAAGTCTTTGGGGGAGTCAACGATAAGTCTTCAAATATTTTCTCATTATATAGCAACCCAGCAAAATCTATACCTCCAAAAGGGATTCCATATACCTTACCTTCATAAGAACCGCCAAGATCGGTCAATCCTTCCTTAATTTTATTCAACCAGGCTTCATCAGTAACTTCAATAATATTCTCCGGTGGATTAAGTGGATTAATATACATAGGTCCAGATGTGTATATAAGAATATCAGGATAATCCTTTGTTGCAATTTTGGATTGCACTATTTGAACATACTGTGATGCTGACCCAGGAACTACTTGTATGTCCATTTTAATGCCTGTTTCTTCCTTAAAATCTTCAAAAAGGATTTTATACGAATCACCAAGAGTTACATTACCAATTAATAGTGATAATTCCCTACCCTTATACATATTCTCAGGGTCTATACCTGCTGAACCCTCATTACTACCTGCTGCAAACAAGGATAAACTCATACAGCATACAACCAGAATAACTAAAATCTTTTTCATACTACGCTCCTCTTTCTCTTTGTAAGTTTTTTTACCATAGTTAACAACTATGTTAATAAATATATTGTTAGTTAGTTTAATATACTTACCTACTCACTAATAATCAAAACCCGATAACCCCGTTTACAGCCTCTCAGAATGAAAAACATATTGATCCAGAGCAAGCGACACAGCCCCGACAATCCCGGCATCCATCCCCAATCCTGAAAGTTCAACCTTAGTTGAATCTCTGATAATATCCATACAGTGAAGACGAAACTCTTCCATTAACGGCTCAAGGAGCAATTCTCCTGAATTAGCAACACCGCCTCCTATAACCACTTTATCGGGATTGAAAAGAGTGGCTACTATTGCCAATGCCCGTCCTAAATATTTACCGGCTTCCTGGAATATCCTTGCTGCATCTGAATTATCGGCTGCTGCCAATTCCGCAACTTCCCGAGCAGAATACCAGTCACCATTTCTTTCTGGTAAAATCTGATTTGCAACCCTCTCAATAGCATGACCAGAGGATACAGATTCCAGGCAGCCGATTTTCCCACAAGCACAACGAACATTTTTCTTGGTAATAAATATATGGCCAAACTCACTATTTTTTTCATAAATCTTATTATTAATAACAATTGCAGATCCTATTCCAAAACCCACATTTACAAAAAAGAAGTTGTCAACACCTCTGGCTTTCCCATACCATTTCTCACCTAAAGCCATTACACGAGAACAGTTATCAATTACTACAGGAAGCTTTAATGCATCCTCCAGTTGTGTTTTTAAAGGAACATCTCTCCAGTTAAAGTCAGGGGATTCTGTAATATATCCCACTTCTTTATTGACCATTCCTCCTATTGATAAGCCAACTCCGAGAATACTTTCTCTGTCAACTTTGGATTCATCGATCACGCTAGCTGAAAGCTCCTTGATTTGTTCCAAAATTGAACTCTGACTGTGATTTCTTCTGGTTGGAACTCTTAGTTTATAGACAAACTCACCTCTAAGATTCCCAATGGCAACGGCTGTATTTGTTAGACCAACATCAATACCAAGTACAAATTTACTTTTTTCCGGTAAGGTGAGAAGAATAGGTTTACGCCCACCCTGTTTCATCGAATAACCCTCTCCGATTTCAATTACTAATCCAGCTTCCAGTAAATCAGCTACAATCGATGAGATGGTCATTTTGCTGAGCTTCAGAGACCTGGCCAGTTCCGCCCTGGATATTTGTCCCTGCTCTTTTAACTTGATCAAAATAAGAGATGTATTTATCTTCCGGGCATTCTCCGGATTACCTTTTTTTGTCATTGATTATCCTCACGTTGGTTAGGATACCATACATACATAATAAGTCAAGAGACACTTTTCTCTTTTCAATAAATAAAAAAATTTTTTCTATATGGTCAATTAGACAAAAAATACACCCGTTTTTGCGATACTATTAATCAATCAGCCCTTTAGTGCTGACAAAACAATAAAGGCATCCATTTCTGGATGCCTTCAGTTTGCTTATTTAATAATTCCGGATTCAGCTGATTAGCCGAAGATATACTGATTGATCAAATTCTTGATCATCTCCTGTTTTCCGCTGATCCTTTCAGATTCACCCTGACCGGCAGCAATATCCCGTAAGTTTTTCAATGACAATTTCCCAGCCTCAAAATCAGCTCCCTTACCACTATCAAAAGAACTGTAACGTTTGCTGATTATTGCATCCAGCTTCCCGTCAGTTATGATATCGTTGGCGATCTCGAGTGCCAATGCAAAGGTGTCCATTCCGCCAATATGTGCCAGGAACAGGTCTTCGGAATCTGTTGAGTTTCTGCGTAGTTTTGCATCAAAGTTAAATCCGCCTGTCTTCAATCCGCCTGATTTAAGGACTACCATCATAGCTTCCAGTGAATCATATACATTTGTCGGGAATTCATCAGTATCCCATCCATTCTGTGCATCACCCTCATTTGCATCAATACTACCCAGCATATCAGCATCAGCACATACCTGCAGATCATGTGCAAATGTGTGCCCTGCAAGTGTTGCATGGTTATTTTCGATATTACACTTAAAATCTTTATCCAAACCGTAATTCCGCAGAAATCCAATAGCTGTTGCAGCATCAAAATCATACTGATGTTTTGTCGGCTCCATAGGTTTCGGTTCAATCAGGAAAGTTCCCTTAAATCCAATACTTCTGCCGTAATCTCTTGAAATAGTCAAAAACTGAGCCAAATGATCCAACTCACGTTTCATCTGGGTATTAAGCAGGGTCATATAACCTTCCCTTCCACCCCAGAATACGTAGTTTTCTCCACCTAACATAACATTCACATCAAGACATGCCTTAACCTGTGATCCTGCACGTGCAAGAACGGTAAAATCCGGATTAGTTGCAGCCCCATTCATATACCGTGGATTTGAGAACATATTTGCAGTATTCCATAGCAGTTTTACACCGGTTGCATCCTGCCGTTCCTTAAGCACATCAGCTATTGTAAACAGGTTTTTCTCATACTCTGCAACCGTAGCACCCTCAGGTGAAGCATCAGCATCATGAAAACAGTAGAGACCGGCACCTACCTTCGTAAAGAATTCAAAAGCTGCATCAGCTTTTTTCTTTGCCGCGGTCATTGGATCCGCATCATCCCAGGGGAAAATCTGTGTTGGACTGCCGAATGGGTCAGAACCTGTTCCACAGAATGAATGCCAGTAAGCAATTGCAAACCGCAGATGTTCAGCCATAGTTTCCCCGCCAATCATCTTTTCAGCATCAAAAAACTTAAATGACAAAGGATTGTCTGATTTAGGTCCTTCATATGCAACCTTTCCAATCCCCTTGAAATATTCATCATTCCCTAAAAAATAGTCAGCCATATCATTACACTCCTATATAGTATTTGTTCTCTTCTTATGAGAATAATCCACTCAATGCATCCACATAAGCAGAGTATTCCTTGTACACTTTTTCATAAACCGCAGCCGTTTCCGGGTTAGGACGACAAGTCTTTGCATCATCTATCTCCACATGTTCCCGAACTATCTCTTTAATTCCAGTACTTTTACCAGAGAGAACCTCCAGAGTCCAAAGAGCCTGTACAGCCCCGCCTAACGCGGCAGCTTCTGACAGAGCCGATACCGTTATAGGCAAATTCAGAATATCAGCAGCAATTTGTCTCCAAAGCGGAGAATTGGCTCCACCACCAATAAGACGAACCTCTTTAGCAGAGAATCCAAGCCGTATAAATGAGTCCAGACCCATCTTAAGACCAAAAATTGCCGATTCCATAGCTGCACGGGCTATATTCTCTTCGGTCATATTTTCATTATCCATACCTACCAG
>CAZMOX010000068.1:0-6466 GCA_964567895.1 uncultured Spirochaetales bacterium | reverse complement strand
TCAATAATCGGTGTATCAGAATATCCGTAGATGGTTCCGGAAGTTCCCAGACTCATGGTAAGGAATCCATCTTCAACCGTTCCGGTTCCAACAGCCCCCATCATATTATCGCCGCCGCCGCAGGAGACTGGAATTCCAACAGGAATACCAAGAGCTTCGGCAGTTTTTTCGGTAATAAAACCAGCCGGTTCACCCGCTTTGATTATCTTGGGCAGTAAAGATTTTAGATCTCTTTCAGGATCCAGAATCTGCAGCAGCTTTTCATCCCAAGTGCAGGATTGAATATCCAGAAGAGCTGTTCCTGACGCATCTCCAGCCTCCATAGTATATTCACCGGTGAGGTACCAGTTGATATAGTCATGCGGGAGCAGTATCTTTGCCATCTTTGCATAGAGATCCGGATGATTCTTCTTAAACCAGAGAATCTTAGATGCTGTATACCCGGGAAGCACAAGGTTTCCGGGTCCATCAAGCAGGTCTTCTGTTCCACCATAGAGATTTGTGAGTTCATCACACTCGGCAGCCGTTGAGGTATCGCACCAGAGTTTAACCGGTCGAAGCACAGCTCCTGCTGCATCGACAGGTATAAATCCATGCTGCTGCCCGGAAACACCAATTGCTTTAACAGACCCTTTTATTTCCGCAGACACCTGTGAAAAACAGGACTCTATCGCCTCAATCCACCATTCAGCCTTTTGTTCTCTTGTACCATCATCACCGCTTATCAGCTCATGGGGGGCTGAGGCAGAAGCTGCGATCTGTTTTTTATCATAATCATAAAAAACAACTTTAGTGCTTTGAGTACCCGTATCGATTCCAACTGTTATATTCATATAAATCTCTCCATGCACAGGTTTAATTATGTTCATTTTCGCCGACTGGCAGGGTAAAAGGAATGGACAAAATTGATAAGACATGCATATAATTGACCTGATGAAAATACGGGACGCTGTTTTTGTCTACCAGATGCGTAATGATGATGAAATACGCTGGCACGGCAGACACCATCAGCATACAGAAACAGAGTACGAACTACACTATTTCCTGCAGGGTAATGGAGAATTTCTCAACGGCCCGGCACTGTATACCATAAACCCAGGCACCCTATTCCTGACTTCACCCTCAGTACATCATGAAATCAGAGCAACAAAAACAAACAATCCCATAACCTATTACGCGGTTCTCTTTTCTGTTGAACCGGAAGAACTGGAGGTTCTGGAGCTGCTTCAAAGGGATATCCGACGTGCTTCGCGATACAACATCGGCTCTAATTACCGTTTTTTCTTTGAAGAGATGCGGGAAAAGGGAATGTCAAAAAATGATAACCTACGCCGGTCAGCATCACATCAACTTATCTCTTTCCTCTATCTATTAAGCGAAGGAGAGCCCGCCTCCTTCAGAGGTGAAGACAGTGTGCATTTGGAAAAGGCTTTACGTTACATGCAGAATAATGTACTAAGTACAATCACCCTACAGGACATCGCAAAACATTTAAATCTAACTGAATCGTACTTTATCAGGTTGTTCAAAAGGCGGATGAACATCACCCCTATGAAATATTATACCCGCCTGAAAGTTGAGGCAGCCGGGGCAATGCTGGCTTGTACCAATCTCTCTGTTAAGGAGATAGCTGCACAGCTCTTTTTCTATAGTGAATTTCATTTCAGCAGAGTATTTAAGCAGTATACCGGGTTCGCTCCAAGTTTTTACCGAATTCAGTATTTGCAAACCCTTGAGGCACCAACAAAAATCTAAAAAATCTATCTATTTCGTTAATACCTTAGCTAGCAACTCTTCAGACAAGCTCCTTATACCGGAAACAGCTTGTAATATGATCATTAATGACCCCGATTGCCTGCAGATGAGCATAGAGTGTTGTTGAACCGACAAATTTGAAACCCCGTTTTTTCATATTCTTGCTCACTTCATCCGAAAGATCAGAAGTGACCTGCATGCCCTTTAACGATTCAATTTTATTATTTACTACTTTCCCATTGGTGAAATGCCAGATATATGCGTCAAAGAATCCAAACTCTTTCTGGATTTCGAGAAATTTTCCTGCATTATTGATTAAAGCTGCAATTTTCAACCTGTTTCTAATAATACCTGCATCCTGTAACAGAGATGCAACTTTTTCATCTCCATACTTTGCGACTTTGTTAACATCAAAGTTATCAAAAGCCTTCCGGAAGTTCTCCCGTTTATTCAGAATAGTACTCCAGCTGAGTCCTGCCTGCATAAATTCCAGTACCAGAAATTCAAAATGTCTCTGGTCATCATGAACAGGGGCTCCCCACTCTGTATCATGATATGCCCGCATTAAATCGGTGGATTCACACCACTCACATCGTTTAATCATCACTCCTCCTCAACCTTACTGCATCCGGGACCGGACAGCATGCTTTTTCCACCTGATACAGGTGTTATGGTAATTTGTGTGCTAATCCTCTCCTTTAAGGCAGAGACATGGGAGATGATCCCGATCAGCTTACCGTCCTGCTGCAGCCCGGATAATGTTTCAAGAGCAGTCTCCAGAGTCTCTTCATCCAGAGTGCCAAAGCCTTCATCTAAAAACAGGGAATCCACACGAACCTTTCGGCTGGCCATTTTAGAGAGCCCGAGTGCAAGAGTCAGACTCACGATAAAGCTTTCACCGCCGGACAGGTTTTTGGTCGATCTGATTTCACCAGCCTGATAATTGTCTACAACATTCAGCTCCAGTGGTTGTCCGTCGTCCCGGATAAGAAGGTAACGGTCTGTCATCTTTTCAAGTTGACGATTGGCATGAGATACCATCAGTTCAAAGGTCAGCCCCTGAGCAAAGTTCCGGTATTTTTTTCCGTCAGCAGACCCAATCAGCCCGTGCAGTTTTTCCCAGCGACTACACTCATTTTTCTGAGCTTCGATGGCAGTCTGTTTTCCCTTTATGCGTTCTTTGGCAGCAGTGTTTTCAGAGAGCTTGTGCTTGAGACCGGAGATGGTATCCCTGAGCTGTTTCAGGCTTTCCTCGAATTCCTTGCATTGCGGCTCAAGCTCCTCAAGTGTTTTCTCCGTAACCTTCTTGCTGATTTCTGCGGCTAAACGTTTTTCGCGGTCTTTTTGTTTGGCTTTGAAATCCGTTTGTCTGTCATCCATCTCCTTTGCTTTTACGGTGAGAGCATCCCGCTTCTCTGTAGTGAGCCGCGCTTCTAGAAATTGTTTTTCATCTGAAAAACCGGCAGGTTGCAGAGCGGCAGAAAAATCAGGTTCCAGTTTTTTCAGTTCTGCCTCCCGCTGATCAATCCGTTTTTTCAGGGAATTAACATTGGCTTTCGTCAAGGTCAATTTCTGCTGCAGTTCAGCATGAAGGATTCTCGCCTGTTTCTCAGCTTGCTCTGCATCGGTAATTGCTTTGTTCAAAAGGAGCTCTTCATCATCAGGTTTTTTTTCTCCGTACAACTCCTGCCTCTGAACAGTGCCTTCGGAATACTCTATTTTGAGGATATCCAGGTCTTTCTGCTTTATAGCCAATGCACTGCTCTGCATCTCAATCACCGCTTCCAACCGCTTCAAATCACTGTCCAGTCCTGAGATCTGCTTCTCAATTTCAGCTATTTTCTTAACCTGGGTCTGCCACTTTCCAAGACGGTTTCTGAGAGATTCAAGCAGGGAAGAGACATCAGAATCCAGAATTTCCTCAACACCCAACGGCTGAAGTTTGGTTAATACGGCCTTTTCCAACTCTTCGAATTCAGACAGGGCATTACCCAATCTATGCGTTAGTTCAGAAAGATTTTTTTCAGCTGCCTTCTTATCATTCACAGCAATCGCTTCGAGTTTTTCACTCTCGGTCAGATTTTTACGGGCAGCACTTTCAGCTGTTTCGAGCTTCCTGATAGCTGTCTCCTGATCTTCGGCTTTTCGTATCAATTCAGTGAGAGCCTCAATCCTTTTTTCTATTTCATCCGCCACAGGAATATTTCCTTCAGCAAAAGGATGTTCCTTAGCGCCGCAGAGAGGGCATGGTTTCCCATCTTCCAGTTTAGACCGATAGTCATCAAGCTCCGCGATCTTTGTCAGAAATGCCATTTCACGAAGGAGGGTCTCTTTTTCGGTACGATACTCTCTTAGCAGCCGGTCACCCAGCAACTTACCAAGTATATCTTTCCCTTCCTTGAATGCTTTTACTGCATCTTCCAGCTTCTGTTTCCAGGTTATATACTGCTTTGTGCAGCTCTCCAGTTTTTTGGTCGCCTTTTTGAGAACAGTTTCGGCTTTTTCTTCTTCAGCCTCTTTTAGAGAGATCTCGTTTTGTTTGGGAAGCAGATTGCTTAGCTGCTCTTCAACCCCGGCAAGGCCGCTTATCAACCACTCATCCTGTGAATGACCTTTTAGATAGCCTTCAGCATGTTTCAGATTTTTTCCTGATTCGTTACGCTTTTCCTGATCCTTACGTTTGAGTTGTATGTCAGAATCAATTTTCTCCGCATCTTTTTTACACCCATTCTCTCCATCAGAAACAGCCTTTTTCTGTGAGGCAAGCTTTTGATCAAGAGAACGAACTTTTTGCATAAGCGGTGAAGCAATTTTCAGATCTTCTTTAGCTTTGCGAGTCTGATGTTCTGCGGCGTCTAAATATTCTGCTTGCTCATTGGAAGAGGTTTCCTGTTCAGGAAGCTTCTCTTCCTCTGTTATTAGGGCTGTCTGATCGTTAGACTGCTGTTTTCGCACCGCAGTCAGATTGGAATATTCGCCATTCAACTCAGCAGCTTTACGTGCCCGGTTAAGCCGTTCGCGCTCCGGCCTGAATGATTCGAGTTCGGTTTGCAGCTTTTCAGACTCTTCCGACAGGGAGCTGATATCTTTTTTGAAGTCATCAATACCGGCCAGCCAAACGATGGATTTGCCTGCTTCTGTTGTTTTGTCATCAAGCTCTTTTTCCTGCTTTTGTTTGTCTTCAAAATCCTGCTGAATCTCCTCTTCCTGTTCCGGTTCAAGAATGGCAATACCGGAGGTTTTTGCCCGTAGAAGGTCAAGCTTTTCCCGTTCATCCCGCTGCCGCTCATGAACACGCCGGGAGATTTCGGTATAAATTTCGGTGCCGGTAATCTGTTCGAGTATTTTGGATTTCTGTTCCACATCGGCCTTTAAAAAGGTATCAAAACCGCCTTGAGCCAGTAGAATAGAGCGGGTAAAACGGTCAAAATCCATTCCGGTTTTTTCTTCGATAACACCGGATACCAGACTCTTTTTGGTCTCAATGGGCTTTCCTGTCCCCACATCACTGATTTCATGTTTGGCATCGGCGAGGTTCCCATCAGCTTTTTTACGGGCGCGATGCTGACCCCAATAGCAGCGAAATTGGCCTGCCTGAGATTTGAATACCACTTCGGCATAACACTCGCCAGTCTGACGGGACATTATCTCATTGCTGCTTTTCGTGATTTTCCCAAGACGGGGTGTTGCTCCATACAGTGCAAGACAGATAGCATCGAGAATGGTCGATTTCCCGGCTCCGGTAGATCCGGTCAGAGCAAAAACACCGTTGGAAACATATTCCGGATCGGTGAAATCAATGAGCCATTCACCATAGAGGGAGTTGAGGTTTTTAAACCGAAGTTCAAGTAGCTTCATGATTTTTCCCCTTTACGTGAAGATTTCTGCTTGTGGATCATAATCAATGCTGGTAGCATAAATATCCAACACTTTACGCCAGAAAATTTTCTCGGACGAACGGATGTCACGGATACGAGCCAGTAATTCTTCAAAATAGCGTCCGCCTTCCGGATCTTTCAAACGCTCATCATCCATCACAAATCCCTTCCTGATGAATTCTGTCAGTTTTTGTGTTGCCCAGATGCGAAAACGAGTTGCAACAGTACTCTTTACCCGATAACCAACTGAAAGAATCATATCAAGGTTATAGTAGTCCAACAAGCGTTTAACCTCACGGGTACCTTCGGGTCGAACTGTCAAGTATTTCTTGACAGTTGCCTCCGGAAAAAGTTCTTTTTCTTCATAAATGTTTTGAATATGAAGACTTATATTCTGTTTCGTTGTCTGAAACAGCTCTGCCATTAACTGATGGGTCAGCCAAACAGATCCCTCTTCAAAGCAAACATCCAGTTTGAGCGTTCCATCATCTGCTCGGTATACCAAAAATTGGCCTTTAGAAGATTCCAGTTTGTTATTATTTTTATTCGGCATTTCTATCCTCCTCCAGCAGGCCAGTGATTATTTCATTATAGGATGCCGTCAGCTCATCCCGGTCTTCAGGAAGCACATCAAAAGCATCCAGACAGCGTGTAAAGACATCCCCGGTATCAAGATCATCAAGTGTTTCAGCTTCGGTAATGGTACTGAGTACCCGGTCAATGACCCGTTTGTTTTTTATGCGCAGAATCTCCATGGGTGCGTTGGCCATCGTTTCATCAAGCATCTCCCGCAGGCTGCTAACAATATCCGTTCCGGTGTATTCAATCTCAAG
>CAZMOX010000067.1:0-13559 GCA_964567895.1 uncultured Spirochaetales bacterium | reverse complement strand
GGAGGTTTTAGCGATACAGCCATTGAGGAGAATAAGATTTTTTCTTATCCGGTTTTAGTACCTTCCTCTGCAGCAATGAAAAATCAACAGGCATTGATACTGCTTCATGGGTTGAATGAGAGACGCTGGGAGAAATATTTACCTTGGGCGTATAACTTGTGCCGATCAACAGGAAGAACAGTGATTCTATTTCCTATTGCCTATCATGTAAATCGTGCACCGGGAGCATGGAGTAATGTTCGCAGCATGATACCAATTATGAATTTGCGAAAAAGATCATCAACTCATAATTCTGCAATATCATTTGCAAATGCTGCATTGAGTCAGAGGATTGATGAAAAGCCGGAAAGATTCATTGCCGGAGCATTACAGACTATTAACGATGTAGAGCAGTTAGTAGGTAGAATCAGGGAAGGTCAGGATCCTCTAGTGGATGAGAATGCCTCTATTCACTTTTTTTCCTATTCAATAGGGTGTTCTCTAGCTGAAATACTTCTAATGCTTGATGAAGATAGGGCTGAAACTGAAAAACTATTTAAGGAATCCCGGGCCTGCCTGTTTTGCGGTGGTTCAATTTTGGAGTATGCCAATCCTGTTTCTCGGGCGATACTCGATGCTGATGCATTTAGCCGGCTTGATCATTATTTTAATGAATTTGGATCTATGCGAAAAAAGGGTGCCGTGTTCTCAGAATTGAGAAGACAGATTCCGGATATTGGAGCTAATGTATTTTCTATTCTATCAAGCTTAATGAAGACAAAATTTGTGCCTGGATTGAGGAATCGTAGTCTAAAATCACTGAAAAACCGATTCAAGGGATTTATGATTACTACAGACAAGGTCTTTCCTGTTAGTGGATTGAGAAGAACCTGGGAAGATGCAGAAGGAATTCCCCAAATTACTGTTAATGAATATCCAGGTGCTCCCGACAGCAGCCACGAGGTTCCATTCCCTTTGTCACGTGATATCGATGAGAACAGGATTGTACATGCGGAGTTCCAGCATATATTTTCTGATGCGGTAAATTTTCTTGAAGGTTCTGGTGTTCCACTCCAGAATTTCTAACTGGACTGATAGATTTCAGCCTGTTACAATTGATATATGAAATTTCCTTTAAAAATGCAAAAAGAACCTTTTGTAAGAAGATGTGCTCTGCCAATTACACTCCGCAGTGAGGAGGTGGGCGTTGGGAATGGCCGCAGAAAGGCAATTCTTGGGCTTCATGGTTTTGCCGGATATCCTGGTGAATTAAGTCTCCCGGCTTCTGTTCTTCAGAAAGAAGGATATTCAGTCTTTGTTCCAAGACTCCCCGGCCATGGAACAAATAGTGAGGATTTTAACGCTACTTCACATCATGACTGGATACGGAAAGCAGTTGATTCATATGAAGAGTCCAGATTACGGGCGATGAATGAGATGGTTTGTTGGTTCAGATCTTGATTGATCAATAGCAACGATTTGCAGTTATTCTTGTTTCTGTCTATTTCTTTTTATTACCAATGCAATTTCAGCAGCCAGTTGTGCTGTATCAGAATCATTATCATCTAATGAATAATTCCGTTGTTTCAGTAATAAATAAGGCTCAATTTGCAAAGCAGCAGCTATTGCAATTAAATTTGTGAAATTTGGAGTATTTCTGCCTATTTCGATCTGACCGATAGCACTTTTAGAAAGATTTGCGGCTTCAGCAAGATTATCTTGGGTATACCCTAAAAGAGATCTGTAATACTTAATATTTTCAACTAAAAGATCCTGATAATTCATCTTAAAATAATAGCACCATTGAGAAACTAATTAAATTAAGCTAAAGTAAACAAAAAGTGATTATAAATCACCAGGATGTTGAAAATAAAAGCTAAAACAGTGCTGCTTACCACCATGGACATGGAAACAAATCATCTCCTTTACCCGTATGTCATAGCGATGAATGATGTGATAATTCGGGAGATTTTACAAACTATAGAAATCCATAGCATAAAAAATAATCAGAATTTGAACTATTTATTTATTCCGGAAATTGCTAAAGAAAATTCATCTGATAATGTGATAATTCTGGAGTGGTGGATATCGGAAACAGATAGCCTGGTTGAATACCGTTTTTCTCTCTATCAGGGAAGTGATGGTTTGTCCCGTGTTATAGACCGGGGAACCTTGCCCTCCGGCAATATCTTATTGAATTTGGATGAACGTAACCGGATAATCAATAATCTGGTTGATTATCTGCACGAGTAGAATATCGGGCTTATTCCACTACATCTTTATTCTCGGTTCATCTTGAATTATGCGTAAATCTCAGGTATAACAACAAACACAAGATATAATAAATTATATACCAACAAGAGGAAAACAAATAAGTATGAGTGTACGAGTACGATACGCACCGTCTCCCACAGGACTTCAGCACATAGGCGGTATCAGAACTGCTTTATTTAACTATTTTTATGCCCGCTCTCAGGGTGGAAGCTTTATATTACGGATTGAGGATACAGACAGGGAAAGAACAACAGATGAGGCTGTTCAGGATCTCTATGATATGCTTAGTTGGCTGGGAATAACCTGGGATGAAGGTCCTGAAAAAGGCGGGGAATATGGCCCTTATATACAATCCGAACGAAGCGGACTCTATCGAAGTTATGCAGAAAAATTGATTGCTGACGGGAAAGCCTATCGCTGTTACTGTACTACTGAGCGCTTGAATGCCCTTCGGGAGGAGCAGGAACGTACCAAGAGTAAAGTGAAAGGGTATGACCGCCGATGCAGAGATCTGGGTGAAGCCGAACGTTCTGAACTGGAAAAGAGCGGCAAATCCTCTGTCGTACGGCTCAAGGTTCCGCTTGATGGAAAAACATCATTTGATGATGTTCTTATGGGTAAAATTTCCCGAAAGAACAAGGATGTCAATCCAGACCCGGTACTTATGAAATCTGACGGATTCCCTACCTATCATCTGGCAAACGTTATTGATGATCATTTGATGGGAATTACCCATATCATGCGTGCACAGGAGTGGATACCATCGGGACCGCTTCATGTTTTACTCTATGAGGCATTCGGCTGGGAGCCGCCAAAATACTGTCATCTGCCTATGGTTATGGGTAAGGATGGGCAAAAACTTTCAAAAAGAAATGGTTCCAGAGCAGTGAGAGACTTTATGAATGATGGATATTTACCAGAGGCGGTAATGAACTATATAAGCCTTCTTGGGTGGGCCTACGATGATAAAACAGAGTTTTTTACCCGCAAAGAGCTGGAGAAGGTATTCAGCCTGGAAAAAATAAATAAAGCACCCGGTGTTTTTGATTATAAGAAACTTGATTGGTTTAACGGAATGTATATACGGCAGAAATCAGCTGCTGAGCTTAGAGAGCTGATTATTCCATTTCTTGTTCGGGATGGAGTAATTTTAAATCCGCCAACTGATGAACAGGAGAAGATTATTGGAAATATGATTCCGTTGATTCACGAACGAATGAAGAAATTAAGTGATGTCTCAGAGATGACCAGATTTCTTTTTCAGGATATAGAAACACCAAATCCTGAAGATGTTATTCCCAAAAAAGCGGATGCCGCAAAGGCTCTTGAAATTCTGCACCTTTCAAAGAGCCTTTTATCAGGGCTTTGGGAGCAGGGTGATGGTGAAAATGATGGCGATATGGAACAGTTATTCCGGGATACAGCCGCAAAAACAGGTGTGGGACTTGGTGCCTTATTAATGCCGATTCGGGCAGCAGTAACAGGAAGTAGAATATCACCGCCGTTATTTGAGTCGGTTAAGCTGCTGGGAAAAGAGAAAACATTTGAAAGAATTAATAGAACAATACAAAAACTGGAACAAGAGCTGGAACAAGAGGTATAATGCATGAGCAAAGTAACTATGGAAAAAATCGTATCTCTCTGCAAGAGAAGAGGCTTTGTCTATCAATCAAGTGAAATCTATGGTGGTCTTTCAGGTGCATGGGATTACGGTCCTCTTGGTGTAGAGCTGAAAAACCGTGTCAGAGATTTTTGGTGGAAGGAGATGACGCAGCTGCATGATAATATTGTAGGATTGGATGCTGCAATTATGATGCACCCCAAAGTCTGGGAAGCCTCAGGTCATGTAGCAAATTTCTCGGATCCTATGGTTGACTGCAGAAAATGTAAATCACGTTTCAGAGCAGACCATATCAATCTGGAAGCGGCCTGCCCGGTATGCGGCAATAAAGATACTTTTACAGAACCTAGAGAATTTAACCTGATGTTCGCAACCCATTTAGGCCCGGTGAAAGATGAGGCAAGTATCGTATACCTTCGTCCGGAGACGGCACAGGGGATATTCGTTAATTTCAAAAATGTTACCCAGACAAGCCGGGTAAAAATCCCCTTCGGTATTGCCCAAGTGGGAAAGGCTTTCAGAAATGAGGTTACTACGAAGAATTTTATTTTTCGAACCTGTGAATTTGAGCAGATGGAGATGCAGTTTTTCGTAAAACCCGGGGATGAGGATGAGTGGTTTTCCTATTGGAAACAGTCACGGATTGATTATTACGACACTCTGGGAATACATAAAGAGAAACTCCGATTTCATGAGCATGGACCCAAAGAGCTTGCACATTATGCAAAAGAGGCTTTTGATATTGAATTTGAATTTCCCATGGGATGGCAGGAACTTGAAGGAATTCACTCAAGAACTGATTTTGACCTGAAAAAGCATCAGGAATTTACCGGGAAGGATCAGAAATATATGGATCCGCAGACCAATGAGCGATATATACCATTTGTTGTTGAGACTTCAGCCGGTTTAACCCGATCGGTTCTTATGGTGCTTTCCGATGCATATGAAGAGGAAGAGCTTGAGGGTGGTGACACCCGGGTTGTTATGCATTTTCACCCGGCTCTTGCACCGGTTACTGTTGCGATATTGCCGCTTGTTAAAAAGGATGGAATTGCCGATTTAGCGCATGAGATTGAGAAAGAGTTGAGAAATGATTTTACTACTTTCTATGATCAATCAGGCGCTATCGGCCGAAGGTATCGACGAATGGATGAAATTGGTACTCCATTCTGCATCACAGTTGATTATGAATCAAAAGATGACAGTACTGTTACATTACGGTTTCGTGATTCTATGAAGCAGGTTAGGGTTCCCGTAGCTGAACTTGCTCAAAGAATCAGGAGTGAGATAAAAGAGTATTCACGGGCGTAACTGCCAAGGAAAATATATTATGAATAAAGCACTGGAAACACTCCGCGATCGCGGATTTATTAAGCAATGTACTGATATTGAAGCCCTCGATGCATTGATGGGTGAAAAACCGATAACTTTTTATATTGGCGTTGATGCGACAGGAAGCAGCCTCCACATCGGACATATGGTTCCATTCTATGCTATGCATCACATGCAGGAGGCCGGACATAACCCAATCGCCCTCATTGGCGGGGGGACAACTATGATTGGTGATCCGTCTGGCAAGACTGAACTGCGGAAAATGCTCACCATTGAGCAAATTCGGGAAAATTCGGAATCCATAAAAAATCAGCTGGGTAGTGTTGTCGATTTTTCTCCTGAAAGAGAAGAGGGAAAGGCACTCATGCTCAACAACTATGATTGGCTTGGCGGACTGAACTATATTGAATTCTTACGGGATATTGGGAAACACTTCTCTGTTAACCGCATGCTCACTTTTGAATCCTATAAACAGCGGTTGGAACGCGGGCTCTCATTTATTGAATTTAACTATCAGCTGCTTCAGTCTTACGATTTTCTTACTCTCTACAAAGATCATGAATGCCGGCTCCAGATGGGAGGAGATGATCAATGGGGAAATATTGTAGCCGGAGTTGATTTGACCAGACGTGTAGCTGCTGGTGAGGTGTATGGATTGACATTTCCCCTGATAACCCGATCTGATGGTAAAAAGATGGGAAAATCGGAGAAAGGGGCAGTTTTTCTGGATCCTGAAGTGTTTTCTCCCTATGATTTCTATCAGTACTGGCGTAACATTGCTGATGCAGATGTTATTAAATTTCTCAAATTGTTTACCTTTCTTCCTTTAGCTGAGATTGATGCGATGGGAGATTTGCAGGGATCAGATATTAATCGTGCAAAAGAGATTCTTGCATATGAACAGACAAAGATCATTCATGGGCAGGATGAGGCTGATAAGGCTCATGCGGCTGCAAAAGCGGCTTTTAACTCGGGTGCTGCCGGTGGTGGAGATAAAGATGCAATTCCATCTCTGGAAATTACTGCTGATGAACTTGCAGCGGGTATCCCGGTGATGGTTCTTTTTTCTAAAACTGATCTTTGTGCTTCTATGAGTGAAGCCAGAAGATTAGTGCAGCAGGGCGGGGCAAATGTGAACAACACCAAGGTTGAATCAATTGATTCAGTGATCGATTCTTCATGGTTAAAAGACGATGAACTTATGCTTAGAGCCGGAAAAAAGCGGTATTTTAGGATAATTGTTCAATAATAATATATAACTGAGGTTAATTTGATAAGGACAAGTTGATGTTTAAAAATATACTATTTATTCTGTTTTTTTGCAGTTTGTTTTTGGGTTTTTCACTGCTTGCTGAAGGGGTGCCTGAGGGTGGAGCAGAGGAAGTGACACAGCCGACTATGCAGATAGAACCTGTTACTGTACGGCTTGCCGTTTTAAAGGGACCGACCGGATTTGGCTATGTACATCTTCTGGGAGATGGCGGAAAGCTGGGATTGGGCGTTACTGTTGAAGCCGAAGTACTCCCCTCTCCCACGGAGGTTGCTGCTAAATTGATATCCGGAGAGCTCGATATTGCAGCACTTCCTGCAAATCTGGCTGCAAATCTCTATAGTAAAGGGATAGATATTCAGTTGGCAGCGGTAACAGGAGAAGGAATGCTCTATTTCCTTTCACGTGATAAGAGTGTTGAGTTTAGCCGGCAATCTGTTAATCAGATCATGGACGAAGAGAAGTTTCTTCATGTACCAGCACCGGGATCTACACCGGATCTTGTAACCCGTTATATTCTGAACGGGTGGGGTATGGATCGGGCTGATCAGGATGATGTTCTTGATTTCTCCATAGCATCACCAGCTCAGTTGGCACAAATGTTAATTGCAGGTAAAATTGATTATGCTGTTCTCCCTGAACCGTTTGCTACAATGGCTGAACTAAAAAGTCCTGATGTGCATAGAACTGGTGATTTACAGGAACCATGGTTCAAGATGACCGGAAATAGTTCATACCCTATGACAGCCCTGGTGGTTCAAAATTCATTTGCAGAGAAAAATACTAACGCTCTTGGGCGAATTCTGCAATCTGTTGAAGCATCAATTTCTACCGTTCTGGAAGATCCTTCAGGTGCAGCAGCACTTGTTGAACAATTTGGTATCCTGAGTGCTGATCTTGCGGGCCCTGCAATTCCTCGATGCAGTTTGATGTATCAATCAGGAGCAGATTCGAGGGACTCATTTGAAGTATATTTGCAGATAATGGCTGAATTGAATCCGGATTCTATAGGGGGCAAGCTGCCGGATGAGGATTTTTACGCGGAAAATGAAAGGTAAATGGGTATACAGTACCGGCATTATTACTAGTATCTCTGCACTGGTTCTACTCCTCGTGTGGTATGTTGCTGCCAGATTCATTAATCTCCCTATTATTCTTCCAACACCTGTGGAAGCTGTTAAAATCCTAATAAGTTATGCCCGAACAGAAGTTTTTTGGCAGGCTGTTGGTGCAACATCATTACGTGCTGTAAGAAGTTTTCTTATAACTCTAGCTGTCGGGACAACAGCCGGACTTGCTGCAGGCTGGATACCCTGGGTGCGTGCAGCTCTTTCCCCTCTGGTTACGGTTGTACGTACTATTCCAGTTATGTCAGTAATTCTTTTGGCATTTATCTGGTTTTCCAGTGGTACAGTGCCTGTCTTTGCGGCGTTTCTCATGTCCTTTCCTATCCTTTTTGAAAATGTATTTACCGGAGTTGTACAAACGGATAAGAAATTACTGGAGATGGGGCAATTATACAGACTTAAAACCTCGCAGCAGCTCTATCATATATCAATTCCATCTCTCGTTCCGTATCTGATAGCTGGTGCCCGGGGAACTATCGGTATGACCTGGAAAGTGGTAATTGCTGCAGAGGTGCTGACGGTTCCGAGAAAAGGGATAGGTTCGGGTATGCAGTTTTCCCAGATTAATTTGGAGACTGGTGAGGTGATGGCCTGGACAGTTGCAGCAATTCTTCTCAGTGCGGTTTCGCAGGGGATTTTTAAACTTTTACTGACTGTTATCCGTCGAAAAAGAGTGTCGGGAAAGGTTTCGGTTGAGAAATGATTATTAATAACCTATCCAAGAGCTATAAATCCGGTGCTGGCAGTGTACCAATTGAGGTTTTCAATGATCTTTCACTGACGATTCCTGAACGGAAAATTAGTGTTATTCTTGGACCGTCAGGATGCGGGAAAACTACTCTTTTACATAGTATCGCGGGTCTTACTAAACAGGATTCCGGTGAAATTATCCAGGATGAACGTAATAGCTCCATCAGTTTTATTTTTCAGGAACCCCGGCTGCTTCCCTGGATGAGTGTATCCCGGAATATTGAGCTGGTGCTTAAAAAGGTTTTTCCCGACAAAGATCAGCGCTGGGAAAGAATTAGTCAGTTTCTGGATCTTGTCGGTCTTTCAGATTGCACTGAAATGTATCCTGAGGAGTTATCCGGCGGGATGAAACAGCGTGTCTCGATTGCCCGAGCTTTTGCATATCCTTCAAGCTTGATTCTGATGGATGAACCTTTCCAATCACTTGATCTGAAGCTGCGAATAGAGTTGATTCATGCGTATACAAAGCTTTGGGATCGTGATCCCAGAACAACCCTGCTGGTAACACATGATGTTCGTGAAGCTTTACTTCTTGCAGATACTATATTCCTGCTCTCAGACCGTCCTGCTGCCATTGTAGGGGAGTTTGTTGTCGAAGTTGACCGTAAGGAACGGTTTTTAGGAAAAGAGAGTCTCCTGGCCATTGAACAGCGTATATATACTGCCATGGAGTTGTAAAAAGAAACAGGACAAGATTACTTGTCTGAACAAGAGTGGTATTAAAATCATAATTTTCCAAAGAGTAAACAGCAATCTAAAAAATCTTTCGATTACCCTGATACATTAATTGTATAATTAGCATAATTATGATATTATTATGATAAATAGGAGGTGTGGTATGCTACATATTAGACCTGTTTCTGATCTACGTAATAATTTCGCTGCTATTTCAACATTAGTACATGAAACGGCAGAACCGGTTTATTTAACTAAGAATGGGTATGGAGATATGGTTGTTATGAGTATTGAAGCCTATGAACAAAAACTTTTTGAAAGTGAACTCTTTTTGAAACTGAAGGAAGCAGAGCTAGAGGCTAAATCCACTAAAAAAAGATTTTCTCATGATGAAGTGTTTTCAAGTTTAAGGTCAACAATTCACTCAGAGATAAATTCTGATAATGCATGAATTAATATATCTACCATTAGCTCTAGAGGATTTGCGTGAGATTACAAACTACATAACAAACATCTTGAAAAACCCGAAGGCTGCCTTGGCTTTACTTGATGATCTTGACAGCTCTATATTACGGCTTCAACAGTTTCCTTATTCATGCAAACTGTATAAACCAATTAAACTACTTGATACAGAGTACAGGATATTACCTGTAAAAAACTATCTGATATTTTATGTGGGAAACGAGCATACAGTAGAAATTCACAGAATTATCTATGCAAAAATGAACTATGAAAAACTAATGCATACTTTTTAAAACAGCCGGAAGATATTCTTTAGTAGGTGCGATTTCTACTATAAAGTACAATATTAGTACAGGAATTACCCACATTAGTTCCCTGACCCACGTGTGATAAACTCAGTCAGACATGAACTCTATTCAGTTTTCATCCACCCTTTTTCCTGCAGGGGTTGACAATTCTCACTGTACGGTTTATAAATTTTCTTGTTCCGTGCCGCTGTAGCTCAGTCGGTAGAGCAGAGGACTGAAAATCCTCGTGTCAACAGTTCAATTCTGTTCGGCGGCACATTTATCAGGCACCTAAGTTGTTATGTAGTAATAGCTTAGGTGTTTTTTGTTTTAGGCTACCAAACAATTGGCGCCGTAAAATCACCAAATGTAACCAAAGTGTGACCAGAAATCTGGAACCTTGGTGTATGGAGATGTTACGATGCTCAAGTCACAAGTTCCTTTCAAATTTTACAAACGTTCAAGAAAATCAAAACTTCCTGTCTACTATGCCCGTTATTTACAACCAGATGGTACCTATACTGCAGGGAGAACGACAGGGGAAACATCCCGTAAGAAGGCTGAGATCGTTGCGTGGGAGCATATACAGTCAGGGATGGTAGTTTCTATTCACCGTATGAAATTGAGGGATTTCTCAAAGAGCTTCTTTGACTGGGAAGAGGAATGGGCAGTAAATAAGCGGGCTGCTGGTTTGCGGATTTCCCCGGAACAATGCCAAAAGAACAATTCTATAGTAAAAACTCATGTGAATCGATTATTGGGAAACAAATTGCTTGCAGAGTTTGATACTCCGATGGTTCGAAGGTTTAGAAATACACTGTTCCGTGAAGGTTTTTCGGGAAGTACTATCAACAAATCCCTCGGCTGTCTGAAGGCCATTCTCGAATCAGCAGAAGAACAACACCTTTTAAGAAATATGCCCCGTTTCCAACGAGCAGCATTAGTCTGCAAGGAACGGGGTATTTTAACGTTAGATGAAGTTAATAGACTATTCAGCAACCCCTGGGGGGATGAGTTAGCTTACGTTGCTAACCTGGTTGCTGCTTCAACGGGGTTCAGGCTTTCAGAAATCCGGGGTATTCGCCGGTGTAATATAGCTGATGAGAAAATCACCATTAACGGTTCGTTCTCTTCTCGTTCGAGAAGCTTCAAGAATCAGACAAAAAACGGACAAAAAACACGTTCGGTTCCTATCCCGCCATCAGTTCAGGTAGCACTCTTGAAGATTATGAACACCTCTCCCTGGAAAGATGATCCCGAATCGTATGTTTTCTATACTCCTTTCAGTGTTGATCAACCTGTTGAGCATAATCGTATTACACGGGCATTTTTTAATGCTCTGGCAGATATGGATCCTCCTATTACTGATGATGAAAGAAAGCGCAGAAATATTTCCTTCCATTCGCATCGGCATTTTTTCAATAGTTTGCTGGTTGAATCCCGGATACCTTTACAGAAGATTCAACAACTTACCGGGCATCTTAATAAGGAGATGACTCAAAGATATTTTCATATCCACGATTTGAGGGATGTGGCTGATGTACAGAGTAAAGTATTTAATTGTGTAGTAGGAAATTAGTTTTTTTGTTACAATATGCTTCAGATAATTGTATATTATTTGCATTGGAGAGGAAGTTTTATTTTGAAAAGGAAAGTTGTTTGGTATATGCCGGATTTTGATTTTAGTTATGTAAAAATCCGTGATCATATGTTTTCGATACCCTCACTAAAAGTTAAGAAAAAATATGTTATACATTTATTGGAGTCATTGAATAGGGAATATAAAGAGTATGTAATTGATCCTCCAACTTATCCTTCTACAGATGAAAAATATTTAAAGACAATCTTTCATGAAGGTAATAGGATATTTCCTTATAAAAAAGGTGTTGAAATATATCAAATTCATAATCAACTAAAATCCCTGGATCGGTGGGTGGATCAGTGGATAGAATTCCAGAAACGATATGATCTGACAGATGATGAGATGTTTCAGTCTGCGCTTGTCTATGAAGAAGACATTCCTGAAACGTTTCCCTCTGATAAAACAATGACTGTATTGAAGTATCCATGCTGGCGAGATCATAAGAGTCCAGTCTTGACGAAAGTCATAAACCACTTATTTGAGAATTTTGCAGAACTAAAAAATCAAAGAATTAATATTAGAGTAAATTCAGGTAAAATAACTGATACAGATTTACATAAACAAGCATTAGGATATTTTCTTTGGCGATTAAGCCCTTATATTGATATGAAGATGAATTTTTTTGTACAAGAATATATTCTCATTAATGGTGAAAAACCTAGGTCGTATAATGTTTTAACAAAAAAAAACACTACTGTAAGCAAAGGTGTTATCAAAATGATTGATAGTATCTTCACAATAAATGATTTAGTTCCCTAGGTAAAAATCCCTCAAATCCCCTATAAAAAAACCCTTTGTCCCCCAATTACAGAATACTACAATCATGATAGCTTCAATGTATCAAAGTACAAGGAGTTGTTTTGGAAAAAAAAACCCAACTTTTAAATTATCAACAAGCAGCTGAGTATCTCGGTATACACCCTGTGACCCTTCGCCGCTGGGTGTCTGAAAAACGTGTTTGTTGTGTGCGAATAGCTGGATCAACAGTCCGCTTTAGATTTGGGGACTTGGAAGCAATGATGTCTATTCAGGAGGTGAGTTATGAACAATAATTTCTATTCACTTCTCACCTGGTTGGAAAAGCAGACTAAGCAAGCTGATTTTGCTGATATATCTTTGCATATCAAAATTCATGCCGGGAAGGTTACTCTGGTTGAACGAACTTTCGCTGAAAAGTTAAAGATAGATTCTGTGTCACAAACTAAGGATATGCCCAATGATTAATGAGATACTGATAAGAAAATAAGGCTCTTTTCGGCTAGTATAGTGATTTGGCTTTACATATCGAATTTATGTTGATGTCTTGGTAATAAGACGGCTGCAAGATACTTAATGACGCAGGTTTAACCGTCTCTTTTACTGTACAATTGCTGATAACTACGTTTAACGAAAAGAGCCGAAAATAATAAGGCAATATTGCTTCCAATGTATGTTTGCATCGGCTCATGAAATCCGATTATGCACGAGTTTATTTTGCACTTCTAGGTTGGGTAAATTTACTGAATGATCACTAAAATCATCAGATGATGAAATACAAAAGGTTTTCCGAGAGTAAGCCAATAGGAGAAAGTTATGATGACACAGAAAACAGAAAAATCATGCGTAGAGATTAGGCTCGCTGAAATGGGTGATAGAAAGGACATAATAACTCTACAAATTGAACAGATTGAAGAAAACGAAGATATGCTCTATTTCCAAGATGAAATATTCGATTTGGTAATTTCAAAAAAAGACCTGCAAAGACTAGTTAGAAGTTATAATTCAATTATGTTAGAGAAATTTGGGGTTGTGGATATAATCTAAAGGTAACTCTTGGGGAAGTTGAGTTTGGAAGTTTTTATAAATTGTGAAAAAAGGAGGTAATAATATGTTAAATGCAGAATTACTAAATCCTCAAATTAAACAGTCTCATGAGTTAATAATAACAGTTTTATTGAAGTGGTTAGATTGGTTGTTTCGCGTATTTGTAACCCCAAGAAAACTAATAAGTAAGGAATTACAGCAATTAAATCCTAGATTTATAGATAATTCGGGAGATGCCCATCCAGATGAATAATTTGATTGATCGTTATCGAGAACCATCTTGTGAGGAATCAAATTCCTATTTTCAACAAAGTCTTGATTCTTACCAAGTTAATTC
>CAZMOX010000066.1:0-13817 GCA_964567895.1 uncultured Spirochaetales bacterium | reverse complement strand
GGATTATTAATAATAATTCTTTTTTCCAGATATCTAGCAGCTATATGGATTGGAACTATGGTAGCCGGATTTTCAATGGGATCTGTATTCCCGCTTCTTCTTACTTTTGGAGAAAAAATAATTGGATTAACAGGGAAAATAAGCGGTATTATTTTTGCCGGTACTTCAATAGGCGGTATGATCTTCCCCTATATTAATGGTCAGTTTTTCACGAAAGTTTCACCTGTATCAACAATGATCTCAATGATGATCTCAATTATTGCAGCATTTCTCCTATTCATGCTTCTCAGAGTTGTGAACACTAAACATGAAGGAAATAAGAGAATAGAAGTGTAATACTTCCATCCTCGTAGTTCCTCATTTTTGTTTAACTGCGTTTATTAAAAAACTAAAAACTGTTGAAAAATCAGCCAGCTAGTAGAATTTCCAGATATTTACTCAATTACTCAAAAAAAGTTTGATAACTTCATCTACTTCATCTACTTCACCGATTCCGGCAATCCCAAAGGTCTCAACCATAACTTTCTAACGAATTATTGCTATTGCCGAGTAGACAAGTAGAGCTGCCAAAATAAACGATATATATCTTTTCCCTTTAGGATTCTGGATGAATTTGTTTAATGAAGAGCCAAGAGTTGCCCATAATGAAATACTCAGGAAAGAGCATGCTGCGAGCAGCAGAGAAAAAAGAAAAAGAGTGCCTGCTTTGTTGAAATAGGGGTGAATGAATGTTGAGAAAATGGTCAGACCGTAAACAATTACCTTTGGATTGGCAAATTGTAAAATGAGACCGATTATAAATGTCGGCTTTCGTGCTCCTGAAGCGTTTTCCTTATCTGGAGTTGAATTTTTAACCAGACTAAATGCCAGCCAAAGAATATATGCGGAACCGGCATATCTAATAAATGGAAAAATTCCTGGAAAAAATTCCTGAACAGCATCTGAGGCCAGTGCTGAGAGAGACATAACAAGCACAAAACCACTGAATATTCCCATTAAATAGGGTAAAACCCTTCGATATCCCAGCTTCATACCGAAACCGGCGGCACTAATATTATTGGGTCCTGGAGTAAATGTTGTTACAAAAACATATACCGCGAACGGTATGAGTGGAAAGTCCATATATTACCCATTGTATTCGGAGAGTTTAAATGATTGTAACACGTACTACGGATTTTATGTATGTTGTGGTACAATAAAGAGAAATAAATTTAATGTAATTGGAGATGGATATATGGGATTGCTGCTAATCAAGCAGGCGGCTGCTATAATAACAGGAAACAAAGATAACAGGGTTCTCTATGATACTGATATTCTTATAGATGGTCCGCAAATAAAAAAAATTGGAAGAAACCTTCTGAAAGATTTGCGGCTTGGCAGTTGTGAGATAATTGATGGAAGAAATATGTATATCTATCCCGGCCTGGTTAATACACACCATCATTTCTTCCAGGCCTTTGTAAGAAACAATGCATGGCTGGATTGGACCACCTTGGATGTACTTGAATGGATAGAGACCATTTATCCCTTTTTTTGTGCAATGACCCCTGAAGCAATATTTAATACTACAATGATCTCTATGGCAGATCTGGTGAAACATGGGTGTACAACTGCCTTTGATCATCAATATTGTTATCCAAAACATGCTGGAATTGAGCTGGTTGATCAGCAAATGGCTGCCGCGGAATTAATGGGAATGCGGTTTCATGCAGGACGGGGTACAAACACCTTGTCCAGAGATGACGGAAGTCCGCTTCCTGAAGAGTTGATTGAGACTACTGATACATTTATTCAGGATTGTGACAGATTGGTTTCCACTTATCATGACTATGGACGATTTTCTATGAAAAGAGTTGCTGCAGCCCCGTGTCAGCCCATAAACTGCACAGAAGCAACTTTTAAAGAGACGGTTCGTTTTGCAAGAGCTAAGCAAATTCGTATGCACACCCACCTTGGTGAAGGTGAAAATCCTGCAATGGTTGAACGTTATGGGATGAGAACTCTGGAATGGTGTCTCAAAAATGAATTCATTGGTTCTGATGTATGGTATGCCCATGGCTGGGATTTGCAGGCAGATGAAATTGATCTGCTTGCGGAAACCGGAACCGGAGTTTCTCATTGTCCTGCCCCGATATTTCTTGGTGGATTTACTGTTCCTGACATTCCAAGAATGTATGCTATGGACATGCCGTTAGGCATTGGTTGCGATGGACAAGCCTCAAATGATAACTCGAACCTACTTGATTCCCTTAGGAATGCCTACTTACTGCAATGCCTGACTGCAGGGAAAAGGGACTATCCAGTACCGGAACCTGCTGAGTTCCTGAAAATAGGAACCTCCGGCGGTGCAGCTTTACTTGGTAGAGATGATATTGGAAAACTACTTCCGGGAATGGCTGCTGATATGTTTATGATTAATACCGACCGTTTGGAATATATTGGAGCACTGCATGATCCCGCCAGCCTGCCGGTAAAAGTAGGGATTTCCGGTACAGTTGATATGACTATCATAAATGGAGAAGTTGTCTATAAAGACGGTGAATTCACCCGGTTTGATGAGCAAAAGATGACAGAAACCGCCAGAGAGTCTTGTATGAAAGTCATGTATCGAAATCCAAAATATGCAGAGAGAATTATTAAGAGATTATAGATTCTTAAGTTTTTCGCATAATAACAATATTATCATCCATTGAAAGAATATCAGCATTCCATTGCCTACAGATCCATTTCCAGGTTATTTCCGTGTAGAAACTGACATGTGTGGAGTCATTCCGGTAGAACCATGTAGGGAAGTCTATCTCATCTTTTAGTAGTTTTGTCATAACTCCCAGTATGCCCTGTGGTTTTAAAAGCGAAAACAGCAGATTTATCTCTTTGAAGGGGTTATATAGATGTTCAAAAACCTCTGTTGAAGTGATGAAGTCGTAGTCTTCCTGAAACACAGTTGGATTATAAGCAAAGTAGGGATCGTAGATGTTCATCCTGTACCCTGATTTTATAAACATGTGCGCCAAAGCCGGACCTGGACCACACCCAAAATCGAGCCCAAGAGTGCCTGGCTCGAGTAAAGGTTGAAGGGGGAGAAATAACTTTCCAAGGAATTCCCTGTATCGTGGATCATCGGGGTTGTTATTGTGCTGCTCGTATCTGAACTGTTCTTCATCAGGTTCCAACAGCTGATTTTGTGAAAGAGAAGTTAACCCGCAGGTAGTGCAGGAATAATAGGTCTGTTTTCCCGTATTTGGAATTAGTATTGTATTATCAGAACCACAAAGCGGGCAAAGTTGGTGAAAATTTTTTGAACCACCCATAGGACTATAGAGCAGCAGTTCTGTTTTGTACACGCCGTTTTGTATTCTCGATATGATCGGTGTATTTCAGGAGAACAGTTTCAGAATTCCCTGAGGATATAGCTTTAACAATACTGCCATGCTCTTCCGGAATCTGAGCCGGATTCTGATAATCCTCCTGAGATGTACGCATTTCTTCAACTAAGAAAGAACGAAGTGTTTGATAGAGTGAGTAGAACTGGGCATTTTTCTGAGCTTTAATAATGGTGTTATGAAACTGGAAATCTGCCTCGATAAGCTCTTCAAAAAGACCTTTTTTAACAGAAATATTCATTTGATCGACAATATGTTCCAACGCTTTCACTACTTCCAGAGCTTCGTTGCTGCCGTTGGATATTTTTTTTGTTAGTGCCAGAATGCTCCACAGTTCAATTGCTCCGCGCAAATCAATCATCTCTTCCATTTCGTCATTTCCCAGCAGCAGTGACCAGGTCAATGCCTCCGTGGAGATGTTTGACCGTTCCTGAACATAGGTTCCTTTGGCAGCCTGTGATTTTAGCACGCCTAAATAGTTAAATATCTTTACGGCTTCACGGATGGATGAGCGCCCAACTCCAAAGATTTCAGCTAGTTCCAGTTCTGTAGGGATCTTATCACCCGGTTTATACTCACCGGATGCAATAAGTCCCTTAATTTGAGCCATAACTTGTTCTACTACTGTTTTTTGACGAATTTTTGTAACTGACATAGGGGAATACTATCGGTATTCAATAGTGGTTGTCAATCTCTAAATAGTGAAAGTCATAAAATCAGACAATAAGTTTTTTTAAATATGATCAGGATGTAACAGAGAAAATTTCACCGTAGCAAATATATTTGAAAAAGACTCTTTTTGGGGCTTTACTTTTTCATATAACTATATCATAATATCAGACAATAAGAATATAAGAACAAGGAGTGCTTATGCCTACGATCAAAATTCCATTGAAATTAATGGTGGAGACTACTGATACAGATTACTGGAATGATTCCTGCTCACTTGGGGAACTTGCCTATGCAATAGAAAACGGGGCAGTTGGAGCTACTACCAATCCCGTTATCGTGTATAACGTACTAAAAAAAGAGCTGCCTCTCTGGAAAGACCGAATTCTGGAAATTGCAGCAGATAATCCTATTTTTAGTGAGGACGATGTGGCATGGCAGGTGATTGAGGAGATGGCAATAAAAGGATCTGAACTTTTGCTTCCGGTTTTTGAGAGAGAAAACGGCATGAAAGGACGCATATCGATTCAGACAAATGCTAAATTCTATCGAAACACAAAGGCTATGGTTGAACAGGCAGTAAAATTTAATGAACTTGCACCAAATATGCAGGTAAAAATGCCGGTTACCGAGGCTGGAGTTGATGCCTTTGAAGAGGCCACCTATCGTGGAGTTAATATCAACGCAACCGTATGTTTTACTCTACCTCAAGCATTAGCAGCCGGAGAAGCGGTGGAAAGAGGCTTAAAAAGGCGTGAGGCTGAAGGTTTGGATGTTTCAAAGATGACTCCAATCTGTACAATCATGGTCGGTAGACTTGATGACTGGCTAAAAATTGTAGCTGATAAAGAGAATATAATAATTAATCCTGCATATCTGGATCTTGCAGGTGTTGCTGTTATGAAGAAGGCTGTTAAGATTTTTCGGAAACGTGGATTACGAGCCAAGCTTCTTGTTGCCGCTTACCGTTCACAACTGCACTGGTCTGAACTGATTGGTGGTGGAATTGTGCACACCATACCCTACAAATGGCAAAAAAGGTATAACTCATCTACAGTTGAAGTAAAAAATACAACAGACGAACCTCTTGATCCCCAGGTAGTAAAAGATCTCTATAGTAAATTTGAGGAGTTCAGAAAAGCATATGATGCTGATGGTTTGGCACCTTCAGAATTTGATCTATATGGGGCTACAGCCAGAACACTCAGAGGGTTTATCGGTGGATATGATCAATTAATTCTGATAATCAGAGAGTTAATGATTCCAAATCCTGAAGTATAGAGAATTCTGCTGACAAAGAGTCATTCGGTATACACTGTCTACACAAACAGCATAGAGTACAATATTGTATTCTATGCCTATTTTTTTTAGGAGATACAAAAGATGGAACAAACACAGAAACAAATTGAAGCAAAAGCATACATAGCGGGATTGGTTGAAAAAGCACGTAAGGCGCAAGAACAGATTGAATTTGCATCACAGAAAGAGGTTGATTCTGTATGCGCAAGAATGGCATGGGCTGGAGTTCAGGATTCATTTGCCCGAGAACTCTCCAGGGTTGCTGTTGAAGAGTCAAAGCTTGGGAATGAATCGAGTAAATATGCGAAATTAATGGCAAAAATTAAAGGTACCTGGCGGGATTGTAAAGATGCAAAAACAGTTGGAATTATTGAAGAAGATGTTGAAAAGGGACTCTTGAAATTTGCAAAACCGGTTGGTGTTATAGGAGCTTTGATTCCTTGTACAAACCCTGAAGCAACACCTTTTTGTAAGGGAATAAGTGTAGTAAAAACAAGGAATGCAATAATTATGGCTCCGCACCCTCGCGCTCAAAAAACAGGAAAAATGGCAGTAGATCAGATGCGAAAGGTTCTTAAAAAAATGAATTTTCCTGAAGATCTTATCCAGATAGTTGAAGAACTTTCTATGGAAGCTAGTCAGGAATTGATGAAACAGAGCGATCTAATTCTGGCAACCGGCGGTACCGGAATGGTGAAAGAGGCTTACGGCAGCGGGAAACCTGCTCTGGGTGTAGGTGCTGGTAATGCGGTCACTATAGTAGATGACACAGCAGATCTTTCTGCAGTTGCAGATAAAATAATGAGATCCAAAATATTTGATAATGCTACGAGCTGCTCAACAGAGAACTCCTGCCTTATACAGAACACTGTGTATGATAAATTGATTGCTGAAATGGAAGCTGTCGGAGGATATCTGGTACCAGCCGGTGAAAAGTCAATGCTGCAGTCGGCGATGTGGGTGGATGGGCACCTGAACAGAGATATCGTGGCACAACCAGCATCTAAAATTGCCGTATTGGCTGGAATTAACCTTCCCCCAAATAAAACTTTTTTCATGGTAGAAGAGACAGGGATTGGCGAAGGATTTCCATTTTCAGAAGAGAAACTCTCTGTAGTTACTACCTTGTATAAGTGGGAAAATTTTGATGATGCAGTGCAGATGATAAATGACATTACAAGCTGGTCAGGTCCTGGACACTCATGCGGTATCCACACAGAAAGTCGCGAAAGGGTTCTACAGCTTGCTGAAAAGGTTAAGATATCAAGAATTATGATCAACCAACCTCAATGCCTTGCGAATAGCGGAGCTTGGACAAACGGAATGCCGATGACTATGACCCTTGGCTGTGGAACCTGGGGAGGAAACAGCACTAGTGAAAACATTACCTGGAAGCACTTACTTAATACTACCTGGGTCTCCTTTCCCATTGAAAGTAATCAGCCGACTGATGAAGAGTTGTTTGGTGCTGATGTCATGAGTGAAGACTATAACTAGTATCCAGTAACACTTAAAATTACTGGTTCTCCTGCAGTACCCGATAGGTATTTGCAAGGAAGAATACGAAACCTTAGCCCGCTAAGGTGATGTATTCTGACGCAGCAAAAGCTTGTCGCGTACAAGGGAGAATCCTAAGATTTAAGTGTTACAGGGTACTAAGGTTTACAGCAAGTTTACCATGCTCTCTACAGCTTGAAAATAGTATCAGCCTTATGATACCATGCGGCAGATTACTGACTCAATTTAAGGAGCGTAAATAGTGTTAAAAAAAGAAGATGGCTTAACTGCAGAGCAGGACTTGTTCAACAAACAGCAGCAGGCTCTGCGTGGAGGCGGGGAGAAGCGGATTGAGGTACAACATAAAAAGGGTAAATTTACTGCACGTGAACGTATAGAAAAATTAGTTGATATAAACTCATTTCAGGAGTTTGACATGTTTAAAATACACAACTGTAATGACTTCGGGATGGAAAAAGATAAATATCCTGGGGATGGAGTAGTAACAGGTAGTGCAAAGATTGATGGAAGAACAATATTTATCTATGCACAGGATTTCACCGTTGTAGGAGGATCGCTCTCCAAAACACATGCGGAAAAAATCTGCAAAATTATGGATATGGCTGTAAAAGCAGGTGTACCGGTAGTTGGACTGAATGATTCAGGAGGGGCAAGAATCCAGGAAGGGATTGATTCTCTTGCAGGATATGGTGAGATATTTTATCGAAATGTTATGGCATCCGGGGTTGTTCCTCAGATAACGGCAATACTTGGCCCTTGTGCTGGTGGAGCCGTATACTCTCCTGCAATTCAGGATTTTATTATAATGACCAGGGAAAATAGTTATATGTTTATAACTGGTCCGAAAGTAGTGAAAGAGGTAATTCATGAAGATGTTTCGGTAGATACGCTTGGCGGAGCAGCTGTTCATACAGAAAAAAGCGGTGTATCGCATTTCGTAGCGGAGGATGAAGAAGAAGCTCTGCAGACTATTCGAACTCTGCTCTCTTATATGCCGCAGAATAATAGAGCAAAACCTCCCTATTATAGATCTTCAGATCTTTCTGATCGGTTGTGTCCTGAGCTGCAGACCATAATGCCTGACACAGTGAAAAAACCTTACGATGTGAAGAGTGTTATTAAATCAATTGTTGATGATGGAGTTTTCTTTGAAATAGCAAAAGATTTTGGGAAAAGTATTGTTACCGGATTTTGCCGGATGAATGGATTTTCAGTTGGAATTATTGCAAATCAGCCTATGTTCATGGCAGGTGTACTGGATATTGACTCATCGGTAAAGGCGGGAAGGTTCGTCCGAATGTGCGATTCCTTTAATATCCCATTACTGACACTTGAAGATGTACCGGGATTTATGCCGGGTACCCACCAGGAGCATAATGGAATTATCCGGCACGGAGCAAAACTTATCTACGCGTATGCAGAGGCAACAGTTCCCAAAATTACAATAATCATGCGAAAAGCCTACGGTGGTGCCTATATTGTAATGAACAGCAGGCACTTGCGTGCAGATTATGTATATGCCTGGCCGGAAGCAGAGATTGCAGTAATGGGTGCCAAGGGTGCAGCAGGAATTGTCTTTAGAAGAGAATCGTTAAAAGCTAAAGATGTTAACAAATTTATGCAGGAGAAAGAGGTAGAGTACCAGAAAGAGTTCTCTCATCCGTATAGAGCTGCAGAAAAAGGTTATATTGATGCAGTGATAGATCCTGCTGAGACGCGAAAGATTGTAATTCGAAGTTTTGAGACCTTAGTTAATAAGCAGGATTCTTTACCCTATAAGAAACATGGTAATATTCCACTTTAGGAAACGAAGTAATTTCTCAGCTCTTGTAAATTAAGGGCTGCTTTTTTGTTGAAAATAAGAATATAAAGGAGGCAGCAGATGAATCTAAGAGCATCAGTATTTATTGCAGCAAGCCTGGATGGTTTTATTGCCGGAGAGAAGGGAGAACTTGATTGGCTGGATGTTGCAAATGCCTTAGTTCCCGAGGGTGAAGATTGTGGTTTTCAAGCTTTCTTTGAAACTGTCGATGTTCTGATTATGGGGAGAAATACTTTTGAAAAAGTGCTGCAGTTTGATACTTGGGGCTATGGCAAAACGCGTGTTATTGTTTTAAGCAGAAATGCTATTGAAATTCCGGAAAAATTGGCTCAAACAGTAACACACTCATCAGAAACACCTAAAGAGTTGTGGAACCGTTTGTCAGAAGAGGGGGCTGGGCGACTCTATATAGATGGTGGAATTACCATACAGCGGTTTCTTGCTGAGGGGCTTATCGAGGACATCACGATTACACTCATTCCAGTAATTCTCGGTAAAGGAATCCCGTTATTCGGGGAGACGAAGAAGAATATTCATCTTACCCCTATTACCGTAAAAAAATATGATTTTGGTTTTGTTCAATTAACCTATGAAGTTGAGTCAATTTCAAAATCTTAAAACAGGCCGGTAACTTTCCCAGTCTCCACATCTACATCAATATTTCTAAAAGCAGGATTTGAGGCAGTTCCCGGCATGAGTTTAATATCACCTGCTACAGGAACAAGAAACCCGGCGCCTTTGTACTCCAGAATATCACTAATCGGAAGCGTCCACCCTTTAGGTCTTCCCTTAATTGTTGGATCATGAGAAAGACTGAGCTGGGTCTTAACCATACAAGTTCCCATTGCCATAGACTCCGGGTTGCTTTCCAGACGCTGCATTTTCTCTTCTGCTTCAGGGGAATAGGAGACTCCGTCAGCTCCATAGACTTCCGTTGCAATTCTCTCAATACGCTCCCGGATTGGGGTCTCGTTATCATAAAGGAACTTGAAATCCTTCTCTTCACGACAGGCATCACGAACAGCCTCTGCAAGCTCGGTAGCTCCAGCTCCGCCAAACTCCCAGTGTTTACTTACTGCAACACGGGTTCCTGTAGCTTCTACCGCCTTTCTTATTACAGCAACCTCTTCATCAGAATCGGTATAGAAATGGTTTACACACACAACTGGTGGAACTCCGCTTTTCTTAACCGTTTCAATATGTGCCATCAAGTTATCAAGGCCCTTCTCAACTAATTTCGGATTGGAGCTTGTGTATACGGGATCCATTTTTTTTCCAGGCTTAACTATCGGACCGCCGCCATGCATTTTGAGGGCACGAACCGTAGCAACAATGACTGAACAATCAGGAACCAGTCCACTGTACCGGCATTTTAAGTTCCAAAACTTTTCAAAACCAATATCAGCTCCAAAACCACTCTCGGTAACATGATAATCAGCAAGTTTTAAACCCACTTTATCTGCTATTATTGAGGATTGCCCGATAGCGATATTCGCAAAAGGTCCTGCGTGTACAAGCACTGGCTGACCTTCGACTGTCTGCACCAGGTTCGGGTTGATTGCTTTTGCCATAATTGCGGTCATTGCACCTGCTACTTCCAAGTCACCGGCAGTTATCGGTTTTTTCTTTTTACTGTAGGCGACTATCATTTTGTCAATTCTGTTTCGCATATCAGCCAGATCTGTGGCTACAGCAAGAATTGCCATAATTTCTGAAGAAACGGTTATCTGAAATCCGCTTTTCATCATAAAGCCGTCCATTTTACCGCCGATGCCGATTATAATATCCCTGAGAGCCTGAGCACTAAAATCTATTGCCCAGCCGATGGCAATATTGTTGGGATCAATATCAAGTCGGGTAAGGTTTTTCTTTGCCAGAAAGGCATCTGAGTAGTTGAACTCATGCTGAATTCTACTGGTAAGCGCTACCATAGCCAAATTGTGAGCATTGGTTATTGCATCAATATCACCAGTAAGACCAAGACTGAAATCTGTTAAAGGAATACACTGTGCAAGACCGCCGCCGGCCGCAGAACCTTTGATATTAAAAGTGGGACCGCCTGAGGGCTGCCTGATAGCACCGGTAACTTTTTCTCCAAGATGCCCGAGTCCCTGAACTAGTCCCATGGTTGTGGTTGATTTCCCTTCGCCCAAGGGCGTCGGTGTTATAGCAGTAACTTCAATATATTTTCCGTTTGGTGTGTCTTTAAGTCTTTCAAGAACTTTCATATAATCAATTTTTCCCGTGTAATGTCCATAAGGAAAAATTTCTTTGGGTTCTATACCAAGATCCTCAGCAAGCTGCGTAATGGTTTTCATGTTAGCTTCACACGCCTGAGCAATTTCCCAATCTTTCATTTTTGTTGGATCAAGTTTCCTGATCTGTGCCATATTTATGCCTCCTGTATTCATTTCTTAATTTTTCTAAAAAGCTGCAATTTGCATCATATTATCACACATATTGAGTAATGTGTCGAAAAAATGGATAAAATTGATTAAAATATAAAAATAATATCAATAAATTGAGCTATACATCATATATAGATAAAAATATACTAATAAAAACCCAGCAGCAAAGCTCTGCCCGCTATCAAAAACTAATAAAAATCTGTATATTTTCCCCTATTGGAATGCACTCTTTTGAAAAAATGCTTGAATAATATTCAACTGTTAAGCCGATATTCAGAATATAATGAATAATCTTTTTTATAAAGTATATTTGAGGAGAAAACCTAAATACTATGCCTAATACAGTATCTTCAAACAGAACTCAAATAATTCTTCTGTTCATAGTTTCCGTGCTCCTCTGGTTTTCTCTATTTATATACCTCCCGACCTTGCCGACCCTCCTGAATGACAAAATGGGAAATCTCTCTTCTGTAGGTTTGGTTCTGTCTATGTATGGATTAGTACAATTAATCTTCCGAATTCCTTTAGGTCTTTTTTCAGACATTACCGGTAATATTAAAATATTTATTATTTTTGGCTTTCTTTTTATGGGCGCTGGATCATTGATTCTAGGGTATGGGGATTCATTAGGGGCTCTCATGACTGGTCGGGCTTTAACGGGGTTTGGTGCAGCCACCTGGGTACTTTTGGTATCTGTCTTTACACGGCTGTTTCCTGTAAAGAGAATAGTTTCAGCCACTGCACTGATTACATTAGCCAATGGTGTGGGAAAAGCTTTTTCGACCCTCTTTACCGGTTTTCTAAATGAGTGGGGCGGGGACTCTCTGGTTTTTCTGGTAGCTGCCGCCGCAGCAGCAGTAGCAGTCATCCTGATTCTTTCTACAAAGATTGAGAAGAGTCAGCCAACGAAGTTCTCATTTTCCGAAATGTCACAACTTTTTAAAAGGCGGGAAATAGTCATAGCATCAATTGGTCATGGGGTTGCAATGATGGGTCTATGGGCGATAACCTTAAGCTTCCTATCGGTAAAGGCGGAGATCCTGGGTGCGGGAGATGTTGAAATTGGTCTGATTTTGAGCCTTCATCTGGCAGCTTTCACGTTGAGTAATTATATTAATTCACGTCTTGGCAGAGAGGTGTCCATAAAAAAGAGAGTTTTCTTGGCAGCTCTTGTTTTTTCTTTGGGGAATGTTCTTGCTGTAATAGCCCCTTCGATCTTTTGGCTCTTTATAATAGGTATAATCAGCGGATTAGGATATGGAATTCTTCAATCCACCTTTATTGGACTAAGTATTCTGAAAGTTGATATTAGTCAACGCTCAACAGCGCTTGGTTTTCATCAGTCACTCTATTCCCTTGGTATTTTCATAGGACCCTGGATAGGCGGGGTGCTGGCTGATCAGTTTGGAATTAATATCATGTTCGGTATTATAGCTGTTTTTTGCCTGTTTTCGTTACTGGTGGTCACCAGATTTGTCGATAATTAGTGAGTAGGCTAATACAGGAACGTGAGACTTTACACGATCCGGATACAGATAATCCTCGTTTGTGTCTTGACATATAAAAATATTGTAATATAATCAGACAATAAACATTATGCAAAATGGGAGTAAGGATACTTAATTGGGAGAGATGAAAGAAAAGAAATTTGTCACAATTGAATATATAGGCTTATTGTCAGATATCACAAAAAAGAGAGATGAGATCTTTTTTGTTCCCAAAGAGGTCAACCAGGCTATTCAATTAATCCAGGACTATATTCGCAGTGCATATGGAATAGATAAGAATTTTACGGTTTTGATAAACAAAAAAAGGGTGTCAGAATTCCCCTATCCCAACCTGCAGGATGATTCAGCTATCATTACAATTGTTCCGGTTCTGTCAGGTGGATAATAATATGGAGTCTAAAATGAAAGGTTTTACCGGTAATATCTTACATGTCAATTTATCAAGCGGAAAAATAGAAATTGAGAACCCTGAAGAAAAATTCTACCGTAAATACCTCGGTGGCAGCTGTATTGGGGCCTACTATCTCCTGAAGTATATGCAGCCGGGTACAGATGCACTTGATCCCGAAAATATCCTTGTATTTTCCATAGGGCCTGCAACAGGAGCCAGGGTGACTGGTCTATCCAGACATAGCGTCACTGCTAAATCCCCTTTGACAGGAACCATCTGCAGCAGTGAAGCGGGAGGCTATTGGGGACCGGAACTGAAATTTGCCGGGGTGGATGCAGTTGTCATACAGGGGAAATCTTCTAAACCTGTATACCTATGGATCAAAGATGGAAAGTTTGAATTAAGAGATGCTTCCCATATATGGGGTAAAGAGACAGGTTCTGCTCAGGATGAGATTCGGCGTGAGCTTGATGATGATAAAATCAGAGTCGCAATGATAGGTCAAGGCGGAGAGAATCTTGTCCGGTATGCCTGCATTGTGAATGAACTGGCCCATTTCAATGGAAGAGGTGGCCTTGGTGCCGTTATGGGTTCAAAAAACCTGAAAGCTATTGCTGTCAGGGGTAGTAATGCCTGTGATTGTCATGATAAGGAAAAAATCAAGGAATTTGCAAAGCTTGCTCCAAAGAGAATTGAGAATGATGTTTTTTGGAGCGGACTAAGAGAGTATGGTACTCATATGGTAGTTGACTCGCATATAGCAATAGGGGGTCTGCCTACGAGGAATTGGACTTCAGCTCATTTTGAAGGTGCTGAAAC
>CAZMOX010000065.1:0-13833 GCA_964567895.1 uncultured Spirochaetales bacterium | reverse complement strand
GCAATTTATGTGACACATGATCAGGAAGAGGCACTTTCGATAAGTGACCGGATAATTATGATGAATAATGGAAAAATAGAGCAGATTGGTACTCCTGAAGATATGTATTCATTCCCGAAAACTAGATTTTCAGCAGAATTTTTCGGTAGATCTACATTGATCCCAGCCATTTCTGCCAATCATGATTCTAATACTTGTTCAGTAGTGTGTAACAATCAGAATATAGTTGTTATGCGCTATTTTAAAAGGCAGGGTGCTGCTAATGAGGCTAAATCTGATCATGGGAACCTCTTTTTCCGACCTGAAAGCTGTGAAATTCATCAAAACGGTGATATGCAGCAGGATTTGGCCAGTTCGTGTAATAGTTTTCCAAATGCCGAAGTTATGGGTTCTGAATATAATGGAAGCGGCTATTTCGTGGAGTGTAACTGGGAAGGATTCATTCTCCTTATATTTAGCAAAATCAAATTAGATAAAGGTTCAAAAATTACTATTTGTGTTCCCATTGAGTGCTGCCTGTTTATACAAAATCCAATTTCTTAAAAAGAAATTGGCTGGATCCATGTTTACATGGATTTGAAGTTTTTGATTATACATATGTAATTTCTTCATCACAAGTAATTTTCCCGATCAAAAACTTCTGGCAGAGGATGTTCAATAGGTTTTATATTGCTAAAAAACTTTCCAGTGGTTATATTTGTTTAAATGTGTGTCAAACTAATATACAAAATTATTATTATATTATTTATAGGTATGGGTTCTCTTCCTCTTGCTGCAAATTCTTTGTCCGCGTCATACAATCCTTATGTTTATGCAGCCGGCTATGATTCAAGTGATCCGCAAACAAGCTTTTTTTTACAGTCTGGTAATGCGGCTTCAGTACAATATATTTTCACCCTTTCCGACACATCCTTTGATATTTATACCGGACTCGGTTATTCACAACTTTTTGACACGCGGGTAACCGGTCTTGAGTTTGCAAAGGGATTCACATCAATTTTCTTCGATGCAGGTCTCACTTACCATTTTTCTTACAACTTTTCACTCTCCGGTTTTATGAGAATGCATAATTCACAATACACCAATACAAAAACTTTTTTTGCCCATATTGAAGCTGGAATAAGCCCGAATATAACATTCGTTAGTGATTCCGAAGGAAAATCCTTACATGAGACAGTAAATCTCACTTTTCCCCTCACTGTGGATATGAGAAAAGATTTGTCATACGCATTCTCATTTGGGGTGGGTTTAGCTATTAAACTGCAGTTAATGCAAGACGACAATGCACGGTTGAATGACGGAATAGTCACGTTAGAGGACAGTGCATTATGAAAACATATTTTAGGATTCTCATACTTACCGTGATATTTGCCATTTTATCCACTTCCTGTGATTTGTTTCATACTACCGACACAACCAGAGGAAATTCATATGCTTTGATTTATGGGGTAGCTAACTATATTGGTTCTATTAATGATTTGACTTATACTTATAATGATGCAGAGGATATGGAATATTTTTTTAAAGGACATAATTTTACTACTACAATTGCACAATATGACAATGAAGCAACAAAATCCACAATAAAAGCAGATTTAAGTTCTATACGGGAAATAGCTGGTGAGAATGATCTTACTGTTTTCTTTTTTGCCGGTCATGGTTCCGGACCGGATATTGGTGACGGGCAAGTTTTTCTTATCCCCTACTACACAACATATACAATTCCAAGTTCAGAGATCTTTTCTGACTCTGAACTTTTGGAGGAGCTGAAAACCATTTCAGGTAAAAAACTTCTAATTCTGGATATCTGCTTTGCCGGAGGTTTTGTCCCCGATAACGGAGTTGATGTTGACGGGCTGCCTGGAGATTACGGTTATACCGGTGATCCGTCTGTTTTTTTTCAGACCTGGGATAAGTACCTTACTGAGGATTCAAACACAGAATATCCGGATATATGGGTAATCGGCAGCGCTGGGAAAAATGAATCAGCCCGAGAAGATGATGAAAATGATGATACTGACGGTAATGTTGAAAACGGGTATTACACCTACTACCTTCTGAAAAGCCTGGGTTACAACCATGATGACTATTCCATATCAAAGACGATTCCGGCTGATAGTAATGCTGATAATCTTATAACAGTTTCAGAAATATACAATGAAACTTTTAACCAATTTGAACAAAATTATAATGATCAGTTTCTATCTGATTATGCAAAATACTACTCCCACACTTCCGGCGGACCTAAAGATCTGATCTTACTTGATCTATCGCCCTAAGTTTGTTTGGAATATTAATTACTTTTTCTTCAGCATATCAACTTATTAAAACAAACTTTAAATGCTTCAAGTTCTGGATATCTCCCCATTCTTCAGTGCATCAACCTCATCCCTGATAATAGCAGCCTGTTCAAACTCAAGATTTTTTGCATGCTCAAGCATCAGATTTTCCAGTTTTTTTATCAGCTTTTTCCTTTCTGCAGGAATAAGCAGATTATATCCGGCTTTAATAACCTCAATATCCTTTGTCTGAATCTCTTTTGCATCCTCTTTTTTCCGAACAAGAATATCGTGTACAGCTTTTTTGATGGATGTGGGAGTTATATTATGTTCAATATTATATGCTTGCTGAATTGCACGCCTTCTATTTGTCTCCTCAATAGCCTCGTCCATCGCATGGGAATACTTATCGGCATACATGATTACTGTTCCGTTAAGATTTCTTGCAGCACGGCCAATTGTCTGGATAAGAGCAGTTGCAGAGCGCAGAAATCCAATTTTATCGGCATCCAGTATGGCTACCAGAGAAACCTCCGGTAAATCCAGACCTTCACGCAATAAATTTATACCAACAAGCACATCAAAAGTTCCCAATCGTAGATCTGTCAGTATCTCTACTCTTTCAATTGTTTCTATTTCAGAGTGAAGATATCGTACTTTCACGCCTATGCCCGAGAGATAATCAGTTAAATCTTCAGACATTTTCTTTGTAAGTGTGGTAATTAGAACCCGTTCCTTCTTCTCAACACGCTTCACAATTTCACCGTATAAATCCTCAATCTGACCAACGGTGGATTTCACCACTATTTCGGGATCAAGAAGTCCTGTAGGGCGTATAACCTGTTCAACTACCTGTTTAGACTGGGCTATCTCATTTTTCCCCGGGGTTGCCGACACATATATTTTCTTATAAAGAAGATCATGGAATTCTGATATATAGAGAGGTCTGTTATCCAATGCTGATGGAAGTCGAAAGCCAAAATTCACTAAATTTGTTTTTCTCGATCTATCTCCTTCATACATTCCTCCTACTTGAGGAAGAGTTACGTGAGATTCATCGATAAATGCAAGATACTGTTCAGGGAAATAATCCAGAAGTACAGCCGGCCGCTCTCCCTCCTTTCTCCTGCTGAGAGGTCTGGAATAGTTCTCTATTCCAGAGCAATACCCCAACTCCTGGAGCATCTCAAGATCATACTCTGTTCTTGTTTTAATCCTTTCTGCCTCTACATGTTTACCCTTACCGAGAAAGTAATTATACTGCTCTTCCATCTCGGTACGTATAGTACCAACGGCACTTCTAACTTGCTCCTCAGGAAGCACAAAATGCTTTGCAGGATAAATGATTATCTCCTTAAGCTCCTCAACTATATTTCCGGTAAGCGGATCGATTTTGGCAATCCGTTCAATTTCATCCCACATTAGATAGAGCCGAAAGGCCTCTTTCATATATGCAGGATAAATCTCAACAACATCACCTCTAACCCTGAACTTGCCTCTTTGGAGAATTGCATCATTACGTTCATACTGAATCCTGACCAGATCCTTAATCAATTCTGAGTGATTCAGATGCTGTCCATTTGAAATAATAACGCGCATCTCATTAAAAGAGATGGGACTCCCCAATCCATAAATACAGGAAACTGATGAAACTACAATAACATCCTGTCTCTCCATAAGAGATGACGTAGCTGATAGCCTCATTCGTTCAATCTCCTCATTTATGGATGAATCTTTCTCAATATAGAGATCTTTGGAAGGCATATATGCTTCAGGTTGGTAGTAATCATAGTAAGAGACAAAATATTCAACAGCATTATCAGGAAAATAGTTTTGGAATTCACTATATAACTGTGCTGCTAATGTTTTGTTATGAGACAAGATGAGAGTGGGCATCTGCGCACGCTCAATAATTTTTGCCATGGTGAAGGTTTTACCTGATCCGGTAACCCCTTTTAATGTTTGCGTATCATAGCCTTTAATAATTCCCTGAGAAAGATTATCAATGGCACTCCCCTGATCGCCGGCAGGAGAATATTCAGAGACAACTTTGAATTTCGGCATTAATTAATCCCATTCATACAGTTCAGGCCGTTTTGTCAACTCCACAGGTAAAATTAGTTCCTCACCTTTTCTAATCAACGTAACCTCAACAAATTCCCCGGGTTTATTATCCTCTAAAGCACTAAACAGATCGGCAAGATCCTTAACTTCAACTCCATCTGCACCAATAATAATATCACCGCCGAGATTAATTATGGCTGTTCCATACCTGACTTTTTCATCTCCGCCGCGAATACCTGCATCCTGAGCTTTTCCATTCTCTTCAACCCTGGATACTAATATACCCGATTCAACTGCAAGACCGGCATATTCAATTATCTGATCATCCAATTGAACCGGGAATATATCCAGCCAGCCTCGTACTACTTTACCGTTGTCAATCAATTCAGGAATGACACGTTTTGCAGTCTCGACTGGAACAGCAAAACCAATTCCCACAGATCCGCCGTTATTTGTATAGATAGATGAATTTATTCCAATTAGTTTCCCGCGGGAATCAAGAAGAGGACCTCCTGAATTCCCTGGATTTATTGAGGCATCTGTCTGGATCATATCAAGTATTATTAAGTTATTGTCAGTTCTGATAGGCCGTCCCAGGCCGGATACAATACCGGTAGTTAATGTCCTGTCATAGCCAAATGGATTACCGATAGCCAGTACACGCTGACCTACTTTCAGACTTGCTGATGAACCGAATTCAATGGTGGTTATTTCCTTATCCTCTTCCAGCTCAATTTTCACTATTGCAAGATCATTTTCCCGGTCTTTACCTATAACCGTACCGGTATAACTGGAACCATCATACAGACTGACAATAACTTCTTCTGCACCTTCAATTACATGGTAGTTCGTAAGAATATGTCCCAGATTGTCAATTATGGTTCCTGATCCTGTACCGGATTCAGGAACTGCACCTAAAACTAAATTATATTGATACATTTCAGTGGTAATATTTACTACGGCTCTGTTATATTTTTCATAAATTTCAATATTTTGCAGTTCTGAGGTATTATAGAGAGAACTGCTTTCATATCCGAGTACCGGAAGAACTCCGGGAACACCCAACTCATTGAAGTTTCTAAGAGCGTTTACTATCTCAATTAAACCCTCTTCACCCTTTTCAGCAACAACCAGTTCCATCGCTTCTCTGACAACTTTTTCGGCACGGCGAAGTTTTATACTTCTTGTCCAGGAAATTATACCGAATGCTACAAAAGCTAGAATCAATATCAATAGAGTCAGTGCTATTGCCCGTGCGATTAGTTTTTTCTTTTTCAGTACATTATCATCAATGGTCTCACCCATTTCATTCCTCATTTCTCATTTTTAACAGAATTTAACCTTTTCAGTATACACTATCACAGGTTTTTTGAAAACAATCAAATATTTGAGGTTCTTTCAAAATTATTAATTTTGAAAGAATGACCTATTAGTGAAGTTTTCTGATGATTTATAATTACTTCTGATACAATAAAATAAATTATTTATCAAAAAACTTCTGAAGCCAATTTATGAAATTGGCTCATTATGCAGGAATATCTGCAAATATCAACTATTTATATATTATCTGAATTCAATTTAGACTTCCATCTTCCTGTTTTATATAACAGAAATATCCCCACTGCAACGGTTACATTTGATATACACATTGCCCACCAGATTCCCTCAGGACCTAATCCGGCAGTTCTTGATAAAAGAAAGGCAAAAGGAACTCTTATCACCCATAACCGGATAATATTAAACACCATTATCGGCTTAGTATCGCCACCGCCTTGAAAAGCCCCGCCATACACCGTAAATAGTGAAAAAAAGACTGCAGACAAAGAGACTACCCTGAATAACTGTGAACCATAAGCAATAACATCGCTCTCGTTAATAAAAAACTTTGTTAAATAGTTGCCGTAAAAAAAAGTAATTGTCATGCTTACTATAATAAACAGAGAAATTGATACAGCACCGTACTTAACTGCTTTTTCTGCTGTTTCAGGCTCCTTCACTCCCAGTTGCTGACCAACAATCACAGCTGTTGCCTGACTGATTCCCTGTGCAGGCATATTAAATAAGCCTATTATTCTGTTTCCCACACCAAATGCCGCAATAACCGGTGTACCAAAAGTATTAACCACTCCCTGCAGTACAGAAAAACCAAGTGCCGAAATACCTCCTCCTATTGCAGAAGGTAGACCAATTTTAATAATGAGTCCCCAGGCTTTGCGTTCAGGTTTAATATATTTCAATTTTATTCGTACACCTTTTTTACCGGAAAACAGAATATACAAGGCGATCATCATGCTGATAAAACGTGCAATTACTGTTGCTATTGCAGCGCCGGCTACACCCAGTTCAGGAAATGGGCCAAGGCCGAAAATTAGCAGGGGATCAAGAATAATATTAATGACAACAGTAACCAGTTGTATTTTTAAAGGAGTTACACTATCACCTATACCTTGGAGCGTTGCTCTGAGCACGAATGACATAAACATGAACGGCATACCTAAGAAAATAATTCGTAAATAGATTGAAACATTATCAAATATATTTTCAGGAACCTGTAATGCCTTAAGCAACATTGTGGATCCGGCCAAACCGGCTATCATTATTCCAACAGAAAGAATAATCATCATTAAAAAAGTTTGACTTACATAGAAATCTACTTTTTCCTGATCATTTTTCCCTTTGGCCTGTGAAATCAGTGTAGTACCTGCCATGGAAAATCCTGACCCGAAAATAATCATAAAAAAGACTATGCTAAAGCTAACTGAGGGAGCCGCTAAAGCCTCCGACCCTAATTTTCCCAAAAAGTATGTATCTGCAAGATTGTAAAGCATTTGCAGTAAATTAGCTCCCATAATGGGTACTGCTAGAGTAAGAAGTTTTTGAAGAAGTTGTTTATTTTCAATTTTGGGTAAAATAGAAACTCCTTTAATATATATAAACGATACTTTGAATTGGCGGTATTTATTTGATACTTTTTTAAACAATTCATTGAGACTACACGATATTAAAAGAGTAGACAAGCGAGGGTTTTTCAAAATTCTTTATTCTCAAAGATGAACCTCGGAGTATGTAATCCATATAAACATGGATACAGGAGCCAACTTTTTTATAAATTCAGATATTTTTTTCATTAGTTCAAGCTGTTTTTGAATTGTTGTTTTAGATGTGTGGCACAAGTGTTTTTTTTGTGATAACATCGCTTTAAACAGGCTCTTTCCTGGGAAAATGAATCAACCTAAGGTTGATTTTAAAAAATTGCTTTTAAGAACTTTCATGTCGGAGAACAAGAATGGACAAAATCATTGCAAGCGACGAGGTTTCAAAAAATTTTATTGAAAAAATTATTGAAAAAGATATAGAGAACAATACCGTTCCCAAAGGTATAGTAACCAGATTCCCTCCGGAACCAAATGGGTATCTTCATATTGGTCATGCAAAAGCTTTCTGCCTTGATTTTGGTGTTGCAAAGAAATATGGCGGAGTTTGTCATTTGCGATTTGATGACACTAACCCTGCTAAAGAAGAGATTGAGTACATGGAATCAATAAAAAGGGATATTGCATGGCTTGGTTTTAATTGGAATCCGCATGAATATTTTGCCTCCGACTATTTCTCTGCTATTTTTGACATAGCTGTTGAGTTGATAAAACAGGGAAACGCATATGTAGATACGCTAACTCCAGAACAGCTGCGTGAGTATCGCGGGACACTTACAAGGCCAGGAAAAAACAGTCCTGACAGAGATCGTTCAATTGAGGACAATCTCATTCTTTTCGAAGAGATGAAAGATGGGAAACACCCTGATGGAAAAATGATTCTTCGTGCAAAGATAGATATGTCTTCACCAAATCTTAATATGCGGGATCCCACCCTTTTCAGGATAAAGAAAATTGAACATCATCGTACCGGAGACACTTGGAGCATCTATCCGATGTATGATTTCACCCATCCAATATCAGATGCAATTGAGGGTATTACACACTCACTCTGTTCTTTGGAATTTGAAGATCACCGACCGTTATATGACTGGGTTGTTGAAAATTCCGGATTAAAATCCAAACCTCATCAGTACGAATTTGCACGGCTAAATTTAACGTATACAATTATGAGTAAGAGATTACTCCTGCAGTTAGTACAGGAAGGGCACGTATCCGGTTGGGATGATCCAAGAATGCCTACTCTTTCCGGTATGCGAAGGAGAGGTTTTTCTCCTGATGCAATTCTCGAATTTACCGAAAAAATTGGTGTCGCCAGAGCAAACAGTACCGTTGATTATGCTCTTCTTAACCACTGCGTACGTGAGGATCTGAATACAAAAGCTCTCAGGGTTATGGCTGTACTGGATCCATTAAAAGTAATTATAGATAATTATACTCAGGATGGTGAAGAGTGGTTTGATGCAGATAATAATCCGGAGGATCCTGATGCGGGAACAAGGAAAATCCCCTTCTCAAGAGTTTTATATATTGAGAGAGATGATTTTATGGAAAATCCGCCGAAAAAGTATTTCAGACTTTCACCCGGCAAAGAGATTCGTCTAAAACATGCATATTATATTACCTGTACTGATGTAATTAAAGACGGAGATACGATTACTGAGATTCACTGCACTTATGATCCTGAATCCAGAGGCGGCAGCACTCCTGACGGCCGTAAAGTAAGAGGAACCAGCCATTGGGTAAGTGCACGCGCTTCCCATTCTGCTGATTGCGAAGTCCGTCTCTATGATCGACTATTTAACGCTGAAATCCCAGGCAGCACTACAGGAAATTTTCTTGATGATATCAACCCGGATTCAATAAAAGTTTTGAAGAACTGCAAAGCTGAAAGCATTATTCGGGATTTATCCTCTGAGCAGCATGTTCAATTTTTGAGAACCGGTTATTTCTGTATTGATTCAGAAGACTCCACTCCTGACTATCCGGTTTTCAATCGAACAATTCCACTTCGTGATTCATGGGAAAAGCTTAAGAAAAAAATGGGAATTAAATAAAATATTTTCAGTTTATGGCTTAAGTTTACTTATCACCCAGCACTTATGAGGCAATCTCTTTTTTGAATATCCGGGAGGGATTGTATCATACGTAATTTCGTTTATATCAAACCATTTTAGTTGGTGTATATGTAGTTTAAAGTTACTTAAGTTAGTTGAAAATAATATCGATCCATCATTATTCAGTAGTCTGGAACACTGCCTGATATATTCTACATGATCCCGCTGCACATTAAAAGTTTGATCTGTCTTTCTGCTGTTTGAAAAACTTGGCGGATCGAGAATAATTACATCATATGTATCCTTCTGTTTTTCAGCCATATTCAGAAAGTTTTTGCAATCATCCTGCACAAATTGAAAAGAGTCAGATAATAATGAATTTATTTTCATGTTCTCTTCCGCCCAGTGAAGGTATGTGCCTGAAAGGTCAACAGATACGACCTCCTTTGCCCATCCTGCAGCTGCATAGACGCTAAAAGAACCCGTATAACAAAAAAGGTTAAGAATTGATTTTTGGGCTGATTCCTGCATAATAAGTTCCCGTGTTACAGAATGATCAAGAAAAAGCCCGGTATCACTGTATTGTCCAAGATCAACTAAAAACTGTAATCCATTTTCTGAAACCTGTAACGGTATCGGCGGTTGATTCGTTTTTTCGTGCTGCTCATGGTTATGCAGTTTCCCACGGAATTTATAATGCACATCATCCATGCTGACATACATCATAGAAGCGGCAGCACTACATAAAGATTCAGGAGTAACTTTTTCATCATCATCTAATAATCCATAATCTGTGATAAGGACTTTCCCATTATAGACATCAACAGTGACAGGAATCTCCTGTATATTTTGATCATAAACACGCATACAGTTTGTTAATACCGGAGTATATATTTGGCGCAGTTCCTGAAAATTATTTTTTAGAAGTTTGCCGAAATCTTTTAATAAATAGCTCATATATTTGCCTTTTTCAGTATTATCATTTATTATACTGACTATATATGATGTTTTACTAAATGTAAAACATTGGGTCTTCTACTGATATTGTTAAAAGTATGTGGCCTGCAATACAAAAATATTACATAATACAGGGGTATATTAATGGATCAGGAAACAAAAGACTTTCTAAACTCCCTGGAAAAGGAAAATGGCGGGCAAATCATATTTAAAACATATGCTGTTCTCATTGGACTCAGCAATGGACAAAATATTAATCTTGGCGGACTCTTATATATAATAAACAACACCTTGTATTTCGAAGACTTTGAGAAACAGGGTGGGCTTTTTGGTCTGATTGCTTCCAGGAAAAAGAAAACCTATGAAAAATATAAAACGAGTATTGATATCAGCTCTATTGAAGATCTCTACTCAGTTAAAATTAATGCTGCAAAAGCAGCTGCCGGCGGTAAATTATCTCAGGAGCAGCTGGTACCGGTAAACGGATTTCAGAAAAAATTATTTCAAACAGCTGTCTATCTTTCCCGTTCTGGAGAACCCGGGTGGCTGCTTGAAGTAATTGATAGCAAAGCATTTATAAATATTATTAGGGAGCAAAAATGAAAGCCTTTAAAGCTTATGATATTCGGGGAGTCTACAATAAAGATTTTAATAAAGAAGATGTCTATAAAATTGGTTATTTTATTCCAAAGCTGCTAAAAACCAGTAAAATACTAATTGGGAGGGATGTCAGAACAACTTCTGATGAGGTTTTTTCCTATTTGAGCAAAGGAATAAATGATGCTGGTGCTGATGCAGTATCCATCGGTCTGGCAACAACTCCAATGGTCTATTATGCAACTTCCAAACTTGGATTTGATGGATCTGTCCAGATTACCGCAAGCCATAATACAAAAGAGTATAATGGTTTAAAAATTTCTAAAACCAACTCGCTTCCCGTAGGATCTGATTCAGGACTGAAGGATCTGGAAAACATGTTTCGTACCATCGATGTAGTCCCGGTACCTGCAGATCAACGTGGGGTGGTTACAGAAATAGATATCAAACCTGATTATCTGGCATTTTTGCATAAATATGTTCCGAAGAACAACAACTTGAATCTTACCATTGATTGTTCAAACGGTATGGCTGTTATCCTCATAAAAGATTTACTTGGGGATGCCCCCCACTATTTATTTGACACTCTTGACGGCACTTTTCCCAATCATGAACCAAACCCTCTTGAAGAAGAGAATGTTATCCCGTTAAAAGAGGCTGTGGTTGCAAACAAAAGTGATCTTGGTGTTATTTTTGACGGTGATGCAGATCGGGTAATGTTTGTTGATGAAAACGGAAGATTTATCCAACCGGATATCATTACCGCGGTACTTGGTGATTTTTTGTTAAAGAATGAGACCGGATGGGTACATCAGGATATAAGAACTTCACGCTCTACTACGGAGCATCTTGAAAAACTGGGAGCCAAAGTAAATACCTGGAAAGTTGGGCATTCATTTGCAAAAAATAAATTACGTGAACTTAATGCGATATTTGGCGGGGAACTATCCGGACACTACTACTTTAGAGACTTTTTCTTTTGTGACTCCGGCATGCTGGCAAGTCTTATAGTGATTCAGGTTGCAAATGAATTAAAGAGTAAAGGAATTTCATTCTCCTCCTATATAGATTCCATAATTTCTTATGCTGCCTCAGGTGAGATTAATTTTAAAATTGAGCAGAAAGAAGAAGCAATGGAAAAACTCAAATCAGTATTTTCAGAAAAATATGATGTCCTGAAAATACTCGATTTTGATGGATACAGATTAGAGTTTGAGGATTGGTGGTTTAATGTAAGACCTTCAAACACAGAACCCTATTTACGCCTTGTAGTTGAAGCAAAAACTCAGGAAACTCTTAAAGTTTATCTGGCAGAGATTAAGGCGGTTCTCAAAGAGTTCGAATAGGACTCTCTCTGTTAATGAAAAATTGAGATCATTTTCAAAAATGCTTCAGGTATTTATAAAGACAGAGAATAAGGATAAAATTATGAGAGTACTACTTTTGGGCGGCGCAGGGTATATTGGGACTCATGTAGCCCTAGCATTTATCAGGCGTGGTGATACGGTTGGTATTTATGATAATCTCTCGTCGGGTTTTAAGGAAAATCTTCTACCGGAATCAAACTTTTATCAGGGAGATATTCTTGATACGACACGCTTGGATGAGGTCCTTGCTTTAGGCTGGGATGCTGTTGTACATCTGGCTGCATTCAAAGCTGCAGGCGAATCCATGACAAATCCTGCAAAATATTCAATTAATAATATTACCGGATCTCTTAATATCATTATCGGATGTACTAATAATAAAATACAAAACTTTGTACTCTCCTCCTCTGCTGCTGTTTATGGTGAACCGACATACGTTCCCATTGATGAAAATCACCCTACAAATCCTGAAAATTACTATGGATATACTAAGTTAGCTATTGAACGGCATCTTGAATGGTATAGCAAGCTTAAAGGATTGCACTATGCATCACTTAGATACTTTAATGCTGCCGGATATGATCCTGAAGGGAAAATGACCGGAATTGAACGGGATCCTGCAAACCTCATCCCTGTAGTTATGGAAGCTGCTGTGGGGAAAAGAGACTCTCTTCTTATTTTTGGTGATGATTATGACACGCGGGATGGAACCGGTGTTCGTGACTATGTACATGTTACAGATTTAGCAGATGGTCATGTTAAAGCTGTAGATTATTTAATAGAAAAAAACAAAAACCTCACTGTTAATCTGGGAAGTGCCCAGGGGCTTAGTGTCCTTGAACTTCTTAATGAAGCAAAAAAAGTATCCGGTCGAGATATTCCCTCTGAAGTAACTGCCCGAAGACCTGGAGACCCTGCAGGGTTGGTTGCATCATCTGCAAAAGCGAAGAAACTGCTTGGATGGGAACCTGAATTCAGTTCAATCGAATCTATCATCAGTACCACTTGGGCAGTCTATAAAAAAGAATTTCTCTAGTGAAACCAGCTTATGATTTAACATTTCAAACAATTGTTTTTTATATGACAGGAAATTGTAAGATATTTATTGACAATCATACTCTATTTGTGTAGATTGTCATTCGTTCAGTGGTTTAAGATTAATTGGTTCATTGAACACTTTCCCCTGTAGCTCAGCTGGTAGAGCGGGTGACTGTTAATCACTAGGTCGGCGGTTCGAGTCCGTCCGGGGGAGCTTTTAAAAGCCTGCATTATAAGGATTTACATTCTTATCGTGTAGGCTTTTTTTCATACGCTTGCCCCTGATTTATCAATCAAATAGTGATTTGTCAACATCAAACCGTTCAGGCATTTTATAAGAAAGTATCAATGTAATGATCGGGAGTACACTAAGAAGAGTTACACCTATGCGTAACGAACCGGTAATATCATTAACTGCCGAAAGAAACATTGGTCCAAGTGCACTCATAATGACCATTATTGATGTAACTAATCCATTGATACTTCCCAGATGATGCCTACCAAATATTTTTGGGATAACAGCTGTTTGAATAGGTCCAAT